>NZ_JBSJZG010000004.1:0-529995 GCF_054798195.1 Microbacterium sp. GXF0217 | reverse complement strand
TGCCGATCATCCTGTTCTACCCGTTCCTGCAGAAGCACTTCGCGAAGGGGATGCTGATCGGGTCGGTGAAGGGATGACCCTGATCTACCGCAACCCGCTGACCTCGGCCTCCGATCTGGACGACTGGGTCGCCGAGGGCCCTGTGTCCGCCCAGCCGTCCGACGAAGGGATGCTGCTCTCGAGCAGCGGCGGGTTCGACGACCACTTCACGTTCTGGTGCCCAGAGCCTTTCGGCGACCGCATCCGGATCACGTGGGAGTTCTCGCCGCGGTCGGAGCCGGGGCTGGCGATGCTCTTCTTCGGCGCCGCAGCGGATGCCGGGCAGCATCCGCACGCCGACGGCGTCTTCGACGCGGCGCTGGCGCCGCGCACCGGCGCGTACCCGCAGTACCACTCCGGCGACATCCGGACCCTGCACGTGTCGTACTTCCGGCGCCGCTGGGAGGACGAGCGAGCGTTCCACACCTGCAACCTGCGCAAGTCCCCCGGGTTCCACCTCGTCGCGCAGGGCGCCGACCCGCTGCCACCGGTCGTCGACGCCCGCGACGCGTTCTACCGCATCGCGATCGTCAAGGACGGCCCGCGCGTCGCCTTCTCGATCGATGATCTGCCGCTGTTCGACTGGACCGATGACGAGAGCACCGGTCCGCGCATCCGTGACGGGCGCATCGGGTTCCGCCAGATGGCTCCCCTCACCGCCCGCTACCGCAACCTGGAGGTTCACTCGCTGTGACCGGTTCAACCGTGACCGTTCCGCTCCGCTGGCTCGATGACGAAGCCCCAGCGCGCCTGCGCGGCGGTGCGACGTGGGGGGCGCCGCTGCCGCGCAGCGCCGTCTCGGACACGGCAGCCCTGCGGCTGCGGGAGGTCGGCGGCGACGCCGTCCCCGCGCAGTTCTGGCCGCTGGCGACCTGGCCGGACGGCTCGGTCAAGTGGGCGGGGTGCGCGGTCGGCGCACTCGACTCGCCCGGTGCGTACGAGATCGTCGCGGGTGAGGATGCCGCGCCCCCCGCCTCGTCCGCCGTCCACGTCGAGAGCGCCGGCGGCGAGATCCTCGTCGACAACGGCATCCTTCGCCTCGCGTTCCCGAGCGCGCCGTCCGATGCGCTCGTCCACAGGGTGTCGCGCGGCGGACGCGTCATCGCGGAAGACCTGCGCCTGGTGAGCCTGCTGCAGAACGAGCTCTCCGACGACGGCGGCGCGACTCCCCGTCGCCGATTCCGGTCGCGCGTGCGAACGATCGAGGTCGAACAGGACGGCCCGATCCGCGCCGTCGTGCGCGTCGAGGGCGCGCACCGCGACGAGGACGGCGAGCGCGAATGGCTCCCGTTCACCGTCCGGTTCATCGTCGTCGCCGGCTCCGCCGAGGTGCGGCTCGTGCACTCGGTGATCTGGGACGGCGATGCCGAGCACGACTTCCTCGCCGGTCTCGGCGTCCGCGCCGATGTGCCGCTGCGTGCAGCCCTGCACGACCGCCACGTCCGCGTCGCGGGCGCCGATGGCGGCTTCTTCGCCGAAGCCGTCCGCGGACTCACGGGTCTCCGTCGGGATCCAGGGTCCGACGTCCGCGCCGCGCAGATCCAGGGCGCGCAGACGCCGCCGCTCGACACGTGGAACCCCGAGGTCTCGCAGCGACTCGACCTCATCCCCGCCTGGAACGACGTCACGCTGACGCAGCTGAGCGCCGATGGCTTCGCCATCCGCAAGCGGACGGCACCCGGGCATGCGTGGATCGATGCCGGTGCGGGCACCAGGGCGGAGGGATACGTCGCGATCAGCGACCCGACGGGAGGCTTCGGCCTCGGCATCCGCTCGTTCTGGCAGTCGCACCCCGGCCAGCTCGATCTGCGCGGAGCCGCCGGCGAGCGCGCCGAGCTGACGGCCTGGCTGTACGCACCCGAAGCCCAGCCGATGGATGTGCGGTTCTACCACGATGGGCTCGGCCAGGACGATTTCGCCTCTCAGCTCGAGGGCCTGGAGATCACCTACGAGGACTACGAGCCCGGTTTCGGCGACGCGCACGGCGTGGCTCGCACGCACGAGCTGACCCTGTTCGCGTACGACGCGACGCCGCCCATCGAGGAGACCGCCGCAGCGGTCGAGGCTCTGCAGCGCCCTCCGCTCCTGCAGCCGACACCGGAGCACCTGCACGCGGTCGGCGTCTTCGGCGACTGGGCGCCGGTCGACCGATCGACGCCGGCGCGCACCGAGATCGAGGACAGCAACGACTTCCTGCTCGACTTCTACCTCGGCCAGATCGACCAGCGCCGCTGGTACGGGTTCTGGAACTACGGCGACGTCATGCACGCGTACGACCTGGATCGCCACGTCTGGCGCTACGACGTCGGCGGCTACGCCTGGGACAACAGCGAGCTCTCCCCCGACCTCTGGCTCTGGTACTCGTACCTGCGCAGCGGGCGGGCCGATGTCTTCCGTCTCGCCGAGGCGATGACCCGCCACACCGGCGAGGTCGACGTGTACCACCTGGGCCGCTGGCAGGGCCTCGGCTCCCGGCACAACGTCCAGCACTGGGGATGCAGCGCGAAGCAGCTGCGCATCTCGAGCCCGATCTACCGACGCATCTTCCACTACCTCACCGCCGACGAGCGCGTGGGCGATCTGCTCACCGAGCTGCGCGACAGCGACGAGCGCTTCGTCGACACCGACCCGACGCGCAAGGTCCGAACGGATGCTGCGACCTACCGCCCCGATCGCGCAGCGCTGGCCGTCGGCCTCGGCACCGACTGGGGCGCGCTGGCCGCCACCTGGCTCGCCGACTGGGAGCGCACGGGCAACGAGCGCTCGCGCGATCGCCTTCTCGGCACGATGGCGGACATCGGCGCCCTGCCGCACGGGTTCCTCACCGGCGAGGCGCTGTACGACATCGAAGCCGGCCGGTTCGACACCTCGCGCGACCGCATCGCGGTGTCGCATCTCAGCGCCGTGTTCGGTCTGGTCGAGGTCGCGAGCGAGCTGATCTCCCTGGTCGACGTCCCCGGTTTCCGCGACGCCTGGCTGCAGTACTGCCGGCTGTACCTCGCCTCTCCGCAGGAGCAGGAGGCCGCGGTCGGACAGCCGTTCACCGGCATCCATCTCGAGCAGGCGCACAGCCGACTGACCGCGTATGCCGCGGCTCAGACGGGTGACGATGCGCTCGCGGATGCCGCGTGGGAAGCGTTCGAGGGCATCGGCGAGTGGCTCGTGCACCGATCGGACTTCGTGCTGCGTCGCATCGACGGCCCGGGGGTGCTCAATCCGGTCGACGAAGCGCCGAGCGTGGGAACCAACGACGTCGCGCAGTACGGTCTGGCCGCGATCCAGAACCTGGCTCTGATCGGCGATCGGCTCCCTGCGGTTCGGAGCGATTCCGAAGGCTGATCTGACGCACAATGGGGACATGTCCTCTGAGCGCCAGTCCCGATTCCTGGCTTCGGTGCGCAGGGCGATCCGGACCGATCCGTCGCGGGTCGCCCTCACCGAGGTGCTCCCGGTGCTCAACGCGACCGTGGTGTCGAGGATCCTGGATCTCGCGCTGCGCATCGGCGAGTCGATGTTCGCGGTCGGCGCGTCAGCCCACGACGTGACGTTCGCGATCGCCAGGGTCGCCCAGGTCTACGGGCTCAAGGGCGTGCAGGTGGACGTGACGTTCACATCGATCACGGTGTCGCACCATCTCGGCGAGGACGACGCGCCGACGACCCTGCTGCGCGTCGTGCACGCGGCGTCGCCCGATCACGCGAAGCTGCAGCGGCTGCAGGCGCTGCTCGCCGACATCCAGGACGGGATGCCGCTGGACGAGGCGCGCAGCACGTTCCGCACGATCCGGCGGACGCCGTTCCTCTACCGGCCCCTCGTCGTGATCGTCGCCCGCGCTCTGCTCGCGGTCGGCGTCGCCATCCTGTTCGACGCCACCCCGGCCCTCATCGTGCTCGCCTTCCTCGCATCGCTGGCCGCCGCCTTCGCCCAGGCAGGGCTCGCCAAAGCACGCGTGCCGTCGTTCTTCGGCCAGATCGCCGGCGCGTTCGTCATCACGGCGTTCGCGACGGTGGTCGCGGCTCTCGGGTCGGCGGGGATCGCGCCGTTCGACGGTGTGCGCCCCTCGATCATGGTGGCCGCGGGGATCGTGCTCATGCTCTCCGGGCTCTCGGTCGTCGCCGCGGCCCAGGACGCCATCGACGGGTTCGCTCTCACCGCCGGCGGGCGCATCCTCGATCTCACGATCCAGACCGTCGGCGTCGTGCTGGGCATCCTCATCGGACTCGGGGTCGCGCAGCTCGTCGGGTACGGCTTCGAACGCCCGGACGACGCCGTGCCGTTCGGTCCGCTGCCGTCTCAGATCGCGGGTGCCATCATCATCGCCGTCGCGGTCGCGCTGTTCAACGGCGCAGGCTTGCGGATCATCGTCGTGAGCGCCGGGCTGAGCGTGATCGCAATCCTCGGCTACGGCTCCTCCCTGCTGCTGGGCATCCACGAAGGCGCGGCGAGCGCGATCGGGGCACTGCTGGCGAGCTTCATCGGAATCCTGATCGCCCGCAATCTGCATGTGCCGTCGGTCGCGGTCACGACGGCGGCGATCGTGCCGCTCGTGCCGGGGTTGACGGTGTTCCGAGGGCTGCTGGGGCTGGCCGACTCCGACGGGACACCCGAAGCGATGCTGGTCAGCATCGCGCCGCTCGTCCTGGCCGCGTCCATCGGCGTCGGTCTCGCCGCAGGCGCATCCCTCGGGCTCTACCTCGGCACGCCGCTGCGAGCGACACTCGCCGGCGTCGCGAAATCACGCGCCAGAGTCCGGCACTGATTCACCAGATCGGCGGGTGCGGCATCCGCCCGGCGCGGCGCTCGAGTTCGGCCGCGAGCGCGATGATCGTGCCCTCGCCGCCCGGTCGCCCGATGAGCTGAACGCAGACGGGGTGACCTGCGGGATCCGTGGTCACGGGCACCACGATCGCCGGGAGACCCGAGACGTTCACGAAGCTGGAGTACGGCGCGTAGCGCACCTGCTGCGCGAAGTTCACCCCCGCATCCTCGGCGTCGAACCAGCCGACCGGACGCGCCGGAAGCGCGAGCGCCGGCGTGAGCACGGCGTCGTACGGGGAGAACGCGGTGATCGTCTCGCGCTCGAACACCGTCGCGGCGGCGAGCGCGTCGAGCACCTCACGACCTGTCATCCGGCGCCCCTCGCGCGCGAGCCACGCCGTGATCGGCTCGACGTGTGCGAGCTCGTCGTCGGTCAACGCCATGCGGGCGGCGCTCGTGCGCCACAGGGCCGTGAACATGGTCGCGTATCCCCGCGGGCGCCAGTCGAACGCGTCGACGTCGTGCCCGTCGGCGAGCAGCGACGCCGCGACCTCGACCGCCCGTGCCGCCTCGGCATCCAGGCGGATGTCCTCGTCGTCGTCCCACGGCGACACCGTCGTGACTCCGATGCTCGTGCGACCGGCGACGCGTTCGGTGGCCTCGCGGAACGGACCGGACCCCGGCGCGGCGGTCGCATAGGGGTGTGGGCGTCCGGTGGCCTGGACATCCAGCAGCAGTGCGGCATCCGCCACGGTCCGCGCGATGGGCCCGGCCACCGCCAGCCCGCCGGGGCTGTCGAGTCCGGAGGCGAACGGCACGCGACCGCGGGACGGCTTGATGCCGACGAGTCCCACCGTCGCCGCAGGGATCCTAATCGAGCCGCCGGCATCCGACCCCGGAGCCAGCGGCAGCAGCCCGGCGGCCACGGCGGCCGCCGCTCCCCCACTGGACCCGCCGGCACCGTTCGACGGATTCCACGGGTCCCTGGTGGGCGGGCCGATGCGCGTCTCGGTGTAGCCGGTCATCCCGAACTCCGGTGTCGCGGTCTTGCCGAGGCTGATGCCGCCAGCCTCATCGAGCACGGCGGCCTGATCGGCTGTGGCCTCCGGCACGAAGCCGTCGTGCAGGCGCGAACCGAAACGCGTCGGGACGCCCGCTCTCGCGACCAGATCCTTGTCCGCGAACGGCAGCCCCCACAGCGCACCCTCGGTGCGCGCGCCGCCGAGCGCTTCTGCGCGCTGCCGCGCGGAGGCTGCGGTGACCTCGACGAATGCGCCGATCCCGCCGTCCAGCCTCTCGATGCGGTCGAGATAGTGCGCGACGAGCTCCACCGGCGAGATCTCGCTCGTCCGCAGCGCCGCCAGCTGTTCGATCGCGGTGAGGTCATGCAGCTCGCTCATGGGACGAGCCTACGGACTCCGTCGAACCCGGTCCCCCTCCACCGACCGGTGGACCCTGGAATCCGTCCGTCCACGGCTACCGCCGGCCACGAGGACCCGCCACGCTGGGAAGCATGACCGACACTGTGATCCAGGTGCAGGAGCTGCGCAAGAGCTACGGAGCGTTCACCGCCGTGGACGGCATCAGCTTCGACATCCACCGCGGCGAGACCTTCGCCCTGCTCGGCCCGAACGGCGCCGGCAAGTCCACCACGATCGAGATCCTCGAGGGCTATCGGCACCGCACCTCGGGCGACGTCCGCGTGCTCGGCGTCGACCCGCAACGCGGCGGCCTGGACTGGAAGGCTCGCCTGGGCATCGTCCTGCAGTCCAGCGGCGAGACGGGCAACGTCACGGTGCGCGAACTCCTCACCGAGTTCGCCGGCTACTACCCGCACCCGCGCAGCGTCGACGAAGTCATCGCGGCCGTCGGTCTCGAGACCAAGGCGCGCGTGCGGATCGGCCGACTGTCTGGCGGCCAGCAACGTCGACTCGACGTCGCGCTCGGCATCGTCGGACGTCCAGAACTGCTCTTCCTGGACGAGCCGACCACCGGGTTCGATCCTGAGGCCCGCCGCCAGTTCTGGGATCTCATCCGGTCGCTCAAGGCCGACGGCACCAGCATCCTGCTCACGACGCACTACCTCGACGAAGCCGCGCAGCTCGGCGACCGCGCCGCCGTCATCTCCGGCGGCCGGATCGTCGCGATCGGAGCGATCGACGAGATCGGCGGCGCCGCGGCGCGCGTTCCTCTTGTGCGCTGGACGGATGCCGCTGGCACCGCGCACGAGCACCGGACGACCGAACCGGGGGCCCTCGTCGCCGATCTGTTCCGGCACGGCGGCGAACCACGAGCACTCGAGGTCGTCCGTCCCAGCCTCGAGGACATCTACCTGGGCCTGATCCGCGAGGACGCGCAACCCGCCGACGACCGACTCGTGGAGGAACGAGCATGACCATCACCGCATCCGCGCCGACACCCGCACCGGCCTTCGGGCTGTCCCGCACGATCCGCCTCGGCATCCGTCGTATCGGCTTCGAGCTCAGGCAGTACTTCCGCGCCGGCGACCAGGTGTTCTTCACGTTCCTCTTCCCGACGCTGATGTACGTCGTCTTCGCGACGATCTTCACCGGCGACATCGGAGAGGGGCAGGACACCGTCACCATGGCGACCTATTATCTGCCCGGGCTCATCGCCGGCGGCATCCTGCTCTCGGGAGTGCAGGGACCTGCGCTGGAGATCGCGAGCGAGAAGAGCGACGGCACGCTCAAGCGCCTCGGAGGCACGCCGATCTCGCCGGTGACCTACTTCCTCGGCAAGATCGGCGAGGTGTTCGTCACCGCGATCCTGCAGATCGCCCTCCTGATCGTGGTGGCAGCGGTCTTCTTCGGCGCTGAACTGCCGACGGATCCGGCAGCCTGGGTGGGCTTCTCCTGGATCTTCGTCCTGGGGCTCGTGACCTGCACCCTGCTGGGCATCGCGCTGTCGTCCGTGCCGCGGTCGGGCAAGACGGCCGGAGCGGTTGTGATCCCGGTCGTCCTGCTGATCCAGTTCATCTCGGGCGTCTACATCGCGTTCGCCATGCTGCCGGAGTGGTTGCAGACCGCATCGGGCGTCCTGCCGGTGAAGTGGATCGCGCAGGGCATGCGCTCGGTGTTCCTGCCCGACGCGTTCCGGAGCGCCGAGGTGAACGGGTCCTGGGAGCTGGGGCTGATCGCGATCGTGCTCGTCGTATGGCTCGTGGTCGGATTCGTGCTCAGCCGGATCACGTTCCGCTGGATCCGCCGTGACGGCTGATCGCACCGGCCGGGCGCAGGTGCGAGAGCCGCCGCAGGTGCCAGAGTGGGTGAGATGAGTCGGATCGGCAAGGAGCAGCTGGGCTGGGACATCGCCGTCGGCGCTCTCATGGTGGTGACGTCCGTGCTGGCCCTCACCGAGGATCCGCGGATGCCCGGCACGCAGTGGATCCTGGTCGCCGTGGCTGTGGCCATCGGCGCGGTCTACGCGTTCGGCGCCCGACGCTACGTGAGCATCAGGGAATCCCCGATCCCGTCCGTCGGTGCGTCCTTCGGGCTGCAGTCCGCGCTGATCGCCCTGCTGGCCATCGGTGTGGCGATCCAGCCGAGCATGCTGGTGCAGCAGACCATCGTGCTGCCCCTGCTGTGGATGACGTCGCGCTCACCCCGCCAGGCGATCGTCGCCACGGTCATCAATGCCGTGATCCTCACCACGTCGTACTGGATCTGGGGAGGATTCGAGCCCTGGGCGCTGCTGGCCGGCGCGTTCACCTCCGGCCTGTCCGCCGCGTTCTCGATCGCTCTGGGACTGTGGATCACGCGGATCGCGGAATGGGGCGCCGAACGTCAGCGCCTGCTCACGCGGCTGACGGATGCGCAGGCGAATCTGGAGGTCGCGAGCCGTGAGGCCGGAGCGACCGCCGAGCGGGAGCGGCTCGCTCGCGACGTGCACGACACGATCGCGCAGAGCCTGACGAGCATCGTAATGCTCGCCGAGCGTGCACGCCGCGACGGGTCGCCGCAGACGATCGCGCTGATCGAGGATGCCGCGCGCGACGCCCTGCGCGAAGCACGCGCACTCGTGGTGCTGGAGTCGCCGGCGACCGATCCGACCGGATCGCTCGCCCCGGCCCTGCATCGCCTCGGCGCACGTTTCGCAGAGGAGACCGGGACAGCGGTGCACGTCGACGCATCGGAGTGCACGGCGCCCCGCGACGTGCAGGTCGTGCTGCTGCGCTGCGCGCAGGAGGGGCTCGCGAACGTCCGCAAGCATGCGCGCGCGACGACCGTCCACCTCACCCTGCGTATCGACGCGGATGCCGCACTCACGGTGCGCGACGACGGACGGGGCCTCGACGGAACGCGGATCGGCGACGGGAACGGCTTCGGCCTGGCCGGCATGCGCGAACGGGTCGCGCTCGTGGGCGGCATCCTGGAGGTGGGCGATGCGGAGCCGGCCGGAACCGCCCTGACCGTGCGCATTCCGTTGAACGAGGGGAAGGACCCATCATGATCCGAGTCGTCGTCGCCGACGATCACCCGGTCGTGCGCGCAGGAATCGTGGGCCTGATCGCGCTCGACGACGGCATCGAGGTCGTCGGCGAGGCCTCGGACGGCGCCGAGGCCGTCGACCTCGCCGCCTCGCTGCGGCCGGACGTCGTCCTGATGGATCTGCGGATGCCGCGGCTCACCGGCGCCGAGGCGACCGCCCGCATCGCGGAGGAGCTGTCCGGCATCAATGTCCTGATCCTCACGACGTACGAGTCGGACGACGACATCCTCGGCGCGATCGAGGCTGGGGCGAGCGGGTACCTGCTGAAGGCGGCCCCGCAGGAGGAGATCGTCGCCGGGATCAGGGCCGTGGCCGAAGGGCACACCGTGCTCGCGCCGTCGATCGCCGCCACTCTCGTGACGCGCATGCGTCAGGATGCCGCGGTCAAGCCTCAGCTCAGCCCGCGCGAACTCGACGTCCTGCGCCTGGTCGCGGCCGGCCGGAGCAATCCGGAGATCGCCCGCGAACTGTTCATCGGCGAGGCGACCGTGAAGACGCACCTGCTGCACGCGTTCGAGAAGCTCGGCGTCTCCGACCGCACCAGAGCGGTCACACTGGCGCTGGAGCTCGGGATCCTCTGAGCCTCGCCCGTTCGATGAGAACGCGGGAAGTCAGGCGCGGCGCATCTGAGCCGCGGCCGGGCAGTCGAACGGATCGCTCGCCGCGAGGCCAACGCGGTTCAGGTACTCGATCACGATCGCATAGGAGCGCAGAATGCTCGTCTCGGTGTACGGGACGCCGTTGGCGGAGCAGTAGTCGCGGACGATCCCGCGGGCCTTCGACAGGTGCAGGCGCGACATGTTCGGGAAGAGGTGGTGCTCGACCTGGTGGTTGAGGCCGCCGAGGAACCAGGTGGCCCACCAGCCGCCGGTGACGTTGCGCGAGGTGCGGACCTGCTTCGAGAAGAAGTCCAGACGCGCATCAGGCGCGATGATCGGCATGCCCTTGTGGTTCGGCGCGAACGACGCACCCATGTAGACGCCGAACACGGCCATCTGCACGCCCACGAACGCGAATGCCATGCCCAACGGCAGCAGCAGGAAGACCGGCACGAGCACGACGGCGAAGCGGACCGCGATCAGGCTGAGCTCGATCCAGCGTCCCTTCACGTTCTTGCGCGTGGTCAGGTGCTTGAGCCCCAGGTAGTGCAGGTTCAGCCCCTCCAGCGTCAGCAGCGGGAAGAACAGCCAGCCCTGCTTGCGGGTGATCATGCGGATGAAACCGCGCGACTTCGCGGCATCCTCTTCCAGGAACGAGATCGTGTCGACGGCGATGTCCGGGTCCTTGCCGACCTGGTTCGGATTGCCGTGGTGGCGGGTGTGCTTGGAATCCCACCACGCGTAGCTGATGCCGACGACGCCGGCGGCGAGGATGCGTGCCAGGCGGAAGTTCGCCGGTCCGGACGTCAGGATCTGACGGTGCGCGGCCTCGTGTGCGAGGAAGGCGACCTGCGTGAAGAGGATGCCGAGGGCACCCGCGATCAGCAGCTGGAACCAGCTGTCGCCGAGGAGGATGAAGCCGGTGATCGCTCCGCCGAACGCCAGCGCGAGTGCGCCGCCGACGAGGGAGTAGAAGATCGGCGTGCGCTGCATCAGGCCCGTCTCGCGGACGACCTGCTGCACCTCGCGGTACGCATTGGCCATGGGCGGGATCTCAGCGTTGCCCGCGTACGTCTGGCGCACGGGTCCGAGAGTCGAAATGGTCGAGTCGAGCTGGGTACGGGAGATGATGCTCTCCTGCCGATCGGGAGCCCTTTGAGCTGCGGAAGCCAAAGGCAGTTGCCCATCGCTTCCCCCAGCGTAACCCCGGCGGTATGCGGTCTCCGGAATACGTCCGGCCTGTTCGCGGCTCTGGTCAGGCGCGCGCTCGGCGGACGCGGCGACGCAGCCGGAGGCGCAGCGGGTGACCGTCGGGGCGGCCTCCGCCTTCGAGGGCGCGGCGCGCGTCGGCCAAGGTCGGGAAGGACCCGATGTCCGTGCCGTGGTTGTCGCGCACGAGGTGCGCGGTTCCGTCGAACTCGACGAAACCGGCGAACTCGCCGTCGCGCGTCGCGACGTGCACATCGTCGTCGGCCTGTTTCCAGTCGAGGGACTCGTGGATGATGCTCATGGTGTTGCTGCTCATTGCTCTGCTCTGTGGCGGGCGCACGCGTGCGCGCCTCGCATGTCTGCGATCAGAGCGGATGCCGCGCGCGTCGGTGTGCGTGGTCCGTGATGGCCCTGATCAGTGGCGACGTGACGGCCGAATCTTCGGCGATATCACTCACGTTGCGTCATCATTCTAGCAGGAGCCCTCGGACACGGGCCTGGGAGCTCAGCTCACGGCCGCCGAGAGGATGCTGTCCGGCACGGATGCCGCGGGTACCCACACGCGCTGCGGGTGCGCTGATGAGCCATGAACGACCCAGCGGCCCTCTGGCTCTGGCCGAGATTGTTCTGGCTCGGGTTGAGGGCGCTCTGGGGCGGCGACTTCTCGGGCAACTGCTGCCGGCTGCGCCTCCGGGGGGAACTCGTCCTGCCAGGCCTCGCGGATGATGCGCCGCGGGTCGTAGCGGCGAGGATCGAGCGCCTGCCAGTCCTCGCGGAGGATCGCCGCGCCTGATTCCTCCTCCGCCCGGCGCTTGGCCTCCAGCGTCATGTCCTTCAGCTGCCGCAGCACGGCAGCGAATCGGCTGGCGTACTGCGGCATCCGGTGCGGGCCGATGATCACGGCGGCGATGAGAGCGGTGACGAAGAGCTTCTCGACGGTCAGTCCGAACATGCCAGAGCCTCCTTCCGGTCGTGCAGCCAGGCGATGAGGAGGGCGGCGAGGAACAGCGCGATCATCGGAATCGCGATCAGGAACATCGACAGCACGTCGGCCGAGGGCGTCGCCATCGCGCTGAAGAGCACGATGGCCACGATCGCGATGCGCCAGCTCCGCGCGAGGGTGCGGGCCGGCAGGATGCCGAGCAGATTGAGCACCACGAGGAAGACCGGGAGCACGAACGCGATGCCCGTGGAGAGCACGATCTTCAGGACGAAGTCGACGTAGGCGGATGCCTGCAGCAGCGTGCTGTCCTCGGCATCCGCGAAGCTCGCGAGGAGCTCGACCATGTGCGGGAACAGCAGGAAGCCGGCGGCGCATCCGGCGGCAAACAGCGGAAGCGCCGCGGCGAGGAACCCGTAGGTGTACTTCTTCTCGCGACGGGTGAGCCCCGGGGCGAGGAAGGCGAACAGCTCGTAGAGCCAGACCGGGCTCGCCAGGGCGATGCCCGCGAACAGGGCGATCTTGAGCTTCAGGTCGAAGGCACCGGTGATGCTGTCGTAGTTGAGGCTCGCGTCCTGCGTCTCGGCGATCTCGAGGATCGGCGTGCGCAGCATCTCGAGGATCAGCCCGGAGAGCAGGTAGCCGAGGACAACGCCGATGAGGAGCGCCGCCGCCGCACGGAACACGCGGGTGCGTGCCTCTCTGAGGTGCGACGACAGCGGCATCCTGCTCGGAGCATGGGCCTCGACCCTGGCCGTGGCGAGGTCGGTCATGGCGCTATTCCCTGGTCGTCGGCTGTTCTGCGGCCGGGGTCTGCACCTCGGTCTTCAGGATGCGCATGGACTGGCCGACGCTGCGGGCGAGGGCGGGGAGCTTGGCGGCTCCGAAGATGAGGACGACGACGGCGAGGATGATCAGCGCGTGCCATCCGGTGAGGTTCTGGAACATGTCTCGGTCTCCTTCTGTCAGTGGGACGGGGGCTCGCCGGGGCCGCCCTCGCCGCCGGGGCCGCCCTCGCCGCCGGATGGCGCGGCTCCCGCGGTCGGGGTCGTCGAGGTGTCGATGCGCACCTGCAGTTTCGTGGTGTAGCCGCTCGTGCTGTCCCCCGTGATCGTGGGCAGCTGCAGTGCCCCTGCGTCATCGCCGAACACGTTGTCGCCGGCCAGGGAGGTCTGTGCGAGGTTCTCGGACGAGCCGTCGTAGCGCGGATCCGCGTAGACGGTCGTGCAGGCATCCTCGGGGAGCGCGATCTGAGAGGTGGCGATGGCGTTCGTGGAGTCGGTGATCGAATCCACATCGGGGTAGACCTCGAAGTGGATATGCGGCCAGCGTCCCGAGTAGCAGCCGGGGAAGATCGAGGTGAAGGAGACCTTGCCCTCGGCATCCGCGACCTGGACGCCCCGTAGGTAGGTGACGTCCTCGAGACCCTCGGAGTACATCGAGTACTCGCCGCCGGCTGTGCAGTGCCAGGCGTAGACGGCGACGCCGGCGAAGGGCGCGTCGCCGTTCTGCATGTCGAGGACTTCGAGCTCGAACGTCAGCGGCACCCCCTCGGCCGTGGCGGAGCCGTCGATGGAGGAACGGATGTCCTGGCGGACGATGCCGGACTCCTCGAGGACGTCGGGTCCGTTGGAACCGTCGCCGGGATACGGGCCCGCCGTCTCATCGGGGATCTCGCCCTCGGCGGTGGTGGATCCGGATGATGCGTCCGAGGTGCTATCCGCATCGGATGCGCCGGATGAGGTGCCTGTCGTGCTGCTCGTCGCGGTGGGGGCGCAGGCCGCCAGCACGACGGCTCCGACGCCGAGGCCGGCCAGGCCGATGACGCTGCGTCGGCTGATGAGCGTGCGGATGTCGAAGGGGGCGCCCTGATCGACGACCTCCTCGTCGGGGCGGTCGAGCGGGCGGCCTTCGTAGGTCGGGCCGTCCGGGGTGTCGACGGGTTCGGGGATGCGGGTCATGATCTTCTCCTCGCGGGAATGGGACGTGAGTACACATTCGCGGAGGAGTCGATCAGGGCCATATGCCGTACCTATGCGCCGTCTATGACTTCAGATCGCGGTCGCGTCACCGGCGGCCGCAGCACGAGCACCGCCACGATGGCGATGAGGATCACGGCGGTCAGCGCGACCGGGATCGGCAGCACCGGGTCGAGCAGCACGAGCAGTGCGCCGACGGGCACGACGACGTTCACCACGCGATCGGCGTTCTCACGGATCGCGAGCCACCAGACGCCGATGACGAAGACGGCGATCGGAATGGTCACGGCGAAGGATGCGGCGGTGTTCGACAGGTCGCTGTGGTGCGTGAGCACATCGATCTCGACCTCGATGCCCGCGGAGAACGCCGCCGCGGCAGCGAACACGAAGTAGTGCACGTAGCCGTAGCGCAATGAACGGCGGAACGAGGAGATGGCGCTGTGGTGCGGCGGCCAGAAGTAGATCCACCAGAGCGCGGCCGTCACGATCAGAGTGAGCGCGGCGATCGAGATGAGCGGACCAAGGGACTCGACCTCCTCGAGGGCACCGACGATGGCGTTGGCCGAGGCGAGCAGGCTCTCTCCCAGCACGATGAGGGTGAACAGGCCGTAGCGCTCGGTGATGTGGTGGGGATGCCACGGCGTACGGTGCCGGTGCTCGGCGAAGACGGGGACGGAGATCTCGATGAGCGCGCAGAGCACGAAGGCGGCGATCTGGAAGGGCGCCGGGATGAAGAGGAACCCCACCCAGAGCAGCTGCGCCACGCCGATGCCGGCCGCATAGCGCCGGGTGACCGCGCGCAGCGGCCCGTCCGCGCGGGATGCCCGCAGCCACTGCGCGATCATCGCGATCCGCATGACGATGTAGCCGACGACCGGAATCAGGAAGTCACCGTGTTCGAAGGCTGCGGGGATGCCGGCGGCGAGAATCAGGACGCCGCCCATCTGCACGAACGTCAGCACGCGGTACAGCCAGTCGTCCGTGGCGAACGACGTCGCGAACCAGGTGAAGTTCATCCACGCCCACCAGATGGCGAAGAACACCATGGCGAACGAGGTGATGCCGTGCACGAAATGCCCGGCGCTCAGCGCATGGTGCAGCTGCGCGGATGCGACGCTGATCGCGACCACGAACACCAGGTCGAAGAACAGCTCGAGCGTGCTCGCCGTGCGGTGCGGTTCGTGGGCGTCGCGCGGCTGCATGCGGCTGAGACGGAGTCGCGAGAGGGTGCTCTGATCGGTCACGGGATCAGATTAGGGCAGGGGCGATCCGCGGCCGCCGATCTGTTTCGTCCAGTCGGATGAAATATCTTCCGATCGGACGACCGATCCGCTAGAGTGAGCGCAGCCTGCAGTGCCTGCTGCATCCGGATGTCGCCTGGGAACGACATCCATCCCGTTGAGACGTGGGGTCTCGACGCGCAGCAGGATCCCGAGGGGTCGGGAAGCGGGCGAACCCGCGAGCGCACAGTTCGCGGACTGGGGAAACACTGGGGAAAGTCATGGCGCACTGGGGAATTCTGCGTACATTCCGCGCTCGGGGAGTCCGAGCATGACGTCCGTCGAGGACGCGATCGGGCTCACGCGAGCAACGACGGCCTTCGTGCCCGTCGCCGCACCGCGCGCCGCTCACATCGCCTCGCAGACGGTTGTCGCACCGCGGGTGACTCCGACGCTCGAACGCCGGCAGCTGTGGGAGCGCCGGTACCGGATGCGTCTGCGTCTGTCGGATGCCGCCGTGATCGCTGCCGCGACGCTGCTGACCGCAGCGGTGCAGTTGTTCGTGCTCGACACTCCTGGGGAGGTCGTCGCACGCGGAGCGCTGCTGCTGGTCGGAGTCTGGTTCCCGATGCTGAGCGCGCTGAGCACACGCGCCGCCGCTGTCTTCGGCTCTGGGGCTGCCGAATACGCGCGCGTTGCGCATGCCAGCGGGCTCGCGTTCGGGATCGTCGCGATCGTCGGCGTGCTCGGGGAATGGGCGGGGCTGCGGCCGCTGCTGGTGATCGCCCTGCCGGTGGGGATGCTGGGGCTTCTCCTCGCCCGGTGGGGCTGGCGCAAGTGGCTGTTGCAGCGCCGACGCACGGGGCAGTACGCCTCGCGCACCGTCGTGGCGGGCGATGCCGAGGACGTCAGGTACGTCATCGACTCGCTCCGCCGCAGCGGAGAGACCGCGTATCACGTGGTCGGGGCCACCCTGTTCGACGGCGACGCCGCCGAACTCGAGGTGGACGGGGATCGCTATCCGGTGCTGGGGAGCGTGAACACCGTCGCGACGGTCGCCACGCAGTTCAGCGCGGACACGATCATCGTGGCGAGTCGTCCGGATGGGGATCCAGACTTCGTCAAGCAGCTCGGGTGGCAGCTGGAGGGCACGGCATCCGAACTGATCCTCTCGAGCCGGCTCACGGATGTGGCCGGCCCGCGGGTGTCGCTGCGACAGGTGGAAGGCCTGCCGCTGATCCACGTCAAGATTCCGACGTACGAGGGCGGGATCCACCTGCTCAAGCGTGCGCTGGACATCCTGGTCGCCGTCACCGCTCTCGTCCCGATCGCGCTGCTCGCTCCCGTGCTCGCGGTCATCATCAAGGCCGACTCACCCGGCCCTGTGTTCTTCCGGCAGGAGCGGGTCGGCCGCGACGGGCGGACGTTCCGGATGGTCAAGTTCCGCTCGATGAAAACGGATGCCGAGCAGCAGCTCGCCGCTCTCGCCGAGCAGAACGAGGGGGCGGGGCTGCTGTTCAAGATGAAGGATGATCCGCGCGTCACTCGGGTCGGCCGCATGCTGCGCAAGCTGTCGCTGGACGAGCTGCCGCAGTTCTGGAACGTGCTGGTCGGTGACATGAGCGTCGTCGGACCTCGCCCGCCGCTGCCGCGCGAGGTCACTTCCTACGACGGCACCGTGTATCGGCGGCTGTACATCAAGCCGGGCATCACCGGCCTGTGGCAGGTGTCGGGTCGCAGCGACCTGACGTGGGACGAGAGCGTGCGCCTCGACCTGCGGTACGTGGAGAACTGGTCCGTCATGAACGACCTGCAGATCATGTGGCGCACGGCGAAGGTCATGGCGCAGCCGAGCGGAGCATACTGAGCACATGAGGAATGGGGAGGGCCTCACCATCGCGATGGTGGGGACGAGGGGGATTCCGGCTGCGTACGGCGGTTTCGAGACGGCGGTCGAGGAGGTCGGACGACGTCTCGCGGAGCGCGGTCACCGCATCGTCGTGTACACGCGCGGGTCGGAGAGCCGGTCGAAGACGTATCTCGGCATGCAGGTCGTGCACCTGCCTGCATTGCCGGTCAAGCAGGTCGAGACGCTCAGCCACACCGGGCTGTCGACGCTGCACCTTCTCGGGCGGCGGCGACCGGATGCGACGTTCGTGTTCAACGCCGCGAACTCGCCGTTCCTGCCGCTGCTGCGTGCGCGCGGCGCGCGCGTCGCCCTTCACATGGACGGACTCGAATGGCGTCGTTCCAAGTGGGGACCGCGCGGGCGGGCGTACTACCGATGGGCCGAGCAGTTCGGTGTGCGCACGGCGGATGCCCTGATCGCGGATGCCCCCGGCATCGCGGACTACTACCGTCACCAGTTCGATGTGCCGACCGAGATGATCCGTTACGGCGCGCCGATCCTCGATGAGCCGCCGGCGCGCGACGTCGCCGAGTTGGACCTGGTCTCGGGCGGCTATCACCTGGTCGTGGCGCGGTTCGAGCCGGAGAACCATGTCCTCGAGATCGTCGAAGGTTACCGGCGCAGCCTGGCGACGCTGCCGCTGGTCGTGGTCGGTTCGGCGCCGTACAGCGCGGAGTACACGCGTGCGATCGCAAGCGCGGCGGAGGGCGACGAGCGGATCCGCCTCGTCGGCGGCGTCTACGACCAGGAGCTGCTGGACGCCCTGTACGCCCACGCGGCCACGTATCTGCATGGCCACTCGGTGGGCGGGACGAACCCGTCGCTGCTGCGCGCGATGGGAGCGGGAACAGCCGTCATCGCATACGACGTCGGATTCAACCGCGAGGTGCTCGACGGGCAGGGGTGGTTCTTCCGCGATGCGGCCGATGTCGCCCGGCAGCTCCTGGATGCCGAGGCGGATGCCGCGGCCACAGCCGCGCTCGGTGCACGGCTGCGCGAGCGCGCCCGCGAAGCCTTCCGCTGGGAGGACGTCGCGGACGCGTATGAGGCGTTGGCACATCGGCTCGCGGACGGCACGACGATCCATGGATCGGCTCGTCGCGCGAGACGCAGGACCACGGAGTGGGAGTTCGAGCCCATCGAGGTGCGGTCGTGACGGGGCGGCGGACCGTACTGCTGGCGCATCCGGGAGCGGAGATGTTCGGCTCCGATCGGATGCTGCTGGAGAGCGCCATCGGGCTCGTCGAGACGGGGGCGCGCGTCGTCGTCGCCCTCCCCAGCCGTGGCCTGCTCGATGTCGCCCTGCGCGAAGCGGGGGCCGAGGTGGTCATCGTGCCAATGCTCGTGCTGCGAAAGACGCTGCTCACCCCGCGCGGTCTGCCCCTCCTGTTCCGCGACATGTTCCGCGGAGTCGGGGCGGCTTGGCGCCTGATCGGGCGCGTGCGTCCAGACGTCGTTTATGTCTCGACCATCATCATCCCGCAGTGGCCCGTCGTCGCCCGGTTGCGCGGCGCGCGTGCGGTCAGTCACGTTCACGAAGCGGAGGCCTCGGGCAGCCGGTTGGTGAACGCACTCCTCTACCTGCCGCACCTGGCGTCGCAGCGAGTTCTCGTCAACAGCCGGTTCAGCCTGGAGACGATCCGGGCCGCCCTGCCTGCGCTCGCACGTCGAGCGGAGGTCGTCTACAACGGCGTCGCGTCGCCTGCGGAGCCACCGGCGCCACGGCAGCGCATCGAGGGACCATTGCGGGTGCTCTACATCGGTCGGCTGTCTCCGCGGAAGGGGCCGGACCTCGTCATCGAGGCGGCCGCTTTGCTGTGCGCCCAGGGCGTCGACGTGAGCGTCACACTCCTCGGGGCTGCGTTCGACGGCTATGAGTGGTTCGAGCAGGAGCTGCGAGAACGTGCGGCGGCGGCCGGCACCGAGGTCGACTTCGCGGGATTCCACACGGACATCTGGCCTTATCTCGCCGACGCCGACGCCCTTGTGGTCCCGTCCCGAGTCGATGAGCCGTTCGGCAACACCGCGGTCGAAGGTATCCTCGCCAGGCGACCGGTGATCGCTAGTGACAGCAGCGGACTTCGCGAAGCGGCCGGTGGGTACGCAACGGCGCGGCTGGTGCCTGCGGGGGATGCCGAAGCTCTCGCCGAGGCGCTGGCGCGCGTCGGCGAGGAGTGGGGCACCATCACCGCTCTGATCGATCGCGACAGGGACGAAGCGCATGGCAGACACGCGCCGCAGCGGTACCGCGCGCATGTCGCGGGGACGTTGGTCGCGCCGGAATCGGCTACGGGCGTCGCGCACGCTCGCTGACCTGGCGCACCCCCCGAGCAAACTGATCGGCGAACAGTCTGGCCTCTGCGAGGGAGTCCTCGACACCCCGCACATGGGAGCCGCGGCGATCGTGGTGATAGTCACGGACGTCGAGCTGCTCCTCGCCCGAGCGGGCGCGCCGGAAGAGCCGGTGCTCGGCGCGGGGATTTCTGGTCCCACGGCGGGCGTCGAGCAGGAACGCGTAGGCCGCGACGATCTCCTCCTGCCGGACATCCTCTATGCGGTCCAGCTCCCCTGGTTCGAACGCGTCGTCTCCCAGGCGAATCGCCTCCCGCAGCGTGAAGAGGCTTCGGCGACTGCCCGGTGCGAGCAGCGCCGCAGCAGCGCGCTCTTCGCGGGATGCTGCGATCACGATGTCCTGATGATCGAGGCCGTCTGGAGTGACCGATGCGGAGCGATGGTCGTGCACGAACTCGACTCCCTTCGGTTCGCGCCGGATCCGAACGCCGCTCACCTCACAGATCGGCTGCGCGCCGCGCACATCCGTCCCCGCACTGCTCACCGCTATCGTCATTGAATCGTCGATGCTCGCCCGGAAAGCGAAAGCCATAGCAGGGGATCGGCAGATGTTCGCCTTGCAGAGGAAGAGGATGGCCGCCACTAGGGCTCCATCGTGTAGAGGTACTTCTCCTTCTTGCGCTCCCGCACGTTGTTGAGCACGAGACCTGCGAGATTCGCGCTCACTCCGCGCAGCGCGGTCAGGCATCGTTCGAGCTGAGCCTTCGTTGTCTTCCGCGTGTTCACGACCACGATGGTGCTGTCGACGTACTGGGAGATGATGGTGGCGTCCGCGACGGACAGCAGAGGTGCCATGTCGATCACGACGAAGTCGTACCGCGGTCTCAGCGACTCCACCAGTTCGGTCATCTTATGCGAGGCGAGGAGCTGTGCGGGATTGGGAACGTGTTCGCCCGCGGTGAGAACGTCCAGACCGGCCGTACTGATCACCGCCTCCTCCAGCGTTACCGCGTCCACAAGGACCGAGGCGAGGCCGACGGCGTTCTCGATGCCAAGCACGTTAGCGACATTGGGGCGACGAAGATCGGCATCGACGAGCAGCACCCGATTGCCCATCTCGGCGAAGGCGAGCGCAATGTTGACCGACGACGTCGTCTTGCCCTCACCGGCGATCGCGGATGTGACCGCGAGGACTCCGATCTGATGCTCAACTGCCGAGAAGCGCAGGGCCGACCGGATCTGACGGAACGCCTCGGCGGCCGATCCGTTAGGGCTCACCAGAAAGGCTGCCCCCGAAGCAGAAGTGCGGCGGCGAGGAATCATGCCGAGCACGGGCAGGTCGGTGACCTCGGCGAGAGCCGCAGCGGAGCGCACCCTTCGGTCAAGAAGGGCCCACGCTGACAGCGCCAGAAGCGCGCCGAACGCCCCCACCACCACCCCGAGGACGGCATCCTGGGACTTGTTGGGAGAAGACTGGAACTGGGCGGGGACGCCGGGTTCGATGACGCGCGCGGCCACCGTGGACTCGCCACGGTCGTCCTTGGGCGCGATGTCGAGTACCACGTCAGTGAGGTTGTCCGCCACCGCGTTCGCGATCTGCGCCGCCACGTCCGGATCGGCAGAGGCCGCTGTGATGTCAAGAATCACGGTATTCTGCGGGATCGTCACTGACAGGGCGCGACGCAGCTGCGAGCTGGTGACGTCGATCCCGTCGTCGGCCAGGTCGTCGATCACAGGATCGAGCACCGATGCAGACGTCGCCAGCGATGCGAACGACAGCATCTGGTTCTGTGTGTACGCCGAGCCCTGGTTGATGTCCGAACCACTGGTCGCCGACCGCATGGAGAAGTAGATCGAAGCGCTCGAGTGAAAGATCGGCGTACGCGTGGCGCTGTAGCCGTATGCCGCGACACCGCCGAGCAGCGCTGCGACGACGACGACCCACCAGTACTGCAGCAGCACGCCAGCGAGTCGCGCCGCTGCGTTCTGCGATGAGTTCACGGGACCTCCAGGATGGATCGCGCCTCAGTGCCGGGGGTCCGCGCGGGCTGGGTGCGGCTGCTGTGACCACTATATGCCGCGACGGCGACACCAGCGACGAACCAGAGGAACGATGCGTACTGCGTGATCAGCGCGACGGTGGCCAGGGCGGGGACCTGGCTGAGCACGGCAACCGCGGCCGGATTTCCACGCCCGCTGACCACGACCCAGGCGCAGATCACGAGCATGAGCACGAAGAGCAAGAGCGGAAGCATCCCGTGCCTCAGCCCCGTGAGGATGAGGGCGCTGTCAATGGAGCGGAACCCGCCGAAGTAGTCGACACCGTCAGCCGAGACTTCACGGCCAGGACTGATCCCGATGTAGACCATCTCGCGCATCAGGGGCAGAAGATCCGCTCGGTACTCGGCGCTGCCCGCGGCCTCCTCCCCCGCATCGTCGAAGACCGAATAGATGAGCGGCAGCACGATGGCCGCCGCTGCGAGCGTCACGATCGACACGGCGACCCGATGCGCAGGACGGATGTATTGGCCGAGGAAGAGGACGGAGAACGCGATGACGAGCAGAATCCCGACAAGCCCGATTCTGCTGAATGTCATGATCACGCCGGTCGTCACGACCACGAACGCGAGCAACTTCACCCACAGCCGCCAGGGGGTTGCGAGCAGGAACGCACTCGATATCGCGAGGCTCGATCCGAGCGAGATCGAATGGCCGAACGCACCCTCGGCACGCAGCAGCCCGCCACGGTACTGAAGGTTCGTCCACATCCGGCCGTCGACGCCTGGTATGAGCACGAAGTAGTTCGTCCCGCTGAGGAACTCGATGATCGCGAGCGCCGCCGCAATCACCGCGGCCACGCTGATGCAGACCGCCACCCACTCCAGCCCCACACGGGCGAGCGCCACTCTCCCCCACGCGTAGGGGAGCAGCCAGGAGAGCACCGAGTACTGGACGTGCCCTGGAACGGCGCCGAAGAAGGTGCCGATGAAGATGAGGAGGAATGCCGAGACGACGAGCGTGTCGATCACCGACCAGCGGAGCTTCGCTCCGGGGCCGCACGCCGCGAGGCTCACGATCGTCGCGATGTCCAGCAGCGTCAGAGTCAGCGATTGCACCGAGAAGCTCACGTAGACCGGGGTGAAGAACAATGCAAGCGTCCAGCACGCGACGGCCCATCGCGCATCATGGCGGAACAGCAGCCACAGCGCGAGGCCGGCATTCGCTGCGATCAACAACACTGCGACCGCTGTGAGCGGATTGCCTGCCACTGTGCCTCCCCGAATGCTGATGATACCGTCGACAAGATGGGAGCGCTGGCGTGACTGGGGCATCGCCGCGCATCGGCTGGATGGACGCCGTGCGCGGCCTCGCGATTGCCCTCCTCCTCATCTGGCACTCGAGCGCCGTACCCGAGCTCTACGGCGTCGAGATGCCGGAGATCATCCGTACGATCAACGCGTTCCTCATGCCGTACCGGATGCCGACGTTGATGCTCCTGTCCGGCCTCCTGCTCGAGCGCTCGATGCGCAAGCCTCTTCCGGCGTACTACGCCGGAAAGCTGGCGATGATTCTCTGGCCCTACGTGATTTGGGTGCTCGTCGCCAGGGCGACGTTCCTCGACATAGAAGGCCTGCCGTGGTGGCACTGGCGCGGGTGGTACGCAACGTCGTACCTCTGGTTCCTCTTCTTCATCGGGGTTTACTACCTCGTCGCGCCGCTGTTCGCACGCCTACCGGCTTGGGTGCCCGTAGCGATCGCGGTGACAGCGGGACTCGTACTGCCTTACGGCAGCGTGGAGCAGCGGATGGGTTATTTCGCCGTGTTCTTCTTCTGTGGCCACTGGCTCGCAACCCGGCCGCGCGTCCTCGACCGGATCGTCGAGGGGCGCTGGGTGCTCCTGCTCGCACTCCCCGTCATCGGGTTCGGCACAGCGGCATGCATCTGGACGGATCAGATCCAGTACGCCGTGTGGGGCGCCCCGGCGAGCATCGCCGGTGCGCTCCTGTGCGCTGCGGTCTTTTCGCGCATCGGTCGCGGCGGACGCGGCCAGCCTGTGCTTCGTTTCATCGGCCGCTCGTCGATCGTCTTCTACGTGAGCCACTTCCCGGTGATGGCGCTGATCACGATCGCGACCGCCGACCGTCTGCACCCGCTCATTCTCGCACTCATCAATCTGGCCGCTGCCGGCCTATTCGGCTGGCTGCTGGCGATCTGGAAGGGTCGCGTACCGGTCGTCTGGCTGTTCCAAGCGCCCCGCCCGCTGACCCGTGGCGCAGAACGGCTTCTGAGCAGAGCAGGCCCCCGGCGCACGCGATAGGTGGTCCGCGCGCGTCGCGGTAGGATGCGGAGGTGGACGAGTCCACGCTGGGGAGGGGATCTTTTGCGCATACTTGTGGCGTGGGCTGGGGAGGCATCGCCCAACCTCGGCGTGCGCGCGCTGGGACGGGGGTCGGAGGACCTGCTCCGGCAGATCTGGCCGGACGCAGAGTTCACCTGGATGGACTTCGGGAATCGACCTGAGGCGGTCCCGTGGGGGCGGCCCCGCTCGCTCATCAAGGAGCGCGTCCTCGGGCGCTCGGGCATGATGGACTGGCTCGCGCAGTTCGATCTGTACTGGGACACCAGATCCGGCGACAGCTTCGCGGACATCTACGGCGCGAGCCGTCACGCGAAGATGTCGTTGCTGCACGAGTTCGCAGCTCAGGCCGGAGCACGCACCATCCTCGCACCTCAGACCATCGGCCCGTTCGACAGTTGGCGGGGCCGCAGCTACGCCAGGCGCAATCTGCATCGTTCGTCGCTCGCGTTCGCGCGCGATCCCCAGAGTGCGAACGCGGCCGCCGAGCTCGGGCGCCCCGTCGACGTGACGGCGACCGACCTCGTGTTCGGGATCCGTCCCCCGGAGCCGGAGGCGTCGTGGGATGTCCTCCTGAACGTGTCTGGGCTCCTCTGGCGAGCGAGCGACCACGTCGACAACGAGCGCTACCGCCGCCTCATCCGGGCGCTGATCCCTGCGCTGCTGGCGCAGGGACGACGCGTGACCCTGCTCCCCCACGTGCTGGATTCCCACGACCCCGACAATGACGTCCCCGTCTCGTTCGACCTGCAGAACGAGTTCGATGGCCTCATCGATGTGCACGTCCCCGCAGACCTCGACGATGCGCGTTCGACGATCGCAGGGGCGCAGCTTGTGATCGGCGCCCGGATGCACGCCTGTTTGAACGCGCTCTCCACCGGCACCCCCGCTGTGGCGATGGCGTATTCGCGCAAGTTCGGGCCGCTGATGCACGAGCTGGGGTGGGACCAGGTCATCACGCTCGCAGACGCCTCCGTGGGCGTGGACGACGTGATGCGCGCCGTGAACACTCCCGGAGCGAAGCAGCGCGCTCTGGAGGCTCAGGCGGCTGGACAGGCGCTCTTGGAGCCGGTCTCGCAGCGACTGAGCGAGCTGTCGTGAGCAGCATCCGTCGCCTGATCGACGACGTCGTCGATCGCGATGCCTGCAGCGGGTGCGGACTGTGCACGCATCTCGACCTGGGCGTGCAGATGGAGTACGACGGGAACGGCTACCTACGACCGCGCCCCGTCGACGCGCCGAACGAGATCGACCAGGCCGAGCGTCTTTTCCGTCGGGCCTGCCCAGGGATGACCGTCCGAGCGTCCTCGCCGGAGGGTGGCCGCCGCGACAAGATCCTCGGCGACTACCTAGAGGCCTGGGAAGCATGGTCCGTCGATACCGAGCTGCGATTCGCCGGTAGCAGCGGTGGAGCGCTCACCGCGATCCACAGCTGGCTTCTCGCATCCGGGCGTGCCAGTGAGATCATCGGTGGAGCGAAGGACAACGCCGCGCCGCGCCGGTCTGTCCCCGTGCAGATCATGTCTCGAGAGCAGGCGATCGCCGCCGCAGGCTCCCGATACGCACCGCTGGCGACGCTCTCTCACCCGAACGCCCTCACGGCGTCAGCCGTGACCGCGAAGCCGTGCGAGGCTTCGGCGCTGCGTGCGGTCAGCGCGACCGACGGCTCTGCCCCCCTCATTCTTTCGTTCTTCTGCGCAGGCACACCGAGCCAACACGCGACCGACACACTCCTCGCGTCATTGGGGGTCGAGCCGGATGTCGCCGTCGAAGACCTCTGGTACCGCGGCCGTGGATGGCCAGGACGCTTCACCGCGATCGCGGCCGACAAGACCGTGGACGCCGAGTACGAGAGCTCGTGGGGAAGCACACTCGGGCCGACGACCCAATGGCGCTGCAAGGTCTGCGTCGACGGCGTGGGCGGCGCGGCGGATATCGTCTCAGCGGATTCGTGGGCCACCGACGAGCGCGGTTATCCCCAGTTCCTCGAAGCCGAAGGCGTCAGCGCCCTGATCGCGCGCACGCCGCGCGGCCGAGCTACGATTCTCGAGGCGATCGCCGAAGGGGTGATCGCCGTCCGTCCGCTGGATATGCGTCGGCTGGCCGACGCGCAGCCATTGCAGACGAATCGGCGTCGTTTCCTCCTTGCACGTCTGCTCGGATCGTGCCTCGCCGGACGACGGCCTCCCCGGTACCGAGGATTCGGGTTGATGGCATTGGGCTTGCGGCATCCGCGTACATTCATTCGCGTGCTGCGCGGCACTCGCCGGCGCGTGCTCGCTGCCATCAGACGATCATGAGCCCCTCACTCGCCCATACCGCGGCACGGGGCGCCTTCTTCACCCTGCTCGCGCAGATCGCGAAGATCCTGCTGCAGCTGCTCTCGGTCGTGATCCTGTCGCGCCTGCTCTCGCCCCACGACTACGGGCTTCTCGCGATCGTGCTGGTGGTCGTCGGCGTCGGCGAGATCTTCCGAGATTTCGGGCTGACGTCCGCGTCCATCCAGGCGCCGCAGCTGTCCAGCGGACAACGCGACAATCTGTTCTGGGTGAACACGGCGATCGGCGCATCCCTCTCGGTGGTCCTGTTCCTGCTCTCCTGGCCGATCCAGGCGATCACCGGGGAGGCGGAGATCCTCGGCGTCGTCCAATGGCTCTCTCCCCTGTTTCTCCTCAACGGACTGGCGACCCAGCACCGCGCGAATCTCTCCCGTGAGCTCAAGTTCAGGGCACTAGCGATCACCGAGGTCGCGGCCACCGCCGTTGCGCTGGGAGCCGGCATCGCCGCAGCCCTCCTCGGTGCCGAGTACTGGGCGCTCGTGACTCAGCAGCTCGTGCTGGGGACGATGCTGCTCGCCGGGTCCGTGATCGCCGGACGCTGGCTTCCCGGACTGCCCTCACGTCGGCACAGCATCCGCAGCATGATCCATTTCGGCTGGAACATCGTAGCCACGAACATGCTGATCTACGCGGGGTCGCAGATCGACACCGTGATCATCGGGCTGCGTTTCGGCACGACGCAACTCGGCCTGTACAACCGCGCGTTCCAGCTCGTCATGACCCCGCTCGGCCAGGTGCGCGCACCCATGAAAGGGGTCGCACTGCCCGTGCTGTCGCGCGTACAGGAGGACTCCGCGCGCTTCAACACCTACATCACATCTGCACAGCTCGCCCTGGGCTACGCCCTCGGTATCCCACTCGCACTTCTGGCCGGGCTCGCCGAGCCCGTCGTGGCGCTGCTGCTGGGCGCACAGTGGGGCGAAGCCGCTCCGATCGTGCGGTGCTTCGCGATAGCCGGCCTGCTGACGACGCTGTCCTACGTGGGGTACTGGGTGTACCTTTCCCGGGGGCTGGGGACCCAGCTGTTCCGCTACACGATCGTCACAACCCTCATCAAGGCCGCGTGCATCGTGGTCGGCTCGATGTTCGGCCTGCTGGGCGTCGCGATCGCCTTCGCGATCGCGCCTGCTATCGCGTGGCCTCTGTCGATCGCCTGGCTCGCGCGGATTACGCCGATGCCCGTGCGGCGACTCTACGCCGGTGCGTCGAGGGTCCTGCTGGTGACGCTCGGCGTGGGCCTCGCCGGGTATGCCGTGAACGCCGCAGACCTGACCCCTGTCGCCTCGATCGGTCTCGGGTTCCTCGCCGGAGCGCTCGTGGTCGGTCTGTTCATCGCTCTGCCGGTGTACCGCCGCGATCTGCGCAGCCTCATCGAGTTCGTGAAGCTGATGCTCACGCGCGAACGCTGACCGCCGGCTGCTACTTCACCAACAGATCGTCGAAGACCACGGCCAGCGGTGCGTTGGTCGCGCTGCCGGACAGATAGGTCAGCATTCCGACCTGACCCGGCTGCTGCAGTTCGCTCTGCGCATCAGCGGCCGTGACCGTCCAGGCTGCCGGTTGTTCCGTACCCACCGGCCACGCCGCCCCCTTGAGCTCCGTCGTGCCGTCCGCAGTAGTGAGCTGCAGCCGCACGTTCAACGCGGCACCGGCGGTGTGCGTGTATCCCCCGAGCGCCCTGCTCGCGATCGTCGTCTCCGTACCTGCGACGACTTTGGCGATGCTCACAGTGACGCTCCCGCTGGCGGCGACGCGCAGCTTCAACCGGTACTCACCGGCCGCGGTCTTGCGCGACGTCAAATTGATGTGTGCCCCGCCGCCGTTCGCGACCTTGTCGGTCGAGACGACCATGCGCATGTCGGAGTCGAGCACATTCACGCCCGAAAGCGCCGCCCACCGCGTCTGACCGGCGGACATGTCGAATCGGGCGCCACCCCCGGTTGCACTGAGCCCCGCTGTGCCGGTCCAGGCCCCTCCGATCGGCGCCGTCCCGAGGCCTCCGGCGACGTCGCGTGCGAAGTCGTCCTGTGCGATCGGGTCATCAGGAGCCGGCGGAGCCGTCACGGTGACGTTCTGAACGACGGGCTGGCTCACCGCCCCCTCGCTGTCGGTGACCGTCAGGCTGACGGGGTAGACGCCGGCTGCGCCGTAATCGTGCGTCGGGTGGGCTTCGGTGGACACGTTCCCGTCGCCGAGGTCCCACGAGTACCCTGCGATCGACGCGCCGTCGGACGCGGTCGAAGCAGAGGAATCGAAGGCGACGGACAGGTCGGCGGCGTCGGCCGTGAATGATGCCACCGGCGCCGCGTGCGGCGGTGCGACAGCGGCACCGATCACCGACAGGTTGTCCACACTCACCGCGACCGGCGCGTTCGACGTGCTGCCGGACAGGTATGAGAGCACGCCCACCTGCCCTGCCGTCTGCAACGCGGCCGTGGCGTCGGATGCCGTGATGAACCAGTCAGCCGGCTCTTCACTGCCCACGGCCCACACCTTGACCTTGAGCGCGGTGGTCCCCGACGTGGTCACCGTTTCGAGTCGCACGTTCAGCGGAGCACCCGCGACGTGTGTGTACCCCGACAGAACCTTGCTGACGAGCTGAGTCTCCGCCGTGCCCACGAGTCGCGCCAGGCTCACGGTCACGACGCCGGAGGCCGAGATCCGCAGTTTGGCGCGGTAGTCACCGGCCGCGCTCTTGTGCGCGACGAGATTGAAGTGGATGCCTCCACCGTTGGCGACCTTGTCCGTCGCGACCTGAACTGTCGCATCGACGTCGGCCGCGAGAGCGCCGTCGAGGAAAGCGCTCCTGGTCTGGCTCGCAGACAGGGTGATCCTGCCCGCCCCGTCCGAGACTCCGAATCCGGCTGCGCCGCTCCACGTTCCGCCCACGGGGGCAGTCCCCCAGCCCGTCGCGGAGGTCCTCTCGAAGTCGTCCCTCGCCACGAAGTTCACGCTCGCCACCGTGACGCTCTTCACGATCACATCCCCGGTCGCACCGAGGCTGTCGCTCACCGTGAGCGTCACGTCGAAGGTGCCGTTGGTCTCGTAGGTGTGCGTGGGTGCGACCCCGGTTCCCGCGGTTCCGTCTCCGAAGTCCCAGTTGTACTCGAGGGTCGCCCCGTCGTGTGCCATCGAACCCGATGCGTCGAACGAGGCCATGAGACCGCTCGTAGACGACGTGAATGCACCCTCCGGCGCCGCGTGAGAGACGGCAACCTCGGCGGTCACTGGCTCGCTCACCGCCCCCGTACTGTCGGTGACAGACAGCGACACGGTGTACGTACCCGCAGCCGCGTACGCATGCGTCACCGCCGCTTCGTTGGAAGTGGATCCGTCGCCGAAGTCCCATGCGTAGCCGCTGAGGGTGGCGCTGCCGCTGGTCGTCGACGCCGAGGCATCGAACGCGACAGAGAGTCCGGTCGGCGTGGACGTGATCGCCGCGGTCGGCGGCACGTGCGGCGGGGTTGCGACGACCGAGGTCGTCGCCGTCGCCGTCATGTTCGCGCTGTCGCGCACGGTAAGGGTGACGGTGTAGGTGCCGGGGGCTTCATAGGTGTGCGAAGCGGTGACACCGGTCGCGACCTTCCCGTCGCCGAAGTCCCAGGTGTACGACGAGATCGTTCGACCCGCCGGCGCCGTGGATCCCGCACCGCTCAATTGCCAGCTCAGCTCCGCTCCTGTTGCCGCCGCGACGGCGGTCGGCCGCGCGAGACCGGCGCCGATCGCGTAGTGGGCAGAGATCTGATCCGAGCTGAGGGCGGTGGGGTACACCGCCACCTCATCGACGCGGCCGTTGAAGTAGGACGAACTGGGCTGGTTCGGCCACCCGCCGAGGTTGTCTCCACCGACACGCCAGTAGCCGACATAGTCGTTCGCGGCCGGCGCCGCCGCGTTGGAGGCGACGCGTGTCCCGTCCACGTAGAGCTCGATCCCGTTGGCTCCCTGTGTGGCCACGGCGTGATGCCAAGCTCCATCGCGGTAGGCGGCGGGCGACGTCACCGTGTTCGTCACCCCGGAATACGAACCGAAGATGATGCGTCCGTCGTTGCGCATGTAGAGATGACGGTCGTAGTTGCTCGAGTTCCCAGATGCGGAAGACCCAAAGCCGACCAGCTTGCCGCCGCTGGAAGTCGTCGTATTGAACCAGAGCTCAACCGAGTATTCCCGAGGAGATGCCATGCTCGAGGTGGACGAGACCAGGCCAGTCGAGGAACCATTGAGCGACACGGCCCCTCCGCCGGAATCACCGGCGATGGCGTTGCTCGATGACCAAGAGGCACCGGATCTCACCACCCCGTCGTTCGTCCCTGCCCAATCGGCGGCACCGTCCCGGCTGCCGAGGCGCCAGTACTGATTCGCCCCGGTGTCGAGCACTGCCGTGGCGTAAGCGGATGCCGGCGTCGAACTCACCGTGGCAACCACTGGGTTGCTCGTCGCGCTGTTTCCGTCGCCGTCTCGTGCGATCACTCGATAGGTCTGCGATGATCCCGGCTGCAAGCCTGTATCCGTCAGGGTCACTGTCGGCATCTTCCAGAACGTCGAACTGACAGTCTTCGTCGCCACGGGAGTCGCGACGCCGTCTCGACGGAGTTCATACGTGATGTTGAGGTCGTCGCGGTCCCAGTTGGCGGGGATCGACACGCGGACGGTCTCGGCCTGCACCGACTTCGCCGTCGGCTGCCATGCTGCGCCGGCGAGCCGTGGGGCCTGCTTGGGTCCGCCCGCCGGATCGTTCGAGAAACGAGCGATCCCCTGGTTGCGCTGACCATTGACGTATGGGAACTCGCCGCCGACGACGACGTACTCACCGTTTCCGGTCACGGTCCAACCAGCCTGCCCTGATCCCGACACGGTACCGGTGGTCCAGTCCGGGTACCAGTTCACGGCCGCGGGAGCTGGATAGCCACCCCAGTCGGCGTAGATGGAATTGACGTACGGGGAAGTGGTCAGAGTTCCCTTGCGCGCCGCCGTGTAGATCGTCGCATGCCGAAGGTTTCCGGGCGCTGGGTTCGCTTGAGGCAGACCGCCAGCCGTCTGGCAGTCGTGCTCGTGGCCGGTGCTGTACACGTTCGTACCGTCCGAGTACACGCCGTAGTGGTCGCCATGGCAGTCAGCGATCCAGCGGACGTTGCCGGTGCCGGCCTCTGCGGCGAAGAGTCCTTCGAGGTTTCCAACCTCCTTATTGGCGAAGACCCACCCGGTGCCGAAGACGGCGTCACCGTCGGTGGTCAACGTCGAGATGCCCGCCTTGCCCGTATTGCCGCCCTCGCCCCAGCCGTTCCTGACCGTCGCGGTTACCGCCCAGGGAAGGACGGAACCGTTGTTGACGTCCAAGGCCGCCAGCCCGCGCTGAGAGGCACCGTTGACGAGCGAGAAGCGACCGCCGATGATCACCTTCTCCTGCGTCGGATCCATCACCATCGTGTCGACCTGCAGGTCCGTCGTGGGCGCCCAGCCCAGAACCGCTCCTGCCGTGCTGACCGCGGCGAGGTTCTTGCGTGTGACGCCACCTGCTGCACCGATGAGCCCTCCGACGTAGACGGTGGTGTCTGTGGCCACGATCGCATTCACATACGATCCGCCGATCGCGGGCTTGAAGGTCGTGAGCAGGTTGCCTGTTGCAGTGTCGAAGGCAGCGAAGTTGAAGCGCGTCTGGCCGTTCACGTTGTTGAAAGACCCACCGACGTAAAGGCGCGAACCGTCTGGCGATACGGCGAGCGATCGCACGGTGCCGTTGATCTGCGGCGCAAATGACGTCGCGACACCGGTCGTGATGTCGTACGCGAGCAGATTTGATCGCGGCATGAGATTTGCACCCGGCGCCGCGCCTGCAGGGCGCGCGTTCGAGAAGCTGCCGCCCGCATAGACCGTGTCGCCGTTGATGACCTGGGTCCACACGATGCCCGCATCGATCTGAACCGTGGGCAGCGGATCCGCCGTCACGGTCGACTCATTGCGCTGCTCGATCGGCGCTCGCCCGTCGGCGGCGGATGCCGGTGCGCCGATGCCGACCGCTAGTCCGAAGCCGACGACGGCCGAAGCCACGATCATCGCGGTGAGACGCTGCACACGAGAATTGCGATTCATTTCCAGCTACTCCTAGATCTCACCGACGAACAGCGCGATGGGTGCGCCCGCCACATACTCGACACGAATGGACAGCCCGTCCCGTCCTTCAGCAGGCAGGCCGAAGACGTAGACGCCCTCGGATTCGCTGCCTGCCGCAAGCTCACCGGAGAACGGCGCCGCGGGCGCGGACGTCGTCGGCTGCCCGAAGGCGCCGTCATCGCCGGTCAACGACACCATCACGGTGCTGAGGTCTACTGCGGCGCCGGTGCCGTTTGTGATCGTCAGATGCACCGCGACGGCAGGTCCCGCGACCTCGCCGGGGGTCTCCGCCTTCGTCTCGACGCGATCGACGTTGCCGACAGTGACCACAACGCCGGTCTTGAGCTCGGCTGGCTCATCCAGTGGGATGGGGTCGGGATCCACCGGATCTGCAGGTAGATCCTCTTCGGCGACCACGACTTCATCGACGGTCCCACCGTCGGGAGCCGGAATGGTCGCCGTCGGCACCGGTTCGCTGTTCTGCTTCCCATCAGCGGCAGGCTCGGCCACACACCCTGTGAGCAGCATCCCGACGATCAGAGCCGCGCTCACTCCGAGCGCGAACCGCTGACCTCCGAATACGCTCGAAGATCGATTCCCCATAGTCATCTCCCCAGACGACGTTCATCCACGCGTCAATACGCAGATACTTCCCCAGTGTTTCCCGCGCCCCCCGCGGGAGAAAGCGCTGCACCCCAACTTCGCAGTCGGCTTTCCGGCGTCAGAATATCACGGATCCTGGTTCGCGCGAAGGCCAATATTCGCGCGGTCATCGGTGCGCTCTACCGGTTGGATCGAGGCCGCAGCCGGGATCTCGCCGCGTCGAGAACACGGTCCCGTTTCGCTGCGCGAACGAAGCGACGTGCGTCGCCCTCATCAACAAAGAGTCCCCGTCGCGTCCAGAACTGGGAAAGCACCGCTGTCGCGGCCGAATCCAGTCGGCCCAGCGCGCGACGGTGAACGGCGAAGAACGGCGCGTCCCAGCGGTCAACCTCCGCCAGCGCGGCTCGTACGCCATCGCCGTCGGATGCTCCCGCCCACACCGTCGGCGACTGGATCGCGTCTCCGTCATACTCTTCCGACCAGGAACCGTCGCTGCGGTGGACCCAACCCGAGTAGAGGAAGAACTCGGACAGCCCCTGTTCCACGAACTCCGTTGCGAAGGGGCGGCCCGATCGAGCGCCGATGCCGGAGACGACGTCTCGAGCGCGTGCCGTGCGCATCACGAACGGTGTCGAGGTCGGCGGGTACCGATCCGCGAGGGACTCATCCAAATCCAGGTACTTCAAGGTCGTGCGCAGTCGCGGCAGAAGAGGATGGTCCGCATAGCTGTGGAATCCGCCGCGGAGCAGCCCGTCGGCGGACACGAAGTCGGAGAACCCCACCGGCCGGACCAGGTGGTTCTTAGCGTCGAGCAGCACGTACGCGGCCGTCTCGACGCTCGCCGACACGGCGAGCTTCAGCACCTGCTGCACCGTCCATCCCGATGCCGACGGAAGATCGGTCACCTCCTCGGCACGGGCGATCTGCACGCGGGGTGCGAGTCGCCCGTACTCCACGCGCAACGCCTGCGCATCCCGCGCCCCGAGTGCGGGGTGCCCGTTGTCCACGACGAGGATCCGTTCGACAGCATCCTCGTCAAGGAACCGGGCCAGGGAACGAGCCTGAAGCCGCAGCAGCGAGTCCTCCGCCCGAAACGTCACTGTGACGAAGGTCAGGCCGCGCGTGGAAGTCATGATGCGTCCCTCTCGAAGGGCCGCAGCGGGTCGCGCACCACGTCCAGCCCTTCGGACGCGAGCAGCCGGGTTCCCGCATCGGAACGGCTGGTCTCGAGCCGGAGGCCCGGCCCTGCGAGTTGCTGGGCCACCTCGGGGAAACTGGAATAGTGCGGCCCCAGAAGATGTCCGGCTCCCGCGAGCAGATAGAGATCCACGACGGAGGATTCCAGCGCTTTTCGCGTGTTGTAGCCTCCCTTGTCCTGCTGAGCGAACGTCGACGGCACGGCGTCCTGGATCTTCTGCTGCGCCTCGTGCGTGTCGGCGGAGACGAAGAAGCTCACATCGCGATTCGTCGCGATCTCCTGCATACGGCTTATGTACCATTCCACCGGAGAATGCTCCAGCGTCTGGGCGTTCGAGACCGCGTGGGTTCTGACCATCACACCGACATAAGGGCGTCCGCGGAGATTCTGCGCATGCAGAGCGAGAACGCGTTCCCGGAGCGGAGATACCAGTTCGAGTCGCTGCAGATGGGCAGCCCACGGCTCGGCTGTCGGCGGCAGTCGCAGGGCGTGCGGGGTCCGGATCTGCCAAACGCGCTCGCGCGCGGCGCCGTCCATCCAGTCGAGCGTGTGGTCCCGGTACGGGTGCTTCAGCGAGAGCAAGCGAGAGCGGGCCGCCGAGATCCTGCGCTCGTCGAATCTCCACAGATCCGTCAGCTCCGCACCGAATCGCCTTCCCGTCGGCCAGGTGTATCGGAAGGAACGCCCCGTCGCCCGCGCCAGGGAGAGCGCGCCGAGCGCGACGCGAAGCCGGTTGCCGAGCCCATGGTACTTGCCGATGAACGCGACAACGCTCCCCGCATCCGAATCATTCATGTCTCACGCCCTGCCTCCGCACCCCTGCGCGCCGCAGGAACCGCCATCCCTCCCATGTCCCCCGCAAGGCGGGCCAGAACGTCCGTGCCGGATGGAGGAACTGCCGCCGCCCCCCTCTGAGAAGGATCTCCCATGCCGCCTTGGGCGCGCGCCGCACCCACCGCCGCTGCGGCGAGGTCGACAGGTGCTTCGCCGCGAACACCAGGCGATTGCGCGTGTTGAAGCGGTAGTAGATCGGTGACTTCGCGCGTCCTCCCCCCTGCGTGCCCCCGGGGCTGTGCACCGCGACGATCGACTCATCGAATACGATGCGCCCCCCGGACCGCGCGACCCTGACTGAGAGATCCACGTCTTCCCAGTACAGGAAGTAGTCGTCATCGAAACCACCGATCCTCTGCCAGAGGTCGACTCCGACCGCGAAGCACGCGCCACTGACCCAGGTCGCCGATTCCGGGAACGCGCGTCCGTCGACGAGACGCCGCAATGACCCGTCTGCGAGGTTCACTTCCATCGTTGAGGAGAAGTGTCCGCCATCCGGACGGACGACCAGCGGCGCGACGAGAACATCTCCGCTCGCGTCCGCGACCGCGTCGACCAGACGCTCGACGCCATCCTCACGCAGGAAGGCATCAGGGTTGAGCAGAACGAGGACTTCGGCGCCCTGGTCGATGGCTGCGGTGGCGGCGAGATTCATCCCCGCCCCGAAACCGAGGTTCGTATCCGGCTTCAGCACTGTCCATCCGAAACGCGCACCCAGCGCTGCCAGCGCCGTGCGCTCGGCTGGCGTCGTCAGATTGTCCACGATGACGACGGACACGTCGTCGGGCAGAGCCGTCCTGGCCAAATTCTCTGCGATCAGACAGTGCGAACCGTAGTTCACGACGAGCAGCGCGGCCCGTGCGGTCACTGCGCCCTCTCCTGATCGATCCGGACCATGTCGCGGAACCACTTGATCGCGGCCGCGACGAGAAAGAGCAGGCAGGCCGCGGCGAGTGCGCCATAGAGGGCGATGAATCCCGCGGACCAACCCCAGATCACGAAAGAAGCGCACAGGATCCCATAGTCGGTCGGCAGCAGTACGAGCGACCGGATGCTCCCGCCTCCGCCCACAGCCGCAGAGGACGCGACGGCAGCCTTGCCCTTGAGCAGGTCGTTGAGGATCATGCCGAAAAAGGTCGTGTTGGCCACGACCGCAAACACCAGCGGAATTGCGAGCAGCCCAGTCGGGACCGAGTCGTTCCGCGCCAGGCCGACCAGCACCGCGAGATGGAGGCTGCTGATCTTCAACGCATCGATGAAGTGATCGAGCCACTCTCCAGCGAGCGACCCGCCCCCACGGAGACGGGCGACCTGACCGTCGGCCGAATCGAGGGCGTATCCGAGGGCCAGCAGCAACCAGATACCGATTCCGGTCCAGAGCGAGACGGGCGCCACTGCGATCAGTGCGATTCCGGTGAACGTGAATGCGGCGCTCACGAGCGTCACCTGGTTCGGGGTCGCCCCCATCCGGAAAGCTAGCGCCGCAAGGAATCGACCCACCGGACGATTCACATAGATCGAGTACCCGGGCGCTCCAGCAGCCCGCCCCTTCTGCGCCGACCGCAGACGCGACAAGGTCTGCGCGAACGATTCAGACGCGCCGGACTCCCCAGATTCAGCTTGCGTTCCCACGAGGGACAGTATGCACTGCTCTGCCCGCTTCGTGCGATCAGACGCTACATTGACTCATGGGGAAGGGGACGCCGTGGGGAATCTTCGCGTCATGCAGACGTTCGGCACGCCGAGGGCGACGACGAATCCGTACATCGTCCAGCTGTCCGCGGCTTTGGCCGAGGAACCGCGGATCGAGCATGTTCCGTTCGATTGGCGTGTGGCGCTGTTCGGCCACGTCGACGTGCTCCACGTGCACTGGGCCGACACTCTTCTCGCCGCCCGTAATCCCCTCAATCGGTGGGGGAAACGGCTCGCCATGACGCTGCTGCTCTGCCGCATCGCCGTGCGCGGAACCGCCGTGGTGCGCACGGTCCACAACATCGAGTCCCGCGACGTGAACCGTCTCGACGGCGCACTCATCCGTCGTCTCGAAGAGCGTGCAGTACTGCGCATCCATCTGACGTCGACGACTCCGTCCCGAGCAGGAACGCTGTCCGTCGTGATCCCCCACGGTCACTACGTCGACTGGTTCGCGGACTTCGCGAAGGAGCAGATGGTCGACGGCCGCATCGGATACGTCGGTCTGCTCAAGGCCTACAAGGGCATCGATAATCTCCTCACGGCATACGGCGACGCGTCGACCCCTGGTCTGTCGCTGCGCCTCGCCGGCCGTCCGGCCGACGCCGAGACCTCCGCGCTCATCGCGGACCGACTACCGGACCTGTCGAATGCCGAGGCCGACCTGCGATACATCAGCGAAGCAGAGCTGGTCACGCTCGTGACTTCCAGCGAGGTCGTCGTGCTCCCGTACAGGCAAATGCACAACTCCGGTGCCGCGCTTGCCGCGCTTTCGCTCTCCCGCCCCATCATCGTCCCGGCGAACCCGACGAACGCCGCGCTTGCGGAAGAGGTGGGCGAGGGCTGGGTCCAGCAGTTCGCCGGAGACCTCGACGGGAACAGCCTCGACGCGGCGATCACCGACCTCCGGTCGGCGACACGATCCGCTGACCCCGACCTGTCAAACCGTGGGTGGACGGATGCCGGACGATTGCATGCGGACGCGTATCTGCGCGCAACGGCGGAGCAGCGGAAGCGAAGGACGCACCGATGAGCCGTCACGTGATCGCCATCCCGACCTTCAGACGGCCGGCAGCACTGGAGGCGGCACTCGTCGCGGTCATGGATCAGATCGAGAGGATCGCACCGCAGCACAGTGCCACGATTCTCGTGATCGACAACGATGCAGAGGGCAGTGGTCGTCAGACGGCCGAGCTCCACGGCATCCGGTACGTCATCGAAGCGGAACCGGGCATCGCGGCGGTGCGCAATCGCGCTCTGTCCGAGTGCACGGATGCCGACACGGTCATCTTCATCGACGATGACGAAGTCCCTCAACCCGGCTGGCTCAGCGCACTCCTCACCATGTACGCGGACACGTCGCCGACCGCCGTCGCCGGCAAAGTCATCACCGTGTTCCCTGACGCGGCCGACGCATGGGTTCGCTCCAGCGGAGCGTTCATCCGACCCCAGCGGCAGCACGGGCAGCTGATCGCCGAAGCGGCGACGAACAATCTGCTCCTGGATGTCGCCGAGGTCCGTCGCCTCGACCTGCGATTCGACGCTCGGTTCGGGTTGACCGGGGGCAGCGACAGCATGTTCACGCGATTGCTGATCGCACGCGGCGGGAGCATCCGCTGGGCCGAGGATGCCGTGGTGGTCGAGCAGGAGGATCCGGGTCGGTTCACCCGGCGCTGGGTGCTGATGCGCACGTTCCGGTTCGGCAACACCGCCGCGCGCGTCGATCTCGCGCTCGCCGCCACCACCATGGACCGCCTCAGGGCGCGCGTGAGAATGATCCTGCGCGGCGGAGCACGCATCGTCGGCGGCGGCGGACGATGGGCGGTCGGCGCCCTCTCGGGTTCGGTTCGGCATCGGGCGCGGGGCCTGCGCGCCGCGTACCGAGGAGCCGGCATGATCGCGGGCACCGTCGGGTACGCCCACGACGAGTACGGGCGCCGCCGGGCACAGGGAAGCCACTGAGCCGATGCCGGCCGAGCGAGTCGGCGAGCATCGGCTCAGAGCGGGGCCTAGCCGAGAGCGACGTACGAGGACATCGTCCCGCCGGACGACTGCCAGACGTTGCCACTCAAGGTCGGAGCATTGGCTTTCGGGGCGATCACCGCGCAGGTGCTGTGCACCCTCTCCGGACCGAACACGTTTCCGGTGATGCTCGGATGCAGCGCCTGCGGGGTCTCTGCGATGTTGATCGTGCAGGCACCGCCCTGGATAAAGTTGTTCCGGATCGTGATCGCACCGAGCCGCGCCTTGCTCGTGTTCTGCGTGATCTGAACGGCGGCGTTGTGGGCTCCCTCGAGACGGTTGCCTTCGATGACGATCGATCCGCCCGCCTCGATCTGAATGGAATCGTCATGCGTCGGCGTTCCGCCTCGGAGAGGGTCACTCGTCCAGTGCGAATTGTCGTGGAGCCATGACGCCCGAACGGTGACATTGTTCCCGACGATGCGGATGGGGTCGACGACGTTATAGATCTCGAGTCGTGCGGCCGTGAAGTTCGAGCCGAAGATTCCATTCCATTTCGGGTTCTCGTAGGCCGCATAGAGCTCGGAATCCCGGATGATGAACGGCTCGTTCGAGTCCAGATTCGAGACGAGGCCGATGCTGCTGGGCGTCTGCCCGCCGACGATGCGCGAATTCTGGATCACGACGCCGGGTGCTTCGATCCGGATCGAGCCCCGTACTTCGAGCCCGTCGATGACGGTGTTCGCCTTCGTCACGACGAGATCGCCGTTGTGGATCTTGAGGGTAGTGCCGTCGGGGACGCCCGTCGTGTCAGCGCCGGGCACGGTGATCGCGGGGGTCACGGGGGCCACGGGGGCGGGCTTCGGGGCGGGCGTCGTCGGCACAGGCGCGGGGCTAGGTGTCGGAGCGGCAGAACCGGCGGCGACAGCCGCGACCTCGTCGATCGTCACCTTCAGCGCTTTGGCCGACTGCTGCGTGTAGAGGGTGAGACTGCTCCGCCCGGAGGACTTCAGCCGCTTGGACGAAGCATCAGTGGCTTTGATCGTCGTCGCAGACGCGGTTCCGATCCGAACGGTTGCCGCGAGGGCGACCTTGGAGGTGCCGGTCGCGGTCAGGGACAGGGTCAGCGTCTGTCCGGCTTTGAGCTTGGTTGGAATCTGCTTCGACGTCGTGAGCGCAGTCTGCGTCTGAGCGGTGCCGGTGCCGTTCGCTCGTTTGATCGTCACCATGACGATGCCCGTCGAGTGCACGCGGGCCTGGGCGACGTAGGCACCTTGCGATCCGACCCTGACCTGCGTCGAGGCGTATACGCTCTTCTGCGCTGCTGGAAGCGTGGTCAAGCGGAGCTTCGCCTGGGCTTTGACGTCCAGTGCGGCCTTATTGCTGATCGGTACAGATGTGGTCGATCCAGGGCGGATACTGACGCTCTGCGCGGCATCCGCACGCGCGGGGAGCATCAGCGATCCGATCACGACCGCGATGACGACCACCGCGATCCAGAGGGACCGGGCGGTATGTGGGGGATGCGCGTGCCGCGCAGGCGAGGCGAGATGAAGCTGGGGCATGGGGAAGTCGGGCCTTCTCGTCGGGGATACTGCTTCTGGCTGCGAACCCGATGGTCCAGCCCGAACGATGCCGATGGGGTCGACTCGTGCAGATACTGGAACCAACAAGGTTCTGTCCCTCCCCGAACGGAAACGATACCGTACTGAGATGAAAGGGCCCTGATGGCCGGCGCCAGCGCCTCTAAAGCTCCCCCGGCTTCATCGCCTCAGCGTCGATCGCCCGGATGATCCGCAGCGCCGCCGTGTCCGGCTTCGGCTCGGCTCCCGACTCGGCTCCGCTGGCTTCGCCATCCTCCCGCCGCACCCGCGAGCGCTTCGGTGCGTACACGACCAGCGAGTGGAACAGGAACCGGGCGAAGAACGCGACCACGAGCGAAATCGCGGTGGCGAAGACGCTGGAGATGTGCCACGTCTCCACCATGAGCGCCATGATCGGGATCCGCAGCGCCGCCTCGACGTTGTTGAACGCGAACGACGCCGCGAAGCGCGTGCCGATCCCCCGGGCATCCGAGCGCATGTCCGCGAAGACGAAGCGCTCCTGCAGCAGGAAATTGCCGATGATCGTCGCCTCGGCTCCGATGATCGCCGCCCAGACATAGGGCATCCCTGCGGTCGTCAGCAGCCACATGATGGCGAGGTTCGCGACGGCGCCGAACAACCCGATGAGGGCGAACAGCGACATCTTCCCGAACCGCAGTCTGGTCAGGTGCGCGACGAACGTCGCCCCCTGACGCAAGCTGGCCTTGGACGTGCCGTGTCGGCGTTCGGCGAACTCCATCGGCACCTCGGCGATGCGCACGTCGGATCGCGCGAGGATCTCGAGCAGGATCTTGAACCCCTGCGGCTGGAGCCCTGCCAGGTCGACGCATCGACGATCCACCAGGAAGAACCCCGTCATCGGGTCGGTGCTGCGCGAGAGCCGCCGAGGGAACATCGCCTTCGTCAACCAGGTCGCAGCCCGCGAGACGCCGAAGCGCACCGCCGTGCCGAGTCCCTGCGAATCCCCACCACCGATGTACCGCGACGCCGCCACGACGTCCGCACCACCGGCGGCATGCCGGTCGAGCATCACCGGGATGAGCTCGGGCGGATGCTGCAGATCCCCGTCCATCACGACGCAGATGTCCGCCGCGGCCTCCGACAGGCCGCGCACGACGGCACCGCCCAGGCCTCCGGTGTTGTGTTCACGGTGGATCACCCGCACGCGGAGCGCCGCGGATGCCGCGACCCGCTCGACCTCGGACGCAGTGTCGTCCGTGCTGTCATCGACGACCAGGATCTCCGCGCGACGCCCGGCGAGGGCCGCCCCCACGCGTCCGACGAGTTCGGCGATGTTGTCCCGCTCGTTGAAGGTCGGGACGATCACGGTGACGTCGAGTACCACGGGTCCCTCCCCCGGATGATGGATGTCGGCATCCATCGTTTCATGTCCGCCTATGTGCGCGCGCCATCAGTTCGCATCGAAGGGGTGCGCGCACGGACGCTGGTCGCTACACTGAGCGGATGCGGCTGTGGGAGCTGCTGACGGCCGTGGGGGCCGTCCTTCTGGGGAATCTGATCTGGGGAGATCATGGGGACGCGTATCGGCTATGCCGCTGGGGCTTTCGACCTGTTCCATGTCGGGCATCTGAATCTGCTCCGTCACGCCAAACAGCACTGCGACATCCTCGTCGCCGGCGTTGTCAGCGACGAGATGCTGCGCGAGGTGAAGGGGATCGAAGCGCTGATCCCCACAGCCGAGCGCGTGGAGATCGTGCGCCACATCTCGTTCGTCGATCAGGTGCACATCGAGACGACCCCGTCGAAGATGGATGCCTGGCGCGACGTCGGGTTCACGCACTTCTTCAAGGGCGACGACTGGCGCGGCACCGAGAAGGGAATGCGCCTGGAGAGCGAGTTCTCCTCCGTCGGAGTGGAGGTCGTGTACTTCCCGTACACCGCGCACACCTCGAGCACCGCGCTGCGGCGAGCGCTGGACGCCCTCACCGCGGGAGCAGTGCCGGCGCGGGCGGCGCAGCGCTAGCCGCTCACCCCTCCGGCGGGCCGCTCACATCGAGCAGGCTGCGTGCCATCTGCGCGACCCGGGGCGGCGTGTGCGGCCCGAGCCAGAGCGTCCACCCCGCCGCCGGCTCGTCGCTGCACGTCCACTCCACGCACCAGGCGTGCACAGCGGCGGCGAGCCGCTCGCCGCGCGTGCGCGACGTGAGGTCCTCACCGCGCAGCAGCCAGCGCACCGAGACCCCCTCCGGAACGTCGATGTGCCGCTGCTGCACCCGCGCGACCGCCTCGATCATGACGACGCCGTGCGCGTCCCACGGCAGCCGCGCGCAGATGCCGCGGATCCCTGCGACGTCGTGGACGTCCCCCGCGATCAGCACGGCGCCCTCGAGGTTCTCCCAGTCGGGGTCGTCCAGATGCTCGCATGCAGAAGTCACCCCTCGACTCTAGGTAAGGGTTACCTAACTTCGCAAGAGCGTGTCGGCCCTCGCCCAGCGACGGCGTCATATCCTGGATTCATGACCACCTCTCCCGAAGCTGATTCGATCACCCTGTTCGGCGCCGACTGGTGCCGCGACTGCATCCGCACCAAGAAGCAGCTCGACGAACTCGGCATCGCCTACACGTACGTCGATCTCGTCGCCGACCCGTCTGCGGCCGACGTCGCCAAGGAGATCTCCGGCCGCACGAACATCCCCGTCGTCGTCTACCCGGATGCTTCGCACCACGTCGAGCCATCGAACGCGGACGTCGAGTCCAAGCTGCGCGAACTCGCGCTGATCTGACCGCGGTCGCAGACGCGCTGGACACCCGGCCCCTAGGCTGAGAACACGCGACAGGGGAGGCGACGATGGCTTCGACGACGACCGCTCACGCGCTCGATGAAGACGAGCGCACCGAGCTGGATTCCACGATCACCGAGCTCGCCGACGGCGCGCGCACCTGGTCGCATCTGTCCGTCGCGCAGCGCGTCACGCTCCTGCGCGCCCTGCGCGCCTCCGTCGCGGCATCCGCCGACGAGTGGGCGAACACGGCAGCCGACTCCAAAGGGCTCCCCGGCGGGCACCCGCTGCGCGGCGAGGAATGGCTGAGCGGCCCGTACAGCACGCTCGGCGCTCTGGATGCCTGCATCGAGACGCTCTCGCGCATCGCCGACGGACGCAACCCGCTCGAGGGCGTGCGCATCGACCGCGCCCCCGGCGGACGCACGCGCGTCCACGCGTTCCCGCTGACCGGCACCGACAGGCTGCTGCTCTCCGGATTCACCGGCGAGGTCTGGCTCGAGCCTGGCGTCACTCCGCGACAGGTCCGCGCGGGCGCTGGACTCGGGCAGCGCGCCCCGCACGAGACCGGCGGCGTCGGACTCGTGCTCGGCGCGGGCAACGTCTCGTCCATCCCCGTGCTGGACGTGCTGTACGAACTCCTCGCTCATAACCGCGTCTCGCTGCTCAAAGTGAACCCGACGCAGGACCCGCTCGTGCCGGTCTTCGAGCACGCGCTGGCACCGCTCATCGAACCGGGCTTCCTGCGGATCGTACGCGGAGGCCCTGACGTCGGCCGCTACCTCACGGCGCACGAGAGCCTCGAGCACGTCCACATCACCGGCTCGGCCGCGACGTTCGACGCGATCGTCTGGGGCACCGATGCCGCGGGCAGGCGCCGCCGCCGCGAGAACCGCCCGCTCCTGAAGAAGCCCATCACGGCCGAGCTCGGCGGCGTCTCGCCCATCATCGTCGTGCCCGGCGAATGGACGGATGCCGATCTCGCGTTCCACGCCGAGCACATCGCGACCATGCGCCTGCAGAACAGCGGGCACAACTGCATCGCCGGCCAGGTCGTGATCCTGTCGCGCGATTGGGCGCAGCGCGAGCAGTTCCTCATCGCCCTGCGCCACGCGTATGCCAAGGCCCCGGAGCGGCCCGTCTGGTACCCCGGCGCGGACGCCCGCATGGCGCAGGCCGGCACCGACTACCCGAACGCCCTCGCCCTCGGCGACCGGGTGCTCGTCGAGATCGGCGACACCGACGATGCAGAAGCGCTCGAGACGACGGAGTACTTCGCCCCGGTGCTCGGCGTCGTCGACCTGCCCGGCAGCGGTCAGGACTTCCTGGATGCAGCGGTGCAGCACGCGAACGAGAAGATGCAGGGCACGCTCGGCGCGAATCTGCTCATCGACCCGGCGGCCGAGCGCGCCCTCGGCGCCGGTTTCGAGCGCGCCCTCACGGCACTGCGCTACGGCTCGATCGCCGTGAACGCGTGGACCGCGTTCGGATTCATCACCCCCACTCTGACCTGGGGCGCCTTCCCCGGCGGCACCATCCAGGACGTCGGCAGCGGCATCGGCGTCGTCCATAACGCGCTGCTGCTCGACCGCGTGGAGCGCTCGATCGTCCGCGGCCCGTTCCGCCCGTTCCCGCGGTCACTGCCCGGAGCGAACGGAGGCGGACGCTTCACGATCCTGCCGAAGCCGCCGTGGTTCGTCACGTCCCGTACCGGCGCCCAGGTCTCCGAGGGCCTGACGCGCTTCCGCGCGACCGGATCCATCGCGGTCCTCGCGAAGACTCTCCTCGCGGCGCTGCGCGCCTGATCCACGGCCGCCCGCGGAGCGAAGACGGCCGAGCACCCCGTCAGTCGTCGGCGAAGAGATCCGTCGCGTCGCGGAGCGCGCGCTGGATCCCCGGTTCGGATGCCGCGTGCCCGGCATCCTCGACGATCACGAACTCCGCCTCGGGCCACGCCCTGTGCAGGTCCCACGCGGTCATCATCGGCGTGCACACGTCGTAGCGCCCCTGCACGATGACGGCGGGGATGTGCCGGATGGCGTCGACGCCACCGATCAGCTGCCCTTCGGCGAACCACCCCCGGTTCACGAAGAAGTGGTTCTCGATCCGGGCGAACGCGACCGCGGCATCCGGCTCCGTCATGCGATCGACCGTGTCGGCATCCGGGTGCAGCGTGATGGTCGACGCCTCCCACGTGCTCCAGGCGACGGCGGCCGGAACGTGCACCGCCGGGTCTGGGTCGGTGAGCCTGCGGTGATAGGCCTCGATCATCCGATTGCGTTCGAGCACGGGGATCGGCGCGAGGTAGGCCTCCCAGAAGTCGGGGAAGAGCGCGGCAGCCCCGCCCTCGTAGAACCATTCGAGCTCGGCGCGACGCAGCGTGAAGATTCCGCGGAGGATCAGCTCGGTCACGGCATCCGGATGCTTCTGCGCATACGCGAGCGCGAGCGCACTGCCCCACGATCCGCCGAACACCTGCCACCGGTCGATGCCCAGGTTCCTGCGCAGCAGCTCGATGTCGGCGATGAGATGCGCGGTCGTGTTGAACCGCATGTCGACGCCGGGAGTGCTCGCGTGCGGCGTGCTGCGCCCGCAGCCGCGCTGGTCGAACAGCACGATGCGGTATTTCTCCGGGTCGAAGAACCGGCGGTGCCATGCCGCAGTGCCGCCGCCGGGTCCGCCGTGCAGGAAGACGACGGGCTTGCCCTCCGGGTTGCCGCTGACCTCCCACGCGACGCGCTGACCGTCGCCGACCAGCAGCACGCCGCTGTCGTGCGGCTCGATGGGCGGATACAGCGCCTCCAGGTTCATCGTCTTCGCCCCCCGGGTCTCGTGCGTACGACGTCGATTCACGCTACCGCGTGGATCACCCGGCTTCGAGCTGGCTGTCCGGCACGGCGAACGTGTCGCAGACGCCGAGGCCGTTCTGGTAGCCGTTCGCGAACCAGAACTGGCGCTGCGCACTGGACCCGTGCGTGAACGACTCGGGGTTCGAGAAGCCCGACATCTCCTGGATGTGATCGTCGCCGACCACGAGCGCGGCGTTGAGCGCGTCCTCCAGCTGCGTCTCGGTCGGGGCCTGCAGGTACGGGTCGCCGTCGGCGTCGGTCGCCTGCGTCATCTCCCCGATCCATGCGCCGGCGTAGCAGTCCGCCTGCAGCTCGGTGCGCACGCCGTTGCTCGCGGGACCTGTGCCGTTGTTCGGGTACTCCGCCATGACCCCGGTGATGTTCTGGATGTGGTGACCCCACTCGTGCCCGATGATGTACAACTGGGCCAGGTCGCCCGCCGAGGCGCCGAACTGCTGCTGCATGACGTCGAAGAAGGTCGGGTCGATGTAGACCGTGGCATCGGCGGGGCAGTAGAAGGGCCCGACCGCGTTGGATGCCGTGCCGCACGCCGTGGAGGTCTGGCCGTCCACGACGATCATGCCCGGCTCGGTGTACCCGTTCACGTGCTCTGCCCAGTACTCGTCGAGCGCCACCTGCGATCCGGCGATGCGACATTCGACCTTGGCGTTGGCATCCGCCCCCGTGTCGCATTCGTCGAGCGTCCCCTCCGACGAGGACGAGCCCTGATCCCCCGTTCCGCCGCCCAGGAACGGGGAGAGGTCGATCTCGCCACCGGAGAGCAGGCTGACCACGAGCACGGCGATCGCGCCGAGGCCCACCGCTCCGCCGCCGGCGATCGCCGCCGTGCGGCCGCGGCGCCTGGTGCGGTGACCGGAGATGTCCGCATCGGGGTTGAACGTCATGGAACCGAGGGTAGCGCGCGGCGTAGTCTCGGGGCATGACCACCACGATCACCATCACGGGCGCTGGCGGACAGATCGGCTACGCCCTGCTGTTCCGCATCGCCGCCGGAGATCTGCTCGGCCCGGACGAGAAGGTGCGGCTGCGGCTGCTCGAGATCCCGCAGGGGCTGAAGTCCGCCGAGGGCGCGGCCCTCGAGCTGCAGGACGGCGCGTTCGGACTCCTCGAGGATGTCGAGGTCACGGATGCCGCGGCCACCGCCTTCGCGGGCTCCGACCTCGCCCTCCTGGTGGGGGCGCGTCCGCGCGGGCCTGGAATGGAGCGCGGCGACCTGCTCGCGGCGAACGGCGGCATCTTCGGCCCGCAAGGCGCGGCCATCGCCGAGAACGCGGCGCCCGGCGTGCGCGTCACCGTGGTCGGCAACCCGGCGAACACGAATGCGCTGATCGCCGCGGCATCCGCAGACGGCGTACCGGCGGAGCGATTCAGCGCTCTGACCCGGCTCGACGAGAACCGCGCGCGAGCGCAGCTCGCTCTCGCGCTCGATGCGCCGGTCGCGTCCGTCCGCCGGGTGCCGATCTGGGGCAACCACTCGGCCACTCAGTTCCCGGATGTCTCGCACGCCACCGTGGACGGCCGCCCGGCATCCGATGCCCTGGCCGAACGCGTCGGCGACGTGACCGCGTGGCTGGAATCGACGTTCATCCCGCGGGTCGCGAAACGCGGAGCAGAGATCATCGAGGTGCGCGGTTCGTCGTCGGTGGCCTCCGCGGCGAACGCCGCGATCGACCACGTGCGGGACTGGGTGCACGGCACCGACGACTGGACCAGCGCCGGAGTCGTCTCGCACGGCGAGTACGGGGTCCCCGAGGGTCTGATCTGCTCGTTCCCCGTGCGCTCCGTCGACGGCGCATGGCAGATCGTGGAAGGTCTGGAACCGGATGCCTGGGCGCAGGCGCGCATCTCGGCATCCGTCGCGGAGCTCGCCGACGAGCGGGAGGCGGTCCGCGCCCTCGGATTGGTGTGACGACGCCCGCGAGCAGGGCAGAATGGGACGCGGAGGTGCACCGATGCGCGAGACGACAGACCTGACGACGGGTGCCATGCACATCGGCGGCACACTGACGAGTCCGGTGCATCTGCCGCACGCGGCGGCCGAGTGCCCGAAGTGCTTCACCGAGCTGCAGCAGAACCACGACTGGTGGCACGCGCGTCCGAGCGGATCACGCCTGGTCGGACTGGTCGTGGCCCGCGACGGCATGCCGTCCGTGGTGACCCAGCGCGAAGAGCTGACCCGCTTCGGTGTCCCGATCGAGGGATTCCGGCATCCGGCTCCGGAGATCCTGGAGACCTGGAGCGACCGGCTCGCCCGCTTCATCTCGACGCTGAACAAGGGCGACGTCCTCGTCGTCGCGAACGTGCACGCGCTCGGTCGCGACCGGGACGAAGAGACCCGCACGGTCGCCGAGCTGCGCCAGCGCGGCATCATGGTGAAGGTGCTGAGTCAGGATTCCCGGCACCTCGCCGACGCGATGCGCTGATCGCCGGTCAGTCCCGTCGGGGTCAGTCCCCGTCCGGGTCGGGCTGGTCGCGGAGGGTCTCGTCGTCCAGCAGGGGCAGGTCGGCACGCGTGACGACCTGACTCGTGACGGCGTATTCGACCAGGCGTGCTCGGCGGTTGGACGCCAGCTTGCCCGGGCCGCCGCGCAGCCCCTGCACACCCATCCGATCGAGCTTGTCGCACACGTTGTCGAGCTTGCGGTTGAACTTGCTGATGGTCCAGCCGAGGCGCTTGGCCGCCGCGCTCGACGAGGGGAGCTCGTTCATGCTGACCCCCTCCCGTCGCAGCATCGGCTCGGCGAGCGAGAGGATGAGCTGCTTCTGCAGCGGGGTGAAGTGGGCGGGCATGACCGTCGTCTCGCCGCTCATGGACGCCTCGACCTGACGTGACACCTCGTAGGGAGCCTGCTCGGTGTGCAGGTTGAGTTCGTAGGTCACGGGTCCTGCGGTGAACACGATCACGCTGCGTTCGAAGACGAGCGGCATCCGCGCCCCTGGCGACAGCCAGGACTGAACGGCACCACCCGCACTCGAGACAGTGGCCGCCAGGCGTACCCCGATGTTCGCGAGCCACCACAGCCCGTGGCGGTACTGGAGTTCGAGAAAGTGCCGATGCAGATACGGGTTGTCGTCGATGTCGAGGTCGCCGTCGCGACCGATGATGAAGGAGCGGTCCGCCGGGATGTCGTGCCATTCGCCGGCGAACTCCAGACGCAACGGCACCGGCTGCCGATCGTCCGCCACCCGGTCGACCTGATCGGTCTCCGGCGCAGGTGTCGTTTCAGTCACGTGAGGCCCCCTCGGCACCTATCCTGCCACGGGGCCGTGTTCAGGTGAACCGGGGGCGCAGTTCCTCGCGGATCGCATCGATGTTCGAGGGCGTGACCTGCCAGCGAGTGACATCGGTGTCCTCGAACGTGACCTCGTAGTTCCCGGTGGCGCGATCGAACTGAATCAGGATCTTCACCGGAAGCGCATCATCAGGCTGGAAATACGACTCGAGGTACGCGGTGACCGCCGGCTCGATGCGCGTCGGTCGCGCCGATGTTGCGGACGGTGCACCCTCGGCCGAGTACACGTAGCCGTAGGAGCCGCTCAGCTCGCCGCCACCGAACTCCAGGACCATGGCGAACGACGTCCAGTCATCACCGACTCTTCGCATGTTCTCAACGAGGGAGCGGACGAGGCCGACAACGGGTTCCACTGACATGAGTCGATCCTATTCGTTCGGTGCTTGCGGGATGTCCCGGTTGGGGATGCGCGGGAAGCTCTGCTCGTGGTCGTTCCGGAACACGTGCGCGTGGTCGCGTACCACTTCACCCGTGTTCGGGTTGGTGACCGTGTACTCGACCTCGAACTTGTCCGGACGCACGGCACCGGGCGGGTGGACTCCGATGTCGTAGTTGACCTCGTAGCCCTTGTTCACCCAGTCCGCCCATTCGTTCTCCATGGTCTTCCACGGGCCGCGGTTGAGGTTCGACGCCTGCGGGGCGATCCCCTCATCCGGTGTGTCGCCGTAGAAACGATGCGCGCCGAGATGCCCGCCGTCATCGGTGCTGTGACCGAGATTGCCGACGTCCGTCGCATTGTCGCCGCGATCGCCGCCACCGAAGTCCTCGGTGATCGTTCCGCGTTCGGAGATCGGGCGACCGTTGTCGGCGAAGTGCGTCGCCTTCGAATTGCCGCCTCGGGTGGTGACCACACCGTCATCGAACCGGTCGACGTCGTTCGTGCCGTTCCGGTTGCGCGTCTGGCGCTTGCCGTGCCCGCGGAACATGTCGGCGAGCTGGCGGACATGGACGGGCAGCCCGTCGAGGGAGTCCTTCATCGGACGGATGATCGCGTCACCCACTTTGGCCATGATCAGTCTCCCGTCAGGTTCAGGCCGCCGAGGTCGGCGAACAATCGATCCGTCAGCGACTCGACATCGCTGGCGTGCATCTCCATCTCGCCTTCCGCCTGCTCGAGCGCCTGCAGGTCGGCGTAGAACTCGTCAGCGTCTCCGACGACCGCTTCGACGATCGGAGCATCCAGCGCCGCCATGATGGCGCCGGGGATCTCCTCGGCGAGCGGGGTGATCACCATCGGGAGGATCTGCTCGAGCGCCTGCTCGATGGCGATGTCGACCGCGACGTTCAGCAGCTTCTTCTTGAGCAGCAGCATCGGACCGGCTCCCAGGGCCGTGATCGGGTTCGTCAGCATGCCGACCAGCGTGATCATGGTCGTCGTCACATCCGCGATCACCTTGATCTTCAGCCCGAGGACGACATCGGCGCCGACGTCCATCCCTGTCGGGACCGGGCCGAGCAGCTCCAGGAGCCTGTCGAGGTTCTGAGAGCGATTCGCGTTCCACGCGGCGACGTAGGACGGGCCGGCCTGCCCGCGCATCGCGGCCGCGAGATCGCCGTTGACCTTGCGATCCATGACCAGGAGCTTCTGCTCGAGTTCGTCGCGGAAGACCCGTACGATCTCCGCTCCTCGGCGCAGCTCGTCCTCATCCACATCTGGCCACTCGAAGCCGAGCTTCTCCATCACCCAGATCAGCTCGTCCGGCAACATCATTCCCACGATCGCACCCCCTTGCGATGACGATACGGAGGTAATGACGGCAACACCATGGGCAGGACTCCCCATGTCCCGCGCCGGATGCAGTTCTTCACTCGCCGGGGACGTCGATCTCGATGCTCACGAAGCGGGAACCCGGTATCGGCGTGACCTTCACGGTCGCGTCGTCGAGCGAACCCGCGTCGAGCCCGAACCGAGCGGCGATCTCGGCGTTGCTCATGCCCTCCAGCACGGCGGTCTCGCTCGCCGGGGCGAGGAACCGCGAATCCCCCTGGCCGGTCCTGCCGTACTTGTCCGGGTCGTCCTGCCCGATCGCATCCTCGTAGAGCTCCTCGACCGCCTGCTTCCCGGCCTTCTTGGGAATGCCCTTGACCTCGTCCCAGATGTCCCCCGGAGTCTCCCGGACGGCCTGGCCGACGGCCCCTCCGAGATCGCGCGCCGGGTCGTAGTCCGGGTCGCGATGCCGTGGCGTCTTGCCCGACAGCTGGTACTCCCGTCCGCGGGTGACGTCCTCGAGCATGTCGTACTTCTTGGCGTGCGACGTCGGTGCGTCCGCCCGGTGCTTCGGCACCTGGTCGGCTCCCCGGCGATCGACGCCGCGGATGGCGTCCGCGTCCGCCCTGTGCTTGCCGCCGCGCTTGCGGAACGCGCCGGAGAAGCCCTTCTTGAACTCGTGACCGGCGCCGTCCACGGCATCCATGATGTCGCGCATGACCTTCTTCATCGACATGGGTCAGTCCCCCGAGATCTGCAGGTTGGCGAGGTCGGCCAGGAGCCGGTCGGTGAGGTCCTCGACGTCCGCGGCGTGCGCGTCCATGTCGTCCGCGGCCTGATCCAGCGCCTCGAGATCGGCGAAGAGCTCGCCGACGTCTCCGATGTTGTCCTCGACCACCGGGGAGTCCAGCAGCGCCATCGCGAGGCCGGGGACCTGATCCACGAGCGGTTCGACCGCGAGCGGCAGCACTTCGCCGATGACCTTCTCCAGCGTCGCCTCCATGAGCATCGAGAAGAGCTTCTTGCGCGCCAGGATCAGCAGCGCTGCGCCGCCGGCGCCGAAAGGACCAGCGGCGAGCAGCGGGACCAGCTGGACGAGAGTGAGCGTGACCTCGGCGATCACCTTGACCTTCAACGCGAGCACGATCTCGGCGGCGATGTCGATGCCGACGGCCGCGGGCCCCAGCACGTCGAGAAGCTGCTGCACGTTCTCGGAGCGGGTGCGGTTCCACGCCGTCACATGCGCCGCGCCGGTCTGCCCCCGCATCGCCGCGGCGATGTCGCCGTTGATGCGACGATCCGCGGTCTGGACGAGCGTCTCCATGTCGTCGCGGTAGCCCCGCACGAGCACGGCGGCCTTCTGCACCTCATCCTCATCGATGTCGGGCCACTCCAGACCCATCTTGTCCATGATCCAGATGAGTTCGTTCGGCAGCATCATTCCCACGGCGTTCACCTCCGGGTTCGACGCTAGCCAGGACCCGTCGAGGGCGCGATGGGGAGATCAGCCCATGGACGCGCCGCGGCTCAGCCGCGCGGCGGCTCGCCCGGCACGAAGTATCGCGCCGGCGACAGGCCGGTGCGGATGATCGCGTCGCCGCCCGCGTCGAGGAACTGATCCATGGTGGCGACGCTGAGCGCACCGGACGGGTCGGCGACGATCACGTTGTCGACCACGGGAAGCAGGGACGCCGTGCCCTTCGGCCACGCGGCGAACGTCGTCGTCGCCCCGTTCTCGAGGACCCGGATCTTCGGATCGATGTAGCGCACGTCAGGCCGCTGCAGCGCCGCGGTCTGCGCCTCGTACGCGCGCACGCTGAACAGCCGCAGCACGCGCTCGATGCGCATCTCCAGGGCGGGGAACCTCTCGAACCAGTCGAACGGCGCCCAGCCGTCCGCGGTCAGGACGATCGGATGCGCAGACACCAGCGGTCCTTCCGCCTCGAACAGCGCCTCGGCCAGATCCAGCACGCGTCCGACGGCCGCCTCATCGTCCGCTCCGACGATCGCCAACCGGTCACGCGACAGCACGAACACCACAGGGTCGCCGTCCAACGGCACCGCGGTCAACCGCGCGGGGTCCACCAGCACGGCGGCCGCCAGCGACTCGTCGGCGACGAGGACCACGCCGTCGACGGCATCCGGAATCGTGCCCGCCGAGGCGATCGCCGCGGTGACGGCGTCGCCGAACGGACGAGACCACGCCTGCGCCTCGCCCTGGGTGACCGCAGCGCCGGTGGCGGTCGCCGTCAGGCCGACGAACACCTCGCCGCCGATGTACTCCACGCGCGGATGCGCTTCGCCGGGCGCTGTGATCGACAGCACCCCGAGCTCGCTCGCCCCGTACACGCGAGCGGTACCGCTCGCCTCGACATTCCCGAACGCGCTCGTCACGATCCCCGACCTTCCGTCTTGTGCTCTGCCAGGCTACTTCTCAACGGTCGTCCGGTTCCCGAACGCCGCGGTGCCGCGCGTGATCGAGCGCGCGGGCGAGGTCGTCCGCGGTCCAGGCGACATCGATGCCCGAGATCTCCGCCTCGGACCGCCGTTCCCACACCCAGCTCGCGGGGACGACGTGCAGGGACAACGTCAGGTTCCCGACGGTCTCGTCCCCGGTCCAGACCAGGACGACGCCGAAGGTCGACCTGAACACCCACCACACAGCGCGGGTGGCACCGGCATCCCGCAGTGCCCGTGCGTAGGAGGCGACGGAATCGCTGCCCTGGCGTTCCAGGTCGACGGCGATCTGCTGGCCCTGTTCGTGCTCGCACTCGGATCGGATGCCGTCGGCGAAGATCCGCATCCGCCGCTGCTCCTCACGCGGGTCCCGCCCCCGCGCGACAGGGGTGCGCTGCAGCACCAGCGGCAGCACCTGCGCCTGCCCGCGTGCGATCACCGGGATGCCGGCCTGAACCTGACTGCTGTCGAGAATCGCATCGATGGCCTTCATCACGCCCCGATCCGCGAGCGGGATCCGCCATCCGTCAGCCGGCGATCGATCCGGTTCCGAGCGGTTGCCCTGCGCCGCGCAGCGGTCCGCGTGGGCAAGCGCCGCCTGGACGGACCCCGGACCGAACCTGTCCACGTCCGCAGGTGCCGACGCGGCGACGATCGTGCCCCAGCCGCCGAACGACGGCACGGGCGACTGCATATCCGCGATCGGCACGCCGGTGACCTCACGGACGTCATCGTCAGCAACCGGAGACGACACGGTCACCACGAGCACGCCATCCGTCGAGAACTCCTGCGTCACCGTCACCAGACGGATGAACGGCACCCGGCCGCCGGGGTCCCCGTCCGGGTAGAACAGATCGATGGTCTCGCGGCAGAACAACCCGCCGTCGGCCTGCCGCTCCCACGTCACCTGACGAAGAGGCGTCTTGTGCTCGTTGTAGAACGTCAGCGAGAACCGATGGCTGCCCGCAGAGACGGAAAGGGCCCACGACGGCGGCTCGCCTGCAGGGATGACGAAGATCCCGCGTCCTTCATCGTAGAGCCGCGTCGCGATGTCGACGTCGTAATAGGCCTCGTCCTCCGGCTGATCGCCGAATGCCTCCAGCCGGTAGTACTCGAAGTGCTTGGGATAGCGGTACACCTGCGAGACGCCCTCGCTCACGACCCGAACCTGAACGCGTTATCCCATTGGCCCCAGTTCCCGCCTGCCGAAGGGTCGGCCGCCGTTGCACCCGGGTGGGTGGTGAACACGACTTCGGGTATGCCGTCGGGCAGGTAGCCGCCAGGAATCCAGTACACCTCGTGCGCGCCGCCCTCGTTGCCCGAGGGAAGGCCATAGCCGCCCGCCTGCAGTTCTCCGAGGGTGAAGTCCGCCCGCGTCACAGCGACGGGGACGTTGTCCGCGTCGACGAAGAAGTTCTCGCCGAGCCCGAGCATGACGCCGAGCTGCTGCGGCGTCTCCGCCTCGGCGATGATGCGATCGACCTCGGACTTCGGGAACACGAACGTGGTCCCCGCGTTCCCTGGCCCGTAGCGGTCGAGATTCTTGTTCGTGTAGAACCGAACCCCGCCCTCACTGAAGAGCTCCTTGTGTTGTGCGATGTAGTCGCCCGTCAGGTAGTCCTGCGGGTCGGGCCTGCTCCCCTTGGGCGTATCGACGATGCTGTCGGGAGTGATGTCGGTGTCGTTGCGCCATGCCGTCTGGAGGGGGTGCGTCACATCGGCGGAGTCGAGGTTCTGCACCTCGCTCGTGTTCCGCTTGTGCGCCGAACCGTGCTTGCGGAACATCTCCGCCAGTTGCCGCACGTGCACCGGCACACCGTCCATCGAGTCCTTCAGCGATCGAACGACCGGTCCCATACCCATCTTCAGTCCCCTCCGAGGTTCAGGCCTGCCAGATCCGCCATGAGGCGGTCGGTGAGGCTCTCGACGTCTGCCGCGTGCTGCTCCATGTCGCCCTCCGCCTGCTCGAGCGCCTGGAGGTCCGCGTAGAACTCGTCGGGATCACCGGCGACGGCCTCGACCACCGGCGAATCCAGAGCTGCCATGATCACGCCGGGAAGCTGCTCGGCGAGCGGCTCGATCACCATGGGAAGCACCTGGTTGAGCACCTGCTCGACGGCGATGTCCACTGCCGCGTTCAGCAGCTTCTTCTTGATGATCAGCATCGGCCCCGCACCGGCGGCGGTGATCGGGTTCGTCAGCATCGCCACCAGCGTGATCATGGTGGTCGTCACGTCCGCGATGACCTTGAGCTTCATGGCGAGCACCGCCCCCGCAGCGATGTCGACTCCTGTCGGCACCGGGCCGAGCAGGTCCAGCAGGCTCTGCAGGTTCTGGGACCTGTTCGTGTTCCACGCGCTCACGTACGCCGGGCCGGCCTGGCCGCGCATCGCGGCAGCGAGGTCGCCGTTGACCTTCCTGTCCATGACCTGGATCTTCATCTCCAGCTCATCGCGGAACAGGCGGACGATCTCACCGCCACGACGCAGTTCGTCCTCATCGATGTCCGGCCACTCGAACCCGAGCTTCTCCATCACCCAGATGAGCTCATTCGGCAACATCATTCCCATACGGCGCAACCTCCTCGAGAACTCTACGGCCAGTGGCTGGACGGCCGCGATGGGGAGAACAGCCCATGGTCAGAAGACGCGCGCCTCGTGCCCGAGTCGGGCGGCCAGCTCGACGATGGCCACGGCATCCCCGGGCTTCACGACGACGAGAGGGAACGCGTCCGAATCCTCCTCGAGGTACACGATGCGCAGGTCGTGCGGCGCGAGCAGCCGATCGGCGGCGGCGATCGCCGCCGGCAGCTCATCGATGTCGGCGACCGACCCGAGGTCGACGGACGTGCGGAACACCCGCGGCAGGCCGGCCAGCGCATCCACGAGTTCGGACCCGAGGTCCTGCGTGTCCAGGTAGGCGAGCGCTCCGGCGTCGTCCAGGCCGTCGATGACGGCGAGCCACGGGTCGCCGTCGGGCTCGTCCGCGGCATCCGCCACCGCGGCGAGCAGCTCAGGGTCGTCGTCGAGCAGCCGGCACAGCCGGGCCCAGTCCCGCACTGTGCCACTCACGGGACGACCGCCCACTGCACGGCGCCATAGGTCAGCGGTGCCGCAGCGCCGTTGCGCGGCGCGATGCCGGTCACATCCTTGTCGACGATCGTGATCCTCGGATTCACCGCAATCGGCAGCGCGACAGCCGCGCGGACGATCGAGGCCTCGATGCGCGCGAGCACTTCTCTCGCCTCGTAGACATCGGTGGTCTGCGCGAGCTCGGTGATCAGGGCATCCCGATCCGCATCCGCACTGCCGGTGAGGGATGCCGAGCCGCCGCTTCCCCACTGCACGGCGATCTGCTCCGGCGTCCGCGGGATCGGGACCCGCGCGATCACGGCATCCCATCGCCCCTGAGCGAGCGCCGCGCTGTAGTCGTCGCTGCCGCAGTCGATCGCGTTCCAGCCCGACTCCGCCGCGCTCTCCCGCATCGCCGCGAACGCGCCGGTCGCGAACTCGCTGCGCCGGTCGTACAGCACGCAGACGGCTGCGCCATCGGGGACGCCGGCGAACTGGCGCTGCTGCGCCGGATCGTCTCCGGGGTCGCCGAGCAGCTCTGCGAACCCGGAATCCTCGTTGAGGATGTCGTACGCGCGCGAGCCGGGGGCCGCGACCATCGCGGTGCTCGCGGTGTAGGCCGACGCCCACTCCCCTGCCCCCCGATCGACCATCGGGCGCACCGGCACCGCGTGGATGAAAGCGATCCTCGCCCGCTCCTCGGCGAAGACGCCGGCGGGCTTCAGCAGCACGCTCCAGAGCGTGCCGTCGTGGTTCGTGGTGACCGTGAAGTCCTTGCGCTCGAGCTCGTGGATCGGGGCCCTGTTGGACGAGGTGGGCGCGACCTGCGCGACGTCGAGCACCTGACCGATCGCTCCCACCGGGTCGTCCCCCGGCGGCACGAGGTCGATCCGGGCGATCTGCGGCGTGATCGCGCCGCGATAGGCCGCGTTGGGTACGAGCGTCACGCTCTGCCCCGTGTCCTCGTTGACGATCTCGTCGATCGTGAACGGGCCGCTCGAGATCAGCAGATCGACGGGGATGTCGGACGGATCCGTGAAGGCGAAGCCGGTGTTCCACACCTCGGCGATCTTCTCCAGCGCTGCGGTGTCGGCGTCCTCGATCGCCTCGATGACCGCCTGCTTCGCCTCCATTGCGTCGTCGATGCCGAACGCGCGCTGGCCGACGACGTGCGCGGGGACGGGCACAGGGACCGCCTGCTGCCAGTCGATGTCCGGCTGCGGGAAGGTCACGTCGATCGCGCGGGCGAACTCGTCGACGGCAGGCGTCTCCTCGGCGAGCTGCGGCTCGACGGGAGCCTCGGCATCCTCCGGCTGCGTCGGGAAGTACCCGGATGCTCCGGCCCAGCCGAGCAGCAGATCGGCGGCGTCGAGCGGGATGCCGTCCGACCAGGCGGGCTCCGCGAGGTCGTAGCGGACCGTGAACGGGTCGTCGCTGACGATGCTCGCCGTGCCGAAGCTCTCATCGGGGACGAACTCGCCGTCGACCACGTCGCCGAAGCCGGCGCGGATCATCTCGGCGACGTCGACGTTCCCGGATGTCGGAGCAGCCGCCGCGTTGGTCGACGTGACCTCGCCGGCCCAGCCCACCGTGATCGCTGATCCGGGCACCACGGTCGCCGGCAGCGCGGGCGCGCAGGCGGCGAGACCTGCCGCGAGCAGCACGATGAGGGATGCCGCGATCCGGCGATGCGCCCTCATGACCTCGCCGTCACGCGTAGTCGGTGCCGTCGTCGGCTTCGGCGGCCATCTCGCGGTACGGCTCGCTCTCTTCGCTCTCCAGCCACGCACGCGCGTGCTCCAGCAGAACGGCGGGAGACTCCTCGGCCTCCTGCGCCGAGCCGAACGGCCCGAGGGTGTCCTCCGACGGGCGCTCGTCGGCGCGCACGACGGTCTGAGTGCTCAGGTTGTACCAGTAGGGCTGCGAACCGCTCATCAGCGCTCTCCTCCGCTCGTCTTGGTGATTCTATGCGAAAGGTCGTGGCGCCTGTCCCCCCGAACAGTCGCCACGACCTCCCTGACAGCGGTGCGGCTCAGCCGCCGGCGAGCTCCGCGTCCTTGTCGCGGATCGAGTCCGCCATGCGGTCGAGCGCGTCGGCCATGTCGTTGACGGCCTCGGCGGCGTCGTCCAGCGACGAGGTCAGCTCGTTGTACGCGGTCGAGTACGCGTCGGACGCGTTCTCGGTCTTGAACCCGTCCTGCACGAGGTCGTCGATGACCGCCTGCAGCTCCTTCAGCGTGTCGGTGACGGTGCTGCGGCCGTCGCGGAGGCGCGAAGCCGCGCTCTCCATCTCGCTGTATGTTGCCCCGAAATCATGTCCGGCCATGAGAACCGCCTCCCAGCGTTCGTCGTCTTCAGGCCCTGCGGCCTCTTACGTCGAGGTTAGCCAATGAACGCCGAGGGGCATACGGGGAGAACTACCCATGGGAGTTCTCCCCATGCCGTCAGCTGCGGGGCGTCGTGTCCGCGACGAACGGCATCTGCATGGTGACCGCGCGGCCCGCCTGCACGAAGATTCCGCGGCCAACGGGGAAGTCGCTCCGCTTGACGCGGCCGAACGGCGACTTGAAGATCGACTCGCCGTCGTATGTGTCCGGCTTCAGCACGATGCCCTGACGTCCGCTCTTCCATTCGCCCAGTACACCGATGCTGCCGCTGGCTCTGGTGATCTCGGCTTCGCCGACGAGCAGGTGGTCGCTGTTGTTCATCGCCTGCAGCAGCGCGCGCATCGGCCGATCAGCCGGCCCGTCCGCGAGGTGCGGGATGTCCTCGATCACGATCATGATCCGCTGCCGCTGCGCGTCGCTCACGACCAGCTCCGCGAGCTCGGCCGCGAGCTCCTTCTCGTCCTCGGCCTTCGTGGCGCTGCGCACCCAGGGGCGGAAGTCCTTGAGCTCGGCCCTCCGGCTGCCGAAGTGATACAGCTGCACGTTCGGATCGAAGCGCTCCATCGCGACGACGAGCGCCTTGAGCGCGTTCGTCTTGCCGGATGCCGGGGGTCCGGACACCACGAACGATCCGATCGGCTCGAAGCCACGAGGGGCGAGCGTGTCGTCCGCGACGCCGAACACCGGCATCCGGTCGACCTGGGCGGGCATGTCCGCCACCGGGACCATGGTCGGAAGCGCACCGATCTCGGGCAGGTCCCGCACGCCGGCCTCGCGCAGGCGATCGCCGAGGGCGGCGAGCGCCTTCGTCTGCTCGACGGCGTTCGAGGTGCCGCCGAGCACGGCGATCTGCGCCTCGTGTCCGTCGATGACCGCACGCCCGGGCGCCGACTGCTCGTCGAGCACGTCGCGCGGCACGCCGAGCAGCATGTACTGGCTGGGGTCGCCCATGCGCAGCACGACGCGGCGCGAGATGTTCGACGCCACGGCGCTCGGCACCGCGTTGCCGCGGTCAGCGGTCATGACCACGTGCAGGCCGAGGGTGCGGCCCTCACCGAGGATCCGCATGAAGATCCGGTAGAACGGCCCGCGTCCCGGCGCCATCTCCCAGTCCTTCTTGAACTCGGGATAGTTGTCGATGAGCAGCACGATGCGCGGCATGTTCGCGTCGGCGAGCTCTCGGTACTCCTGGACGGAGCCCGCGCTGGCCGAGGCGAAGGCGGCGGAGCGGCGGTCCATCTCACGATCGAGCGTGCGGAACAGGCGCTGGATGCGTTCGGCATCCGCTCCGTCCACCACCGAGCCGACGTGCGGAAGCGCGGACAGCGCGGACAGCGCTCCGGAGGCGAAGTCGAGGCAGTACACCTGCACCCTGCCCTTGTCCGGCCGCATGCCTGCGGCGGTGCCGATCGTCTTGAGCAGCGTCGACTTGCCCGACCCGGAGGTGCCGTAGATCACCAGCGAGCCGTCGCGGTCCGGCGAGAACACCGCGGGCTGCTGCAGCTGCTTCTCCGGGACGTCGACGAGCGCGATCGGGATGCGCGTGTCGCCCTCGTTGGGCAGATCGCTCAGGTCGACGAGCGGCGACAGGTCGTCGAGCCAGGGGCGCCGCGGACGGGGCAGCCCGGCGGCGGCGCTGGCCTTGATCAGCGTCGAGACGATGCGCTTCTGGTCGTTCGGGCCGAGATCCTCCTCGTGCACGTCGGACTCGGCGAGGCCGTCGGCCTCCCACTCGCTGGTCGCGCCGAAGCGGAGCTCGGCGACCCGCACCTCTGCGACGGCCGCGTCGTCCTCGGTCGTCCACCCGCCCGCGTAGGCGGACTGGAACGGGACCAGGCGCCCAGGGCCGGTCTTCGCGATCGCACGGCCGGGCAGCGCTGGCGAGAAGCTCGCCGCGATCGGGTCGTCCACGACATCGCGCGAATCGGACTCGTCGGCCATGCGCAGCGCGATGCGCAGGTTGGTGTTCGCCCGCAGGTTGTCCTTGATGACGCCGGCCGGGCGCTGGGTCGCCATGATGAGGTGGATGCCGAGCGAGCGTCCGCGCTGGGCGATGTCCACCACGCCGTCGACGAAGTCCGGCATCTCGGATGCCAGCGCCGCGAACTCGTCGATCACGAGCACGAGGGCGGGAGGGGTCTCCGGGTCCTGGCGCTTCTCGAGCTCGAGGAGGTCCTTGGCCTTCTTGCGGTTGAGCAGGTGCTCGCGGTGCTGCAGCTCGGCCCGCAGGCTCGTCAGCGCACGCCGCACCAGGTGCGGACTGAGGTCGGTGACGAGTCCGACGCAGTGCGGCAGCTCGACGCAGTCCGCGAACGCGGACCCGCCCTTGTAGTCGACGAACAGGAACGTGACGCGGTCGGGGCTGTGCGCTGCGGCCATGCCGAGCACCCAGGCCTGCAGGAACTCCGACTTGCCGGCACCCGTGGTGCCGCCCACGAGCGCGTGCGGTCCGTGCGTGCGCAGATCGAGTGCCATCGCGTCGCTCGGTCCCTGTCCGATGATCGCGCGCAGCGTCCCAGACTTCTTCATGCGCGGGCGCGGATTCGCCGAGCGGTCCAGGATCGTGTTGTTCTGCCGCCAGCGCTCGATCACGACGCGCGGGTCCTCGGCGATCGCCGGATCCACGAGCTGCAGGAACATGACCGCGGTCGGGATGTCGGACGAGTCGTGCACGACCGTGCTCGCATCGACCACCGGCGCGAGGCGTCGCGCGAGCATGTGCATGTAGGCGTTCGACACGCCCTCCACGCGGACGTGCTCGAAGTTCTCGCCGTTGCGGACGAGCCCGACGGCGGCATCCTCGAGCCCGGTGGTGACGTCGATGTAGCTGCGGCACACCGCGGGCAGCGATTCGACGGTGGGCGAGACGAACACCGCGTGCACGCCGTGATCCGCGCCGCGCTCGAGCACGTCGGTCAGGCGCCCTCGATCGACCGGGGCGTCGCTCGTCACGAACACGATGACGGACACCGTCGGCGTGCTCTTGTGCTCGCCGGCCGCGCGCGACACGTCCGTGCCGTACAGGATCGGGTTCCAGTCCTCCTTGAACGGGCCGCGCGGTTCGCCCACGCCCTCGGCCGCGGCGGCACGAGCGACGTACTCCTCGAGCGTGCTCAGCAGCGCCGCGCCGGTGGGCGCCGAGTCGGCGAGAGCGACGTCACGAAACGGGCTGCGCTCGCTGGAGGTGTGCGGCATCCACTTCAGCCAGTCCAGCTCCGGCGTCCAGGCGGAGTCGGCGAAGGCGACGGCGACGACGTCGTTCGGGGCGTGCAGACCGAACAGCTGCACCGCGATCCCGCGCATGGTGTCGGCGACTGGCGCCTGCGGTCCGGCGATGCCGATCGAACCGGCGTCGGCAAGCGCGTCGTACACCGGCACGTCGTCCACGAAGGCGTAGCGGTCCCGCAGCCGGTCGATGCGGTCGATGAACTCGGGCAGGCCCTCCGGGGCATCCGCGTCGTCGATCCGGTTGCGTGCGGGCAGCCGGCTCGCGCCGAGCCGCAGGCCCAGGAAGTTCCAGTGCTCCGGACGTCTGGTCCACAGCAGCGGGCCGAGCCTCATGGCGTGATCGAAGACCTCGGCCACGGGCGGCGCTTCGGCGTTGCGCGCCAGCTCCTCTTCGGGCTTGCCGCGGAAGAAGTCCTCCTCGAGCTGCTCGTGCTGCCGCTCGAAGAGCAGGAACTCGTGGTTGGTGCTCTTCTTACTCTGCACCGACTGGTTGATGATGTTGCCCAGCGCCATCAGCGGCGTCATGACGATCATGAGCAGCGTGCGGGGGTTCTCCGTCATGGTGTACAGCGCCACGCCCATGAGGATCGGCGCGACGAGGATCGGCCACGGGAACATCTTGCCGATCTTCTCGGTGGGCAGCCGCGGCGGCTTGAACAGGGTCCCGGGGTAGCGCACCTCGACGCGAGGGCTGCGGTTGAACAGCAGGCCGCCGCCGCGTTCGATGATCGGATCCTCGGTCGTCGATCCGTCGAACGATCGCGCGAGGCGGAGCACGAGCGTGGTGCCGCCGATCACGAAGGGCTCGCCCTCTTCGACGCGCACGCGCTGCACGGCGACGCCGTCGACCAGCACCCCGTTCGCCGAGTTCAGGTCGACGACCTCGATGTGCGTACCGACCTCGAGACGCGCGTGCCGCTTGGACACCATCGGATCGGCCAGCACGACGTCGTTGTCGACGTCACGGCCGAGGAACACGTGTCCGGTGCTGATCGGGAACTCCTGGCCGGCGAGCGCTCCGGCCGTCGCCACGAGGACGCCGGCGCTCTCGCGCCGATTCGCGCCGGCGAAGTCGGGCCCGTAGTTGAGGATGGATGCCGCGAAGCCGGAGCCGACTGCGGCCTCGCCGATCGGGACGTCGGGCTGCAGCGGGACCAGCCGCTCACCCGTCGGAGGAGCGACGGCCAGCGTGAGCACGTCGCCGTCGGCGACCGGGGTCGAGCGCGCCGGGTCGGCGGCCGCGACGTGGCGGGCGACATCGCCGGCCGTCGCGGTGGAGTCGGTCGTGATCACGATGTCGACGGGGTCACCACCGGTCGGGCGGTGCAGCGTCAGCTTGAGCCTCATGCGTATTCCTCAATCCCGCTGGGCTCGCCAGCGCACATCTGTTCGCTCACGGTCACACCCGTACGACGGACGCGACACGGTCGCCGAGCCGGATCACGTCGCCATCCGTCGTCAGGACCGGGATGCCGGCGGCGACGGCGTACTCGACACCGGCTCTGACGAGCCCGGATCCGTTGGTCGAGCGGCAGTCGACGATCTCGAGCCCGCCGTCGACGGGACGCACCAGCAGGTGCGTCTTGGACAAGGAACGGCTGTCGTCCGCCAGCGCGATCGGTCGGGCGCCCGGATGCCCTGCCGCGTCCGGGTTGCGTCCGAGCAGGACCGGCTCGGACACCAGGATGCTCTCGCCGGTGTCGAGCCGCAGCCCGAAGCGCGCCGCGGGCATGCGGTGCGCGGGAGCGGACGGCGACTCAGGGGCGGGCTGGGCGGGCTGGGCCGCGGGGGCGGCGGGTTGCGCAGCCGGTGCAGGTGGGGCGCCCGTGGCCGACTGCGGCGCAGCCTGCGGTGCGGGTGCGGGCGCGGGCGCGGGCGTCGACGGGGGACGCGGCGAGGACGACGGCATCCCGGTCTGCGGGAGCAGCGGCGCCGGCGCGGACGCCGGCTCGCCGCGGTAGCCGCCGAGCACCGGCTTGCCCGTCTCGATCTGCACGGACTCGGACGACGCCGGCGCGAGGCCGACCTCCGGGCGCTCGTTCGCCGCGTACGGTCGGGCGACGCCGAGCACGCCGGCGCTGATCCGGTTGCCCGGACGGTAGGCGGACCGGGCATCCGCCGCCGCGTGCGTCGCCAGCGAGGGCAGGGTCGTGCGGCCCTTCGTCGGCTCCGCCTTGACCATCTTGCGTGCGACGCGCATGCGCTTCTCGTCGTAGGGGTTCAGCCCGCGACGCGCGTCCACCAGCCAGACGCCGGTGGCTTTGTCGTGCCATCCGCGTCCGCGGCCCTCCGGGTCGAACGTCGGCGTGCTCAGCAGCAGCGCAGGCCCCAGCACCGGGACGATCCCCGAGGCGCTGAAGATCAGGAAACGCAGCAGCACCGCCCCGACGCCCGGGCGTTCGAGCGTGCGCACGTTGACGCTGCGGATGCCGGCGATCGCCTTGCCGATCGTGCGTCCCTGCCGCCCGTGCAGCACGAGCTGAACGATCAGGAAGACGAGTGACAGCACGGTCGAGACGCTCGCCATCACGACCGCCAGGAGGAAGCTCGGATGATTCAGGAAGCCGTACGGCGAGATCGAGCCGGTTGCGAGCTTCAGCAGCAGCGGCACCGCTCCGAGCCACATCGGCAGCTGCAGCAGCATCCAGAGGACGACGTCGCACACCAGGGCGAGGCTGCGCCGACCGAACGGCGCGCGCAGCAGGCCGAGCGCCGCGGCGTACGCGGGATCGGGCCGCCCTACGGAGTCGAGCCCCTCGATCGCGGGTCCGCTGTCGTCGATCTCCCAGATCATGCCTTCGGATACCGTCCCATCAGTCCACGCACCCGCGCACGGGTTCGGCGAAGTCTCCGTCTGCGCGCACCAGCGACACCTCGACGCACACCTGGCCGGCCCCCTGCGGGGTGAACGTCACCGTCGCCTCATTCACCTTCTCGCTCTTCGACTCCCCGGACAGAACCACCTGCTCCCAGATGAAGTAGTCGCCGTCCTGCGGGTCCGGGTTGGTCCATGTGAACGTGACCTGATCCCCGCTGCGCGCACCCGCGAGCTCGGTGACCTCGGGGGTTCCCGCTGTGATCACGTCCTTCGGGTCCACGACGTCTTCGGTCTCCAGCGGATCCGGTGCGGCGTTCAGGCTGTTCGCGACGAGAGTAATCCCGACGGCAGCGCCGGCGACGAGCACCAGCGCGCCGAGGATCCCGCCGATGATCACTCCGGTGCGGCGCCGCGGCTTCGCCTCGGCATCCGTCGGCACGGGAGGAGCGGCGGCTAGCGGGGCCTGCGCGCTCACCACGCGCGGCGGACGCACCAGCGTCCGATCGTCCGCGGACGCCGGTGCCGGCATCGGCTGGGGCGAGATCGTGGCCGGCCCTCGGACCACGGTCGCGTCGGAACCGGATGCCGCGGCCGGCGGGTCGAACACCGGCATGGCGGCTGCCGTCGGCGCCGGGGTTCCCAGTGGACCGGCCGCGAACGGCTGGGTCAGAGCGGAGGGGCGGGTGGATCCGGCATCCGGATCGATGCTGACGACCTGACGGACCCGGGTGAGTCCATCATCGTCGTCCTCGATCTGCTCGACCGGATGGTCGTCGACGATGTCGACGGGCGTCACCGAGTGCGAGAGCTCGATCTGCACCTTCTGCAGCGAGCGCGCCAGCGCGACCGCGCTGGGGTACCGGTCGGCGGGGTTCTTGGCCATCGCGCGCTCGAGGACCCGCTGCAGGCTCGCCGGGGAATCCGGGCGGGCCAGCGGCGGCAGCGGAGCGCGCTCGATGCGCTCGATCAGGTCGGCGCTGGAGTTGCGCTCCCCCGCGCGCTCGAACGGCGAGCGGCCGGCGAGCAGCGTGTAGAGCGTCGCGCCGAGCGCCCACACGTCCGAGCGGGTGCCGCTCTGCGGCGGGTCGCCGAACGACTCAGGGGGCGACCACGGGATCGACATCCCGGTGGCCTCCGACATGGCGGCGGTCGTCGAGGCGATGCCGAAGTCGGTCAGCGCAGGCCGGTTGTACTCGGTGACGAGGATGTTGGCCGGCTTGATGTCGCGGTGCAGCACACCGGCACGGTGCGCGGTCTCCACGGCACCGGCGACCTGGATGCCGATGCGCAGCGCCTCCGCGACCGAGAACGACTCGCGGCGGGCGCGCAGCTGCAGGTTCGGCCGCGGGCAGTACTCCATGACGAGGTAGGGCCGGCCGTCGCCGGCGACCCCGGCCTGGTAGATCGTGACGATCGCGGGATGCGTCGAGAGCATCGCCATGACGTTCGCCTCATCGGTGAACTCCTGCGCCGATGCGCTCGCGATGCGGTCGGCGAGCAGCACCTTGACGGCGACGCGTCGACGCGGCAGCTGCTGCTCGTACAGAAAGACGTCCGCGAAGCCACCCGTGCCCAGCGGCTCCACATAGGTGAAGCCGGGGAGCTCCGGCGGCGTCGAGGGAGGTCGATTCACGGGAGGTCCTCGAAGGCGACTGTGACGCCGTCGCCGAGATCGATCACATCACCGCTGAGCACCAGGGTCTGCTCGCCGGGGTGCAGGCGCACCGGGTCGGCCCCGGGGCGCAGCAGCGTCGAGCCGTTCGTGGTGTGCAGGTCGATCACCACGACGGTGTCACCCTCCGGGCGCACCTCGAGGTGGCTGCGCGAGATGTCCTGCTGCGGGCTCTCCACGGCGATCAGGTGCGGCAGGCTCGCCCCGGATGCCCGCGGTGCACGCGGGCGGCGGCCGATCACGACCGTGCGATCGAGGGCGACGACCTGACCGGTGGAGACGCGGATCCGTCCTCCTCCGACGGTGGGCAGCAGCGCGGTCGGGGCCTCCGGCTCGAGCTGCGGCACCGGGGGCAGGTCGCGTCGGAGCGCGCGGGCCTCGGCCACCGAGATCGTCGCGCCGTCGTGGTCGCCGGCGATCGGCGCGGCCGGCGGGGTCGGCGCGGTCGACGGGACGGAGTGCACGGTGTCGCCGAACAGTTGCTCGAACTCGTCGAAGTCCGACCCGATGGTCTGCTCGGCGGGAACGAGCGTCTCGCCGCTGATGTCCTCCGCCTGCGGATCCTGGGCTGCGTCGGCGGAGGGCTCGGCGGCGAGCGGCGCAGGTGCTGCGGGCTCAGGCGATGCGGAGGGTTCCGGCTGATCGTCCGTCGATGAGTCGACGGCGATGGCCTCGGTCGGAGCGTCTGACCCGGCGGCCGGGACGGGCTCGGCTGCTGGTTCGGACTCTGACTCGGAGTTCTGCGCCTCCGCGGCGTCGGCTTCGGTCGGCGGCCAGACCAGGTCATCGAAGCTCACAGCCGGTGCGTCCGACGACGGCGCAGCGGTGTCCGGTGCGTCCGACGACGGCGCATCCGTATCCTGAGCATCCGCAACCGGAGCGGACTCGGCCGGCGACGCGTCAGCACCAGCAGGTTCACCGCCGGCCGCGATCGCCGGAGCGGCCGCGATACCGGCGGCAGCGACACCCGCAGCGCCGATGACGGCGGCCGCACCATCTGCGGACTCCCCATCTGCGGACTCGACACCAGCAGCCTCGACACCGGCAGCCTCAGCATCCGCGGCCTCGACGTCGGCGACCACCTCGGCGGCACGGACGACACCGCCGATCACGGGCAGCTCCGGGGCGCCGACGGCATCCCCCAGCCGCAGCACGATCCGCGAGGCGCCGGGGATGTAGCGCTCATTCCAGGTCAGGACGTCGGCACCGGAGAGCGACTGGACGCCCTCGGTTCCGGTGACGTCCGCTGTGAGGTCGCCGCGCAGCGCGACGCGTGCGTTCGCGCCCTCGACGACCACGGCGACGAACGGCGGCATCGCCGAGAACGATCCGCCGACGCTGTCGGTGATCGCGTCCACGACGACCGCGAGAGTGCGTTCGGCTTTCAGCCGCTCCCACAGAGTCGAGACAAGCGCCTCGGAGGCGTCGGACGGCAGAGCCACCAGGGCGCCGGGCGCGACCAGGGTGTTCCACTGGCCAGGTCGATAGATCGTGTGCATCATCGCATCCCTCCTGCGGCGGCTTCTCTCGGTCGCGTATCCGCATCGATGTCGTCGTCCGCCTGCAGCGGACGACCGGGCTTGGACGCGACGAGCACAGCGTCGGCGATGACGACCGTCACGTTGTCACGCCCACCGGCCTTGACGGCCTCGTCGACGAGCACGTCAGCGGCGGTCTGCGGGTCCGGTTCGGTCATGAGGATGTCGCGGATGCGCTGATCGTCCAGCTCGGACGAGAGCCCGTCGGAGCAGATCAGCATCCGATCCCCGAGCTCGGCGGGGAACATCCAGTAGTCGGCTTCACCGGTGCTTCCAGCACCGATGGCTCGCGTGATGATGTTGCGACGGTGATCCGACGCGGCATCCGCGACCGACAGCTCGCCGGAGTCGATGAGCTCCTGCACGACCGAGTGGTCGACGCTGATCTGCTCGAGCTCTCCACCGGCGAGCCGGTAGGTGCGCGAGTCGCCGATGTTGAAGGTGAGCCAGTAGCCCATGCCGTCGACCGATGCGATCACGGCACCACTGAGCGTCGTCCCCGCGCGGCCGTTGCCCGTCGAGGACAGCGCATCGACCGCGGTGCGGGCGCGGCTGAGCGCGGTGCGGACATCGTCGAGCGTCAGGTCCGGTCGGCCGATGAACCGGGCGAACTGCTCGACGACGGCGGCGCTGGCGCACTCGCCAGCCTCGTGGCCCCCCATGCCGTCGGCCACGAGGAACACCGGCGTGCTCGCCAGAAGCGAGTCCTCGTTGAGCGGCCGCCGGTTGCCGGCGTGCGTGGCCGACCCGGTCGACACGATCATGGCGGGGATCATTCGTAGCCTCCGACGGTGACGATGCGGTCGCCGATCGAGATCACGTCGCCGAGTTTGATGCCGACGCGCTCACCTGGAGGGCACGGGATCTGCACGCCGTCGCGGATGATCGTCGTGCCGTTGGTCGAGCTGCGGTCCATGATCCAGCCACCGACGGCCTCGGTCGCCGCCTCGAAGTGCGTCTTCGAGAGCGAGAGGGTCTCGTCGCGCACCGGAACTGTGACGGCACCGTCCTCTGCGGCCGGGTTCCGACCGAAGATCGTGCGCCGCGACACCGAGACGCGGGTGCCGTCGTCCCACGCGAAGACGAGCCGGTGACCGGGCACGCTGATGCGGGTCTGCTCCAGCTCGTCGTCCTGACCGGCGTCCTCCGCAGCGGAGGGGACGAAGGATGCCGGCACGGCGGTGTTCTCCGCGGTCGGCGCCTCGCCCTCGGCCCTGACGGGCTCGGGCGCGGCCAGCGCAGGTGCGACGGGCGCGGGCTCGGGCTCGGGCTCCACCGCCGGACGCACCGGTGCATCCTGCGTGATCCCGGGCACGAACGCGATCAACGACGAATCCGCGGGCAGCGGAGCCGCCGGGGCCGGCGTCACCGGCAGCGGAGGACGCGGCGGCACGATGGTCTCATCCAGGTACTCGGTGGCGTCGGGCGCGAGCGGAGCCGCGGCCTGCGGAACCGGAGCCTGTGGAGCGGGCCCGGCGTACGGGTCGGCTGCCGGAGCCGGCTGCGCGAACGTCGGCTGAGCAGGCGCCTGGCCGCCGAACGGAAGCGGCGGAGCCGGAATCACACCGTGCGGCGTCGGCGGTCCGACCGGTGCAGCGGAGTCGGGCGTCGCCAGCGGCTGCCCCCCGAACCCCTGGGCGAGCGGCTGCACGATGGGCATCGCCTGGGTCAGCGGCGCCACTGGTGCGGCCGTGCGCGCGTCGATCATGAGCGACTTCGCGACCTTGTCGTGCCACCCCTGGAAGCGGCCGGAGCCGTCGAACAGCGGCGAGAAGTAGCCGACCACGATCGAGCCGGCCAGCCAGAAGATCACGTTGCGCAGCAGCGCGCGCCAGAAGCCGATCGCATCGCCGTTCTCGGCATCCACGAGCCGGACGCCCTGCACGCGCATGCCGATGGACCCCGCGCCGACCTGCATGTAGGTGTAGACCAGCAGCCAGGCGAGTTCGAGGGCGACGACGATCGGAATGCCGATCGCGAGCACGAGCAGCATGCCCTCGGGCGATCCGGTGAGCACGGCGATCATCACGACGATGCCGCTGAGCACGACGCCGAGGCCGCCGGCGATCAGCGCGTCGATCACGTACGCGATCGCACGACGGGGAATCGGGGCGATCTGCCCGAAGGGAAGCATCGTCATGCGCTCTCGCTCTCGGATGTGGGTGAACTGTTCTTGTCGATGGTGCCAGGTTCGAGCCGTTTGCGCGCGGTCGCCGCATCCTTCAGGCCCCGGAAACGGGCCGTGACGGTCGAATCCTTGAGCAGCGAGCGCAGGCTCAGGCGCGCCTTGAGCCGGGTGAAGAAACCGGCATCTTTGTTGAGGCCGACGACGATCTCGTCGACCTCCTTCCAGAAGGCATCGACCTGCTCCGGCGTCGGGTCGTTCGGGCCGAACACCTCGGCATCCGCACGCTGAGCGAGCACCGTCACGGCAGGCACCGGGATCTTCTCGACGACCTGACCGGCCTCCTCGGCGCGCGTGGCCCCAGGGGTGATCCGGGCTCCGTAGTCCACGGCGCGATCGGTGAGCTCGTCCCAGCCACCGCTGATCCGGTCGCTCGTGCGCTCGGCGGCGCGGCGCGAACGGCGACGGGCCGCCTTCCACGCGCCGATCACGATGAACGGCGAGGCGAGCAGCAGGAGGACGCCCAGCGAGATGCCGCCGATCGTGAGGATCGTGCCGATGAGGCCTGCGAGGTTGAAGTCGTCCTCCTCTGCCTCGCGGTCATCGGGAAGCGTCGGCGGGAGATCGACCGGCTCCTGCGGCGGGGGCGGTGGCTGCAGCACCTGCGGCTTCGGATCCGCCCGCGGCTTCGTGTTCTGGTCGTTGGGGACCTTGTCCTCCGGCGGCGTTGGATCGAACGCGACCCAGCCGTGGCCCTCGAAATTCACCTCGACCCAGGCGTGCACGTCGTCGCCGGATGCGGCGAACGTCGTGTTCGCGGCCTCCTCCTCATCCGGGTAGAAGCCCATGACGACCCTGGCCGGGATGTCGAGCTCGCGGGCGAGCAGCGTCATGGCGACGGCGTACTGCTCGTCGTCGCCGATCATCTGGTCGCCGCCGATCAGGGTCGTGATGCGCTCGGAGGTGTGGCCGGCGCGCGAGATGACCTCGTTCTGCAGTCCGTGGCTGAAGAACCCGCCCTCGGCGAGGAAGGTCTCCAGCGCTGCGACCTTCTCGATCGGCGTCTCGGCATCCTCGGTCTGCTCGGCCGCGAGCGAGGCGAGCTCTTCCGGAACGTTGCTCTGCTTGGGCATCGTGACCGAACCGAACTCGGCCTCGCCGAGATTCTCGTCATCGCGCTCGGCGGGGACGGTCGTCTCGAGCGTGTAGGTGTCGCCCTTCGCGAGCGGGATCGTGCTGATCGCCGTGGCGCTGGACTCGTTGAAGTACGTCGAGCGGCGCAGTTCGTCCGCGCGGTCGCCCGTGTAGGTGAACTCGTTGACCTGGCCGGTGATCGGGATCCAGACGTCGTCGTACTCGCCGATCTCGACCTGCACCGTGACGCGGTCGCCCTCGGCATCCACCGACATGTTGCCGCGCAGCGGAGTGAACGCACCGGACGAACCGTTCCCGGCGTCCGAGACGTTGTAGACCTGGCCGTTGAAGTCGTCCATGGCGGCGAGCCGGACCCGTGACCCCTCCGGCAGCCCCTGGACGGTGAAGAGCGTGTGCTCGCTGTCGTCGCGGACGACCTTCCGGTAGGACTGCAGCGGGCTGGGGTACTCGCGGATGTCGAACGGCGGGATGATCGTGTCGCGGAAGACGTGCCGTGGCTCGTACGGCTGGGCGATCGCGCTCGTCGCGACACCCGCACCCGCGGCGACGACGAGGACCGCTGCTCCGGCACCGACCCGACGCCAGCGCATGTGCGATGCGCGCGCCGGATCGATCTCGCTCACGGACACCGCGGCGTTCTGCGGGGACCAGATCTGGCGCAGCGACAGCCAGCCGACGCTGACGAGGGCGAACACGGCGCCCTGCGCGACCGGGGCAGCCGGCGACGGCACGCCCAGCGCGATGCCGAAGATCACCGCGACGCCGGCCGGGATCAGCGCCCAGCCGCCGTGGCGCAGCCGCAGGGCGAGCGAGCCGGTGAGCACGCTCGTGACCAGCAGCAGGAGGAACGGCACGATCAGGTGCCCGTCGGATGCCGCCACCGGAGCGACCGTGGTCAGCAGCTGCTTCCACGAGGTGATCGTGCCGACCGCGAGGCGCTGCAGCGTGTCGATGGTCGGGATGAATCCGGCGATCGTCGTGTACGGCAGTGCGAGCGCGCCGCCGAAGACGAAGTACGCCGCGAGCGTCAGGCCGGCGATGATCAGGATGCCCCAGCGGCGCCATGCGCTGACAGCCGCGATGCCGAGGCCGATGAGAACCGCGCCGATGGCCGCCGGGAGGTAGCTGGGTCCGGCGAACGTGGGCCAGAACCCCACGACGGCGACGCCGAGGAGGAGCGCGGACGCCGTGAGATCGACGATCAGCCGTCGGGGCGCGAGGGGTTCGGGAGCGGTCATGCGAGCACCTTCTGCAGCGCGATGGGCAGCTGATCGAGCGCTGCGACCGTCACGACATCCGCATCGCCGATGCGCCTCAGGGTCGGGGTCTCGGCCTTGAGATCCACCACGATGGCCAGGGAGCGGGCACCGAACGGGACGCGGGCGCAGGCCGCGCGGAGGTCCTCGGTGCGCGTCTTCGAGCCCGTGACGAGCACGACGAAGCTTGCGAGCGCCATGGTCGCGGACAGGACTCCGGCGAGCTGGGTGATGCCGCCGTCCTTGGGCTTGGACTGCTCGACGGTCGAGAGGGAGTCCAGGAGCTGCTTGCCGGTGCCCGCTGGCAGCTCGCGGCCCTGCACCCGCAGGTCGACGCGCTGCGAGTCGCGCAGGGCGCGCAGTCCCACCGACCCCGCCATCGAGACGGCGCGCTCGAACTCCTCCTCCTCGGCGTACTCCGCGGCGTTGCACGACAGACCGATCACGAAGTGCGATCGCCGGGTCTCTTCGAACTGGCGCACCATCATGACGCCGGTGCGGGCCGTGGAGCGCCAGTGCACGTGACGCAGGTCGTCACCGGGCTGGTACTCCAGCAGCGCGTGGAAGGACACGTCGTCGCGGGACAGATCGGATGCCGGCATCCCCTCGAGGTCGCGCAGGAAGCCGAGCGACTGACCGTCGAACAGCACGGTCTTCGGGTGCACGTACAGGTCGACCGGCTGGTCGCGGTTGTGCGCGCGCTCGAACAGGCCGAGCGGGTCGCCGCGGACGACGCTGACCGGGCCGACCTCGACGACGCTGCGCTTCTGCGTCGGGATCGCGAAGAGCTCTTCGGCCTGCTCCCCCGGCGCGAGGCGCTGGATGCCGAACTCACCGCGCCCGGAGCCGACGGGCAGCACCACGCGCGACGGGAGGATGGCGCGTTCGCTGTTGTTCGCAAGCGTCAGCGCACCCACGGCGCGCTCGCCCACCACGACACGGGTGCGGGCGAGGTCGAGAGCAACGTCGTACTCGGTGCGCCCGATGAGGAACAGCGCGCACAGCGCCACCGTGACGGCGATGATCACCGCGGCGACCGTGAGCTCCCACCAGCCGAACGTCTGGCCGATGATCCAGAGCCCGATCGCGAGGCCGATGAGCACCCAGGCGAGCGGGCGGATGGCGGAGAGGATCAAGCGGAGACGCGTCCACGCGCGCGCGCCGACGATCGCCGCGATGTCGCGCCAGCCGGCATCGCGTGCGGTCGTCGAAGGGTCGACGGGGAGGGTCTCCGCGGTCATCACGCCGCCGTTCGCGCCTGCGGGGCGGCGACCGACTCGAGGGCGCGGGCGACCACGACGTCGGCGGTCGTGCCGGCGAACTCGGCCTCGGCATCCAGCAGCAGACGGTGCTGCCAGACCGCGTGCGCGAGCGCCTTGATGTCGTCGGGAAGCACGTAGTGGCGCCCGTGAGCAGCGGCCCACACCTTCGCGATGCGGACCATCGCGATCGCGCCGCGGACCGAGACGCCGAGGCGGACGCTCTTGTCATCGCGGGTCGCCTCGGTGAGCTCGGCGACGTAGCGCAGCACCGCAGGCTCGACGTGGGCGGTGGCGGCGAGGTCCGCCATGTCGGCCACCGCGCTCGTCGTGATGATCGCCGACAGGCTCGCAGACGGGTTGCGATCGGATGCCCCGGCCAGGATGCTCTCGGTCACCGCGAGGTCGGGGTAGCCGATCGACGTCTTGATGAGGAAGCGGTCCAGCTGCGCCTCGGGGAGCTTGTAGGTTCCGGCCTGCTCGACCGGGTTCTGGGTCGCGATCACGAGGAACGGACGACCGGCTTCGTGGGTGACGCCGTCGACCGTGACCCGCGACTCCTCCATGACCTCCAGCAGGGCGGACTGGGTCTTGGGCGACGCGCGGTTGATCTCGTCGGCCAGGACGATCGACGCGAAGATCGGGCCCTTGTGGAACTCGAAGCGGTGCGCCTGCTGGTCGTAGATCGTGACGCCGGTGACGTCGGAGGGCAGCAGGTCCGGCGTGAACTGGATGCGCGCGCTCGTGCCCTGCACTGTTGCCGCGAGGGCCTTGGCGAGGCTGGTCTTGCCGGTGCCAGGGGCGTCCTCGAGGAGGACGTGTCCCTCCGCGAGCATCGAGGCGAGCACCAGGCTCACGATCTCGCGCTTGCCCTGCAGCGCCTTGTCGATGTTGTCGACGAGGCGGTGGAAGGTGCCCTGGAACCAGGCCGCCTGTTCGGGGGTCATCGTCATGAGTCAATGGTTCTTTCGTTTGTGTGATGAAGTCGGATCGCGAGTCGCGCTGCGGCGGCTACCAGAAGGTCCCGTAGGCCCACTGCGGGTCGCCGCCGATGATCTTGACTGACTTGTCGGAGTAGAACCCGGAGTAGCAGACGAGATCGACGCTGCCGCCGGACGGGATGTACTTCGAGAATCCCTTGTTGTTCGACGAGTACTTGCCGCCCGCCCAGCATTCGAACTTATAGTCGCCCGCCTTGAAGTGCTGGTTGGTCGTGAGGGTGTATCTGTGGCACGAGCCGCCACCCACCGCGGTGCATCCGGACACCGTTGCACCCGCCGACAGCCACGCTTCCGGCTTCGGCGGAGGCGGCGGGTCATTCGTGCGCGCAGACGCCGAGGCGACCGGAGATGTCCCGGCCTTGTTCGTCACGCGGACGTCGATCGAGTGCGTCGTCGCGTAGGCGCTGCCTGTGGTCGTCTCGCCACTGTTCGCCACCGACTGCCAGCCGCCGCCGTCGACGCGGATCTCGGTCGTGATCGCTGCACCGTTGTCGCCGTTGGAGCTCCAGCTCAGGGTCACCGTGGTGCCGTTGTTCCGCGCGCCGGCGTTCGGCTGCGGCGGAAGCCCGAAGGGTGTCACGCCCGCCGAGGCCGCCGACGGGTCACTGACGTAGTCCTGACCGTCGACGGTCGCGACAGCGCGTACCTGAATCGAATAGGCCGTCCCGTTGTTGAGCCCGGAAACTCTCGAGCCGTCCCAGCTGGCGTTGCTCTGCCAGCCGGTGCCGTTGACGTTGAACTGGTAGACGGTCTCCGAGGTCGAGGCGCCGTTGAGGCCGCCCTCGCCCAAGCGGTACGAGTTCGGGTCCACGGCGAGGTACGAGTCGCCGTAGTCGATCACGTTCGGCGTCGGCGGGGTGTCCGGCTTGATCGCCGCCCGACGCGGAGCCGAAGCATCCGACCACGCGCCCCAGCCCGCCTTGTTCTGGGCTCGGACCTTGTAGGTGTACGCCGTCGTCGAGGTGTCGACCGGCAGAGCCTGCGTCGTCTTGCCCGCCCCGACGGCGATCGTCTGCACGATCTCGGTGCCGCGGATGACCTGCACCTGGTAGCCGTCGATCGCGTCGCCGTTGTTGTTCGGCGCGACCCACGCCACCTGCATCTGCGCCCGAGGCGGCACCGGCGAGAGCAGGCTCGTCGTGGGTGCGGCTGCTGCCAGTGGGGGGCCTGCCGGGATCTCGCCCAGCGAGTACCCGCTCCAACTCGACGGCTCAGGAGCCAGGTTGTGAGCGCGGATGCGGACCGTGTACTCCGACCCGTTCTCCAGCCCCGTCCACGTGTAGCTGTTGCCCGTGATGTTGGTCTTCTGACCGGCACCCACACCGCCCGACAGCTCCAGCGTGTAGTACTGCACCGGAGACCCGGGCGTCGACGGCGTCTTCCACGCGATCTTCAGCTCCTTGTCGCCGAACACGAGCGTCGGTGCCGTCGGGGTATCCGGCCGCGCATCCGGACGCGCTTCCGCCGACGACGGAGACGGATCGGAATCGCCGACCCGGTTCGTCGCCGTCACCTGGAACAGGTACTTCACGTTGTTCGTCAGACCGTCCAGCGTGCACGTCGTCGAGGAGCACTGCTTCTCATACGCATCGCCCTGCACCGAGCGCACCGTGTATCCGTCGATCTTCGCGCCGTTGTTCGCCGGCGGCGACCACGACAGCACGACCTTGCGGTCCTGCACGCTCGACACCGTCGGCTTGCCGGGGGCGTCCGGAACGCCCTGCACCTTGAGGACGATCTTGCCGTCGACCTCACGATCCGGATCCTCCGTGATGTCGCCGATGCGGTAGCGGACCGTGAGCGTCCCCACGAAATCCGGGTCCGCCGTGACCTCAACGGCGTCCCCGACGACCTCCGCCTGTCCCTGTCCGCTCTCCGGCAGGGCGGCGATGAGTCGAAGGTCTCCTTCTCCGGCGAAGGGGTTGAAGTCGTTCTGCAGCACAGGGACGGTGATCGTCTCGCCTTGATCGACCTCGTCGAACGTATCGGTGACAGCGGTCGGCAGGTCGCGGGTCGACGCCGTGACGGTCACGTTCACGACGCCGTCGATCGGGTCGGTGTTCCCGTCCGTGATCCGCAGCTCGAGGGATGCGACGGTGCCCTTGGGGGTGTTGGAGGATGCTTCGACGAGCAGCTTCGTGCCCTCCATGCGCGCCGAGATGCCCTCGGTCGCGCCGCTCACGTAGTCGAACGAGAGCTTGCCCTGATCCTCCGGGTCCGGGTCATCGGCGAGCTCCGCGAGATCGATCTCTGCGGCGGACTCACCCGGGGCGACGTTGAGCTGTCCGCCGGTGAACGTCGGCGGCTGGTTCGCCGGGGGCAGCACCGTGATCGGGATCGACAGCGTCGCCTTCGTCCCCTCCGGATCATCGGGACCTGTGCCGTCCGTGACTTCGAACGACAATGCATCTGAACCGAAGTACCGGTCCGCCGACGTATAGACCAGCGTCCGCTCGTCCTTGATCAGGCTGGCACCGTTCGCGTGGGCGGCACTCACCTTCTCCGCTTCCGTGATCACCACCTGACCACCGTCGGACACCGTCACGTACTCGGCCAGCGGGATCTCGACGGTCTCGCCGCTGACGACCTCGATCGCCTTGCCCGCCTCGATCACGGGAGGAACCTCGGACCGCGCGGGCACGAAGATGAACGCCGCGTTCTCCTGGCCGTCCTCATCCGTGATCGTGTATCGAATCACCTGCGCCGACTCGCCGATCGTCACCTGCACCGTGCGGTCGTCGAGCACCGTCGCGCCGGACTCGACCTCCAGATCCAGAGCATCCGTCGTGCCGTCGGGATCCTCGTCGTTCGCGAGGACATCGACGTCGAACGTCGCCTCCTCGGTGATGTCGGTGGACTTCACGCGATCGTCGCGAGCGATCGGGAACAGCAGCGGGACGTCCTCGTCCACGGTGATCTGGACCACGGCCTTGGCCTCGGCACCGCGCTCGTCGACGATCGTGTACTGCAGAGACGTCTCCACCTCGGCATCCGGAGCCTGAACGAGCACGCGATCACCCGACACCCTGGCTTCGAGCCCGGGCACGTTGTCCGGCAGCGTCAGGCCGTTCTTCACCAGTGCGACCTTGTCGCCCTCCGGGTCCGAGTCGTTCGCCAGCACCGGCACGGCCACTTCACGCCCGGGGCGGACGACCACGGCATCCTTCACCGCATACGGCGACTGATTGACCTCTTCGCTGGGCGCGATGCCCACGTGGACGGTCGCCGTGCCTTCCTTGCCGAGCTTGTCGCGGACCTTGTAGGTGAAGGTGTCGACGCCGGTGGAATCCTCGAAGGCCTCGTAGACGAGGTAGTTCGCCTCGACCGTGACGAGACCCTTCTTCGGATTCGAGTCCAGACCCAGCAGCTCCACCGAGTCGCCGTCGGCGTCGATGCCGTCCAGCGGGATCGCGATGTTCGCGGTCGTCCCGCTCAGCGTGCGCGCCGTGACGTCCCTCGGCCGCGGAGCCGCATTGGTCTCCTCGTCGACGGCGAGGATCTGGATCGTGATGTATCCGGCATCGACCTGACCGTTCTCATCCACGACGTTGTACGTGGCGTAGACCGTCTTCGCCTCCGGCCCCGCCCGGAAGCGGACCGCATCCTGCGAGACGAACGCCTCACCGTCCTCCGGATCGATGAACGGCTCGACCAGCTCCGGCTCGACGTGCATCGCGAGGTCGTTGGGGTGCGTGTCGTTGTCGAGCACCGGGATCGTCACCACGTCGCCGGCGCGGACGACCACGGTGTCGTCGTTCGCCACAGGCGGGAGCAGCTTGTCCGGTGCGGGAATGGGGATGACGACGACGTCACCTTCGGCGGTCTTCGTGCCGTTCGAGATGCGGTACTTGATGCGGACCTGATCATCCAGCCCGCCCTGATCGCCGATGCGCAGGGTCTCGTGGTTGAGGACCGAGACCGAGACTCCGCTACCAGGCTCGACCGTCACCGACTGCACGACGAGGACGCCGCCACCGGGGTCCGTGTCGTTGTTCAGCACGCCGACCAGCGCTTCGCCACCGGTCGGCAGCAGGGCGACATCGCGGACGGCGATCGGAGCGAGGTCCTCCTGCGTGGGTTCCCGGACATCGATGCGCACGATGCCGACGGCCGCGGGAACTCCGGCGGTGACGTGGTACTGCACGTAGTACACGCCGACGGCGGGTGCCGAGAACGTGAAGGTCTTGTTCGGGTAGTCGGGCACGATCGTCGTGCCCGCGCGCTCTTCGACACGGGTGAGGCGCAGCGGCTCGCGGCTGGAGCTGGTGTCGTTGCTGAGCGGCGCGACGGTGACCTGCGAACCGACGGTCGTCACGATGTGATCGGCGTTGGTCTTCGGCAGAGTCGAGCCGACCGGGCGCACGTCCAATTGGAGCGTCCCGGTGGCCTGCTCCCCCGAGCCGTCGGCCACGATGACCTGGACCTCGTAGCGTCCTGGTGGGGACGCCACCGCCCGATAGGTGATCTGGCCGTCCGTGGTGTAGTCGACCTCGTCGCCGCTCGCCGGCACGACTTCCTGGAGGTAGACGTCGTCGCCGTCCGGATCGATCCAGTCCGGCAGCACGTTGTACGACACCGTGCCGCCCGCCTCGACCGCCAGCGTGCTCTTCCGCTTCGGCTCCGGCGCAGAGTTCACACTCCAGTCGTGCACCGACACCGACACGCTCGCCGTATCCTTGCCGTCACGACCGTCATCGACCTCGTACACGAACGACGCCGACCCAGACGCATCCTCCGGCACCGCCATCTGCAGCGCGCTGCCGTTGTTGATCGGCTGCACATCCCCGATCGACGGTTGATCGCCCTTCACCGCCGCGACGAGGACATCCCCATCGGCATCCGTGTCGTTGTCCAGCACCGGCAGGAACGTCGTCCCACCAGGACGCACCCCGAACGAATCGTCCTCGGCGACCGGAACCGTGTTCTGCTCGCTCCGCTCCGGCAGGGAGGTCTCCACCGTCTCCTCGGTGGTGTTCTCCTCCTCCTCGGTCTCGCCCTCCGGCGGCGTGATGTCGTTCCAGTTGTCCACCTGCTGCAGGCTGTCCGTCACGACCCACGCCGCACCCTGGACCGCGTCGTTCAGCACGATGACATCCCGATTCACCCGGAACGCGAGATTCGCCCCCGGCTTCACATCCGGGATGCCCTCGACCAGATCGGAGGAATCCCCCGGGCACTCGCGCACGAAGGCGCCGGACCCCGACCACGCCCCGTACGAGCACCCCAGCAACGACACCGGCGCCGAAGGCTCGCCCTCGGCACCCGCCTCGACCACCTGCACCTCGGAGCCGTCCAACGGTGCCTGGAGCAGAGCAGTGCTGGTCGCGACCGTCACGGTCTCGGCCGCTCGCGACGCCTGTTGCAGCACCGCGGTGTCCGCCCCCTCGATCGGAGTTCGGAATGCACCGGGCGTCGTGATGACGCCCTCCAGCGGATCGAGGATGATCGGCACATCGCCGACCGCGGTGATCGTCGGCGTGCTGTCCTTCTTCAGCCCCTCGACGGACTGGGTCGTCGGCTCGAGCGCTTCTCCCTGCGCATCGACGGGAACCGTGTAGAGGCTGGCATCCGCGGGCGCGACCGCGTACACCGTGCCGTCATCGCCGACCACGACATCCGCGTTACGTCCCAGCTCGAGCACCGGGTCCGCGCTGACGAACTCGAAACCCGCGAGACTGCCGACAGGTTCCACCCAGAGGTCACCGGAATCGCGGTCGAGGATCGCCACGGTCTTCGCGCCGAGGTCGACCTTGCCGCCACCGGGAATCGCGGTGCTGTCACCGAGAACGACGTGCGCCGGGTCGACGGCGGTAGCCGTGGACTCCTCGCGATTGACCACGATGACGTGGGACTCGTCCTGCAGGATGTCGAAGTTCTCCGCCGTCGTGCGCAGCCCGCCGTCCAGCACCGTCGACTCATTGTTGAAGTGCCCGACGAGCAGGTTCGACGACTTCGTGACCCATACGCCGCCGTCGTTCAGATCGACCTCGGTCGTCGGGTTGCCGTCATAGGCGAAGGCGAGCGTCGTGATCGTCACGACACCGGCGGTGACCGCGGCGGCTGAGGCAAGCGTCTTCGGACGCGCTCGTACCCAGCTCAGCACCTTCATACTCGGTTCCCCCCCTGGGACAGCATCAGACCTCGTGGTGCGCGAGGCCGTTCTCAGCCCACAGGTCGCACCGGGACATCCTAACTGCGCATGCTGGACGCGCTCGATGGGGAGAAGTGCCCAGCGCGCGCGTGCACAACTACCAGTTCGTCGCGGCCGCATCCCCCCAGCCCTTGATGGTCACCCATACCCTGTTGCCCGGGACGCCGTAGAAGCACTTGGCGTCGAACGTGCCGTTGGCCCCGACGCGCACCTTGACGCTGCCGCCCCAGCTGCCGCCGGAGTCATGACAGACCAGCGCGTAGTCGCCCGCGGGGAAGTTCGCGACCTTGACGGCCATGTACGCGCAGGAGCCGGACGTGCACGATCCGTCGCCGCCCCAGCCCACCGGCCAGTACCCCGGCGTTCCGCGAACGGTCTGCGCGGTCGGCTTCGGCGCCTCACCCGAGGACGCGGATGCCGTCGCCGACGCCGACCAACCGGCTGCGTTGTGCACCTGGACCTCGATGCTGTGCGATTCGGAGTAGCCGTTGCCCACGGTCCTCGAGCCGCTGACGCCGACCGACTGCCACGCGCCGCCGTCGATCCGGATCCTGGCGCCGTCCAGAGCGCTGCCGTTGTTGCCGTTGCCGCTCCAGCTCACCGTGACCGATGTGGCGTTGCGGCTCGCCGAGGCATTCGGCTTCGGCGGGATGCCGTACGGCGTCGCGCCGGCCGATGCCCCGGAAGGATCGGAGACGTAGTTCTTGCCGTCGACCACTGCGACCGCACGGACTCGTAGCGTATAAGACGTGCCGTTGCTCAGCCCGCGGATTTCCGTACCGTTCCAGCGGAACCCCGCATCGACGTTGACGTCTCCCTGCCAACCGCCGCCGTTGAGGCTGTACTGGTAACGCATCTCCGACTCGCTGGCACCGTTCAGATCGGACGCCGCGAGCCGATACGAAGTCGGGTCAACGGTGAGGATCGAATCCCCGGCTGTCACCACGGGAGTGCCGGGAGTGCCGGGTTTGATCGCGGCGCGGCGCGGGGCCGATGCCTCGCTCCACGCACCCCAGCTCGACCGGTTCTCCGCACGCACCGTGAACGTGTACGCCGTTGTGGATGTATCGACCACGACCGCCTGCGATGTCTTGCCCGCGGCGACGGCGATGGTCTGCACGACGCTCGTGCCGTTGCGCACCTGTAGCTGATAGCTGTCGATCGAGTCACCGTTGTTGTTCGGCGCGACCCACGACACCTGCATCTGCGCGCGGTCGCCGACCGGTTCGAGTTCGGCCGTGTTCGGTGCCGCCGGGGCGAACGGCGGGCCAGACGGGATCTCGGGAAGGGAATCCTGACTCCAGCTCGACGGCTCGGGAGCCAGATTGTGCGCCTGGACGCGCACTGTGTACGACGACCCGTTCTCCAGCCCTGTCCAGGTGTACGAGTTGCCGGTGATGTTGGTCTTCTGCCCGGCGCCGATGCCGCCCGAGAGTTCGAGCGTGTAGTACTGCACCGGCGAGCCGGGTGTCGACGGCGTCTTCCACGCGATCTTCAGCTGCTTGTCGCCGTAGGTCAACGTGGGAGCGATCGGCGTGTCCGGACGCGCGTCGGGCCGCGCCTCGGCCGACGTCGGCGACGGGTCCGAGTCGCCGACCCGGTTGGCGGCGGTCACCGCGAACTGGTACTTCACGTTGTTCGTGAGCCCGTCCAGGGTGCAGGTTGTCGAGGAGCACTGCTTCTCGTACGCATCCCCCTGCACGGAGCGCACGGTGTACCCGGTGATCTTCGCTCCGTTGTCCGCCGGGGGCGACCACGACAGCACGACCTTGCGGTCCTGGACGCTGGACACCGTCGGCTTGCCAGGAGCGTCCGGAACGCCCTGCACCTTCAGCACGATCTGACCGTCGACCTCGCGATCGGGGTCCTCGGTCACGTCTCCGATGCGGTAGCGGACCACCATGGTTCCGACGAAGTCGGGTGCCGGGGTGACCTGCACCTGATCGCCGGCGATCTCCGTCGTGCCCTCGCCGGTCTCGCGTTCGGCGCGCAGCAGCGTCAGCTCGCCTTCGCCGACGAACGGGTTCACGTCGTTCTCGAGCGGCGAGACTGTGATGGTCTCGCCCTGGTCGACCTCGTCGAAGGTGTCGGTGTTGGCGGTGGGCAGTTCGCGGGTGGATGCCGAGACGGTCACGTCCACGGTGCCCTCGATCGGGTCGGTGTGCCCGTCGGTGATGCGCACCGTCAGCGTCACCGCTGTGCCCTTCGGGGTGTTCGACGACGCCTCGACGGACAGCTGTGACCCGTGGAGTCGTGCTGTGATCCCCTCTGAGGCACCCCTGATGTCCGTGAACGTGTGCGCGCCGGCATCCTCAGGATCCGGGTCGTCCGTCAACTCGGCCAGATCGATCGAGACCGCATCCTCTCCGGGGGCGACGTTCACCTGACCGCGCGTGAAGGTCGGCGGCTGATTGGCCGGCGGGAGCACCGTGATCGGAATGGACAGGGTGGCCTTGCGCCCCTCCGGATCGTCGGGCCCCGTGCCGTCGGTGACCTCGAAGGTCAGCGCGTCCGAGCCGAAGTAGCGATCCGCTGATGTGTAGACCAGCGTGCGCTCGTCCTTGATGAGGTTCGCACCGTTCGCATGCGCGGCACTGACCTTCTCCGCCTCGGTGATGACGACGGACCCGCCACCGGACACCGTCACGTATTCGCTCAGCGGCACCTCGATCGTCTCGCCGCTCACCACTTCGATCGACTTCGCGGCGTCGATCGAGGGGCGCAGATCCGCCTGCGCCGGGACGTAGATGAAGGCCGATGTCTCCTGATCGTCTTGATCCGTGAGCGTGTAGCGGATGAGTTGTCGCTCCTCGCCGACCGTCACGCGCACCCGACGGTTCTCGAGCACCGTCCCCCCGGTCTCGACATCCAGCTCCAGCGATTCCGTCGTGCCGTCCGGGTCCTCGTCGTTCGCGAGCACGTCGACGTCGATCGTGAGCTCGTCCACGACGTCCTCCGATTTGACGCGGTCGTCGCGCGCGATGGGGACCAGCAGCGGCACGTCCTCGTCCACGGTCACCTGGAGAACTGCGGATGCCTCGGCTCCGCGCTCATCCACGATCGTGTACCGCAGGGAGGTCTCCACCTCGGCATCCGGCGCCTGAACCAGCACCCGATCCCCCGAGACGCGCGCTTCGAAGCCCGGCACCCCGTCCGGTGGCGTGATCCCGTTCTTCACGAGGGCGACCTTGTCGCCCTCGGGGTCGGAGTCGTTGACGAGCACGGGAACGGCGACTTCGCGCCCCGGCCGCACGACGACGGAGTCCTTGACCGCGTACGGCGCCTGGTTGGCCTCCTCGCTCGGCGCGATGCCCACGTGCACGGTCGCGAGCCCCTCCTTGCCGAGGTTGTCGCGCACCTTGTAGGTGAACGTGTCCACGCCGTTGGCATCCTCGAATGCCTCGTAGACCAGATAGTCCTGCTCGACGGTGACCAGGCCCTTCTTCGGATTGGAGTCCAGGCCGAGCAGCTCGACCGAATCGCCGTCCGTGTCGATGCCGTCGAGAGGGATCGCGATGTTCGTCGTCGTGCCGCTGAGCGTGCGCGCCGTGACGTCCCGCGGACGCGGTGCGGCGTTCTTCTCCTCATCGACAGCGAGGATCTGGATCGTCACGTAGCCGGCATCCACCTGGCCGTTCTCGTCCACCACGTTGTACGTGGCGTAGACCGTCTTGGCCTCCGGACCCGCACGGAAGCGGATCTGGTCCTGCGTGACGAAGGCCTCGCCGTCTTCGGGATCGATGTACGGCTCGACGAGCTCGGGTTCCACGTGCATGGCGAGGTCGTTGGGGTGCACATCGTTGTCGAGCACCGGGATGGTCACGACGTCGCCTGCCCGCACCACCGCGGTGTCATCGTTCGCCACCGGGGGCAGCTGCTTGTCCGGTGCCGCGATGGGGATCACGACGACATCCCCCTCCGCGGTCTTCGTGCCGTTGGAGATGCGATAGCTGATCCGCACCTGCTCGTCGAGTCCGCCCTGGTCGCCGATGCGGAGCGTCTCGTGATTGAGCACCGACACCGACACGCCGCTGCCCGGTTCCACGGTCACGGACTGCACGACCAGAATGCCGCCGCCGGGGTCCGTGTCGTTGTTCAGCACGCCGACGAGCGCTTCGCCGCCCGTCGGCAGCAGCGCCACATCGCGCACCGCGATCGGTGCAAGGTCCTCATCGGTGGGCTCGCGCACGTCGATGCGCACCAGGCCGTTCGCCGAGGGGACCCCGGCGGTGACGAGGTACTGCACGTAGTAGACGTCGGCGCGATCGGCCGAGAACGTGAAGGTCTTGTTCTGGTAGTCGGGTGTGATCGTCGCGCCGTCCGTGTCGTCCACGCGGTTGAGACGCAGCGGCTCGTTGCTGGAGGACGTGTCGTTGGACAGCGGTGAGACCGTGACCTGGGTGCCGACCGTGGTGACCACGTGGTCGGCGTTCGTCTTCGGCAGGGTCGATCCGAGTGGACGGACGTCGAGTTGGATGACGCCGGTCGTGAGCTCGCCCGAAGCGTCTGCGACCGACACCTGGACCTCTTGACGGCCTGGCGCGCTGGCCACGGCCCGGTAGGTGATCTGCCCGTCCGTGGTGAAATCGACTTCGTCGCCCTGGGCAGGAACCACGTCCTTGAGGTAGACGTCATCGCCGTCCGGATCGATCCAATCGGGCAGCACGTTGTACGACACGGTGCCGCCCGCCTCCACCGCCATCGTGCTCTTGCGCTTCGATTCGGGAGCGGAGTTCACGGTCCAGTCGTGCACCGAGACCGTGACCTTCGCCGTCGCCGTGCCGTCCCTGCCGTCATCGACCTCGTACACGAACGTCGCCGAACCCGCGGCATCCTCCGGAACCGCGATCTGCAGCGCACTGCCGTTGTTGATCGGCTGCACCTCGCCCAGCGACGGCTGATCGCCCTTCACGGCCGCGACCAGCACATCCCCATCGGCATCCGTGTCGTTGTCCAGCACCGGGAGGAACGTGGTTCCCCCTGGACGCACCCCGAAGGAGTCGTCCTCGGCCACGGGAACCGTGTTCTGCTCGCTGCGCTCGGGAAGAGACGTCTCCACCGTCTCCTCGGTGGTGTTCTCCTCCTCGTCCTGATCCTCGCCCTCAGGAGGTGTGATGTCGTTCCAGTTGTCCACCTGCTGCAGGCTGTCCGTCGCGACCCATGCCGCACCGGACACCGCATCGTTCAGCACGATCACGTCCCGATTCACCCGGAACATCAGGCCCGTCGTCGGCTTAAGATTCGGAATCTGCTCCGTCAGATCCGACTCGTCCCCCGGGCACTCGCGCACGAAGCGCGCCGAACCCGCCCATGCCCCGTACGAGCAGCCCAGCAACGACACCGGAGCTGAAGGCGCACCCTCGCCACCTGCTTCCGTCGCCACGACATCGCCGCCGTCGAACGGCACCCGCAGCAGCTGCGTGCCGGTCGCGATCGTCACCGCGTCAGACGCCCCGGATGCCTGCTGCAGGACAGCATCCTCCGCCCCCGGGATCTCCACACGCAGACCGCCAGGAGCCATTACGACCCCGGCCGCCGGATCGAGCACCACCGGAACGTCTCCGACAGCCGTGATCGTCGGCGTGCTCTCCTTCTTCAGCCCTTCGACCGGCTCGAGGGAAGGCTCGTCCGGCTCGCCCTGAGCGTCGACGGAAACCGTGTAGACCGTCGACTCGGCCGCCGAGACCGCGTAGACCGTTCCGTCCTCGCCGACGGTCGCATCGGCGTTCTTGCCGAGTTCGAGCAGCGGCTTCTCAGACGCGACCTCGAACCCTGCCAGACCGCTCACCGGCACGACCCACAGGTCGCCGGTCCTGCCGTCGAGGATCGCGGTCGTCTTGTCGCCGAGTGCGACTCTGCCGCCGCCGGGGATCGCGGCGCTGTCGCCGAGCTTCACCTCGGCGGGGTCGACCAGCGTGGCGGTCGCGTCGTCCCGGTTGACGACGACGACCGTCGATTCGTCCTGCAGGATGTCGAAGTTCTCACCGGTCGTCCGAAGACCGCCGTCGAGCACCGTGGACTCGTTGTTGAAATGCCCCACCAGCAGGTTCGACGACTTCGTCACCCATACGCCGCCGTCGTGCAGATCGACCTCGGTCGTCGGGTTGCCGTCGTAGGCCAGCGCGAGAGTCATTATCGTGAGCGCGCCCGCCACGACGGCGGCGACGGAGGCAAGCGCCTTCGGCCGCTGCCGGGCCCAGCTCAACACCTTCACGACGATCCCCCTCCGCACAGCGGATGCTCTCAGACGCAGCACCGCGGGCGTGGGAGCGGGGCCTGCCCGGGCCATCCTAACCAGGCGACCTGAAAGCCTCGATGGGGAGCAGTCCCCATCTCAGTCCGCGCGCCAGCATCCCTCGATGTGATCGTCGACCATCCCCGCGGACTGCATGAGCGCGTACATCGTGGTCGCCCCGACGAAGCGGAACCCCCTCCGACGCAGCTCCTTGCTCATCGCGGTCGACTCCGCCGTGACCGCCGGCACGTCGGCGAAGCTGCGCGGGCGCGGACCGCGGGGCGGAGCGAACGACCACATCAGCGCGTCGAGCTTGCCCTCGGCCATCTCGACCACGAGTGCGGCGTTGCCGATGGTTGCCAGGATCTTCGCGCGGTTGCGGATGATCCCGGCATCCGCCATCAGCCGTTCCACGTCGTCCTCGGTGAACCGGGCGACGACCTCGGGCTCGAAACCCGCGAACACCTCGCGGAACCGCTGCCGCTTGCGCAGGATCGTGATCCAGCTGAGTCCGGCCTGGAATCCCTCGAGCGCCATCTTCTCGAACAGCGCACGGTCGCCGCGCAGCGGCCGACCCCACTCCTCGTCGTGATAGCGCTCGTACTCGGCATCCGATCCGACCCAGGCGCATCGGATGCGGCCGTCTGAGCCGGTGGCGAGGGAGGTCATGCCCCCAACGCTACCGAGGTCAGGACCGCTTCGCCTTGAGCGCCTTCTCGGACACGGGTGCCTTACCGGATGCCGCGAGTTCGGCGTAGTACGCACGGGCCTCGTCCTGGCGCTTCTGCTCGATGCCGCTCGCGATCGGCGCGCGCAGGTGCTCCTGCTCGTAGCCGAAGGCGTCGACGAGGTCGAGAGCGTGCGGACGCAGTCGCCGGCACAGCCGGTCGATGTAGCTCGACACGGCGGCAGCGCGCTGCGTGGACAGCCGACCGTTGATGATGTGCCAGGCGAGGTGCTTCTCGATGAGCTGCAGGCCGAAGAGATCGCGCAGCCAGGTGAGCACCTGCTTCGTCTCCGCGTCCTCGACGTCGCGCAGGGCATCCGTGAACGCCTCCCACTGCAGCAGCTCGCCGTGCGCGCGTGCGGCTTCGATCAGCTCGGCCTGGTTCTCGTTGAAGAGCTTCTCGCCGAGCACCTTGTCCTTGCCCGCCGGGCGCAGCCGCCCCGCGATGTCGGCGACCATCTGCTGAACGCGATCGGCCAGCAGCTCGTGCTGCTGCTCTTCACGCAGCCCGTTCTCGACGGAACGCGCGGTCGAGCCGAGGTCGGCCACGGTCTGTCCGAGCCGGCGGAGCCCCGCACCGTGGAACAGCTTCCCCGCGGTCTGCGTGGCGACGATCTTCGCCAGTGCGGCGGCATCCTTGCCCCGGAACTGCGTGGCGTAGTCGGTGAGCAGGCGCTTGCCGACCAACTGCAGCAGGACGTTGTTGTCGCCCTCGAAGGTGACGTAGATGTCGAGGTCAGCCCGGAGTCCGACGAAACGGTTCTCGAACATGAACCCTGCACCGCCGCAGGCCTCGCGCGCCTCCTGCAGCGTGTCCAGCGCGTGCCACGTGGACAGCGGCTTGAGAGCGGCGGCCAGGGTCTCGAGGTCCTCGCGGTCGTCGGGGGTGTCCGTCCGGCCGGAGAAGACCCCGTCGAACTTCTGCAGAAACTCGTCATGAGCGAAGATCTGCGCGTACGTGGTCGCGAGCCGCGGGAGCAGACGGCGCTGGTGCTTGCCGTAGTCGAGCAGCACGACCTCCTGCCCGTCGGCTCCGTCGAACTGACGACGCTGGGTCGCGTACGTGATCGCGATCTTCAGCGCCAGTGCGGATGCCCAGGATGCAGCGCCGTCCAGCGACACCCGGCCCTGGACCAGGGTGCCCAGCATCGTGAAGAAGCGGCGGCCAGGGCTGTCGATCGAGCTTGTGTAGGTGCCGTCAGCGGCCACGTCGCCGTACTTGTTCAGCAGGTTCGTGCGGGGGACGCGCACGTGGTCGAAGCTGAGACGGCCGTTGTCGATGCCGTTGAGCCCGCCCTTGAGCCCGTCGTCCTCACGACCGATGCCGGGGAGGTCGTTGCCGTCCTCGCCGCGCAGCGGCACGTAGAAGCAGTGCACGCCGTGGTTGACGCCGTCGGTGACGAGCTGGGCGAACACCGTGGCGGCGATGCCGTGCAGTGCCGCGTTGCCGAGGTACTCCTTGGTCGCCGCGCGGAACGGCGTGTGAATCACGAACTCCTCGGTGTCCGGGTCGTACGTCGCGGTCGTGCCGACGGCGGCGACATCCGAACCGTGTCCGATCTCGGTCATCGCGAAAGCGCCGGGGATCGAGAGGTCCATGACACCCGGCAGCCACTTCTCGTGGTGCTCTGTCGTGCCGAGCTGCAGGATCGCGGAACCGAACAGCCCCCACTGCACACCGGACTTGATCTGCAGACTGGGGTCCGCAGCGACGAGCTCCTCGAACCCGGCGATGTTGGCGCCGTTGTCGTCGTCGCCGCCGAACCGCTTCGGGAAGGCGCGGTGCACCGCCTTGTTGTCCACGAGCAGGTGCATCTGGCTGAGCACGCGCTCGCGGTGCTCGTCCTTGCCCAGTTCGTCGCTGCGCCAGAACGCCGAGTCCTTGATCATCTCGCGCGCGCTGCGACGCGTGTCGGCCCACGTGCCGAGCAGCAGATCGTTCACCTGCTCGATGTCGATGCGGGGCGTGCTCTCGGTGGCAGGAGCGCCCTGGGGGCGGACGGCAGCGTCGACCATTGGTGTTCCTCTCAGAGGGAATCAGGAGTGATTCGATGGTAGGACTCCTCCAATGACGCGCAAAGCGGTGTGTGACCATCCGCCAACCCCGAGGGCGGGCGTGCTGCTCTGCGGTTGTCCCTTCCCCACATTCGGCCCGCTCCTGGCGGCGTACGGTGGAGGCATGCGTGGCACCACCTACCGGACGGCAGCGATCAATCGCACGGGCGCCGACGGCGTCAGCTTCGTCCCCGGCGGCCTGTCCGTCGCCGTCTCGTCGCCGCTCGGTCGAGATCCGGATGCCGCGGCGACCAACCCGGAGCAGCTGCTGGCTCTCGCGTGGGCGACGTGCCTGAACGGCACGGCGCAGGTCATCGTCGCCGGCGCGCGGCGGACGGCCGTACGCGTCGAGGTCGAACTGCGCCAGGCCGTTCCCGGCCCCGGCTACGAGTTCGACGTCCACGCGCACCTGTCCGCCGAAGGCTGCTCACCGGCCGAGACGCAGGAGATCCTGGATGCCGCGCATGCACGCTGCCCGGTGTCGAAGCTGCTGCGCGACGCGGCCACCGTGCGGGTGCACGTCGAGGCGTACGCGACCGACTGACCGCGGCCAGCTCAGCGCGGTCAGCCTGGCGGGGTCAGCTCAGCGCGGTCTGCCGTGGCGGCCCCGCCTTCGCAGCATCCCACCGCCGGACGACCCCGGTGCTCAGACGCAACCAGGTGTGGTCCCTGATGAAGATCGAGTCGATCGCGATCATCGTGAGCGAGAACCAGGGCAGCCCCATCAGCACCGCGATGCCGATGTGGAACGACAGGATGCCGATCAGCCCGATGAGACGCGTCGGGCGGGTCAGCAGCATCAGAGGGAACGCCACCTGCAGCAGGATGGATCCCCAGGTGGCGGCGACGACCATCGGCCCCCACGTCGTGACCAGTTCGCTCAGGACCGGCCAGGTGCCGAATCGGGCCGTGTGCAGCGGGTCGTAGACGGCCCAGCCCTTCGCCCACGGGTCGCCGCCGGCCTTGTAGAGAGCGCCGGATGCGTAGACGAAGCACACCTGCGCGGTGAGCGCGACGAGTGCGAGGTTGTGCAGCATCGTGCCGATCAGCGCGGGCTGGCTGCCCGGAGCGAACCACTCGCCCTTCTTGGCGCGCCGCCGGGCGTCGATCGACCAGCGCGCTGCCGGGTCGGCGAAGAAGAGCAGGATGAGGGCGATGCGGAACATGTTGTCGCCCTGGTCGCCGACCATGTCGTTGGCCTCGATGAAGCCGACCCACAGGCAGAAGAAGATCGGCAGGACGATGCGGAAGCGCCAGCCGATCGTGAACAGCACGGCGAGAGCGATCAGCAGCAGGTACAGGAGCGTGTAGAGGACGGCATCGCCCATCACGGCATGGAACGCGCTGAAGATCCAGATCTGGGGAAAGTCGCTCACCGGCGCCGCCAGTTCGCCGTTCCAGGCCGAGCCCGGCCCGAACGTGTACAGCCGGGTGGCGAAGTTCGAGATCAGCAGGCCGAGCGCGGTGATCCCGAACAGGATGCGGGTGACGGCGAGACCGTACAGGGCCTTCTTGCCATGGAAGAGCCAGCTGTCCACGAAAGCGGAGATCCGGTCGATGGCCGAGATGATCATCGCCCACAGGCCGGAGATCATGGAGCCGGCGAAGGTCAGAATGCGGGCGGGCACAGACGCGCTCATTTCTGCGTGCTCTCGAACTGGTGACGGAAGGTGTCGCCGAAGGCGTCTCGGCTCTGCCCGTCTTCCTCGATCGGGCCCCGCCAGCCCGTCGTGGAGAACGTCGGATCGGGTCGTTGCGCACCGGGGTCGTTGCGCTCGGCGTAGGGCACCACGTTCTGACGGCTGACGCGGTACTGCACCTTCACCACGTCGTCGCCCCAGATCGCGTAGGCCACCTGGGTCGCGTAGGCCGTCGAGAGATGCTCTTCGCGCATGTAGGCCTCCGTGGACGCCCCCTCGTCGAGTTCATCGAACGAGCGCACCATCCACTCCTCCCAGTCCTCCGCGGCGAAGTCGAGGGCTGCGACGGCCTGCTGCTTCTCGTCGAGCTTGTTGTAGGCGTTCATCTGCCCGCTCGCGACCTCGCTGGACTGGATGCCGGCTCGGGGCGGGAACAGGTTGTACCGGATCATCGACAGCTCGACGTCGGTGGCGCTGACCCATCCGGTCTCGACCTCTTCGCCGTCCTTCTCGATGACCGCGCGCACGTTGAAGTGATAGTCGCCGTTGATGGGCTCCGGCGCGAAGACGCTCCACGACTGGCCGAACAGCGGGAGCATGTAGCCGGACAGGACCTCCTGCGAGGGAATCTCGCGCAGCGCCGAGTACGGCGCGATCCAGAGGAAGGACGCGAAGATGTGCCAGAGCGTGAGCAGGCACGCGGCGAACGCGATGAGCCTCACCCACCACGTGGGACGTGGTCGTGACGCAGCAGCCGCTGCGGCATCCGCCGGCGCCGCGTTCCGCGTTTCGTTCGGCTCATCGATCTTCGTGCTCATGCCTCATCCATTTCATCACTGAAGGTCGGGGTCGTCCGCAGGACGACCCCGACCTTGACAGTGTGCCGTGCTCTTACTCCGCCGCGGTGACCGCTCGCCGTGATCGGGCGACCAGCGCCGTGCCGAGACCGAGCATGAGGAGCAGGACTCCCAGCGCGATCCAGCCGGACGGGACGTCCGATCCGGTCGTGGCCAGACCATCGGCGACGACCTCGAACGTACCCGCGACGCTTCCGGACTCCGCACCCGTCAGGGTCACGGTGTGCGCGCCCAGGTCGGTGCCGGCAGGAATCGTCCAGGTGAACGTGACCGTGCCGTCGGCGTTGGCGACCTGAGTCCCCAGCGCGAGAGGCTCGGACGACATCACACCGGTGACGACTTCGCCCGGCGTGAAACCGGTGCCGATGGCCGTCTGCTGGTCTCCGCGCTCGAGCTTCGGAACCGTGACCGTGATGCCGAGCTGGCCGGCCGGGTCCGCGTCCGCCGAAGCGTTCGCCGAGGCCGAGGAGGTCGCAGCGGCCGCAGCCGTCGCATCCGCCGTGGCCGAGGAGTCCGCTGCGGCGTTGGCCGAAGCCGAGGCCGAGGAGGTCGCCGTGGACGACGCGGATGCTGCAGCCGCCGCGTTCGCGCTCGCGTCGGCCGCAGCCGACGTGTCCGCGGCCGCGCTGGCCGAGTTGTCCGCCTGAGCCGAGGCCTGAGCGGCGACAGCCGCTGCGGCGTTCGCCTCGGAGGTCGCGTCGACTGTGGCATCCGCCGTCGCGTCAGCCGTCGCAGCGGATGCCGCAGCAGCCTCAGCGTCGGCCGTCGCCGCAGCGTCAGCAGCCGTGGACGCGTCAGCCAGAGCAGCGGCGACCGCAGCAGCCTGAGCTGCGGCGTTCTGGTCGCTGTCCGCCTGAGCCGAAGCCGAGGCCGAAGCCGTGGCGTTCGTGTTGACCTCGGCGTCTGCGGTTGCGTCAGCCGTCGCCGTTGCGGATGCATCGTTCGACGCGTCCGCGGTCGCAGCGACCTCGGCGGCAGCAGCAGCGTCCACCTCAGCGGTCGCGTCCGCGGCCGTGCTCGACGAGTTGTCGGCCTGAGCCGCAGCCTGAGCGGCCACAGCAGCCGAGGCGTTGACGTCGGTCGTCGCGTCAGCCGAAGCCGCGCTGGTCGCATCGGCCGTCGCAGCGGATGCCGCAGCAGCCTCTGCATCCGGCGTCGCGGCAGCGTCAGCAGCCGTCGAGGCGTCGGCCAGAGCCGCAGCCACCGCAGCAGCCTGAGCCGCGGCGTCGTTGTCGGCGTCTGCCTGAGCGGATGCCGCAGCCGAAGCCGTGGCATTCGTGTTGACCTCGGCGTCCGCCGTTGCGTCAGCCGTCGCCGTGGCCGTCGCGTCCGCGTCGGCCGCAGCCGTCGCGGATGCGTCGTTCGACGACGTCGCGGTTGCAGCCACCGATGCGGCGGCGGCCGCGTCGGCATCCGCAGCAGCGGTCGCGTCCGCGGTCGTGCTCGCGGAGTTGTCGGCCTGAGCCGCAGCCTGAGCGGCCACAGCAGCCGAGGCGTTGACGTCGGTCGTCGCGTCAGCCGAAGCCGCGCTGGTCGCATCGGCCGTCGCAGCGGATGCCGCAGCAGCCTCTGCATCCGGCGTCGCGGCAGCGTCAGCAGCCGTCGAGGCGTCGGCCAGAGCCGCAGCCACCGCAGCAGCCTGAGCCGCGGCGTCGTTGTCGGCGTCTGCCTGAGCGGATGCCGCAGCCGAAGCCGTGGCATTCGTGTTGACCTCCGCCGCAGCTGCCGGGTCGGCGTCCGCCGTGGCGTCCACCGAAGCATCGGTGGACGAGTTGGCGATCGCCGCCGCCTCAGCCGCCGACGAGGCGTTGGCGTTCGTTGCGGAGGATGCTTCTGCTGCCGTGTCGGACGACGCGTCGGCCAGAGCCGCAGCCTGAGCTGCGACAGCGGCATTCGCGTTGGCGGCCGACGTGGCGTCGGACGTCGCCGTGGCCGACGACGTCGCCGTGGCCGCCGCAGCAGCCGCAGCCTGCGCCGTGGAATCCGCAGCAGCCGTCGCCTCGGACGTGGCGTCAGCGTACGCCGCCGCCTGAGCAGCGACGTCTGCCACAGCATCCGTCGTGGCGTCCGCGTTCGCGGAAGCGGATGCCGAGGCTGCCGCGTTCGCGTTCGTGGAGGCCTCGGAGGAGGCGTCGGTCGAGGAGTCGGACGTGGCTGCCGCCTGCGCGGCGACCGAGGAGTTGGCTTCGGCCGTCGCCGTGGCCGCAGCCTCGACGTCATCGGAGGCATCGGCCTGAGCCGCAGCCTGGGCCGCGACTGCGGCCTGAGCGTTGACGTCGGTCGTCGAGTCCGCCGAAGCAGCCGTCGAAGCGTCGGCGGTCGCTGCCGCCTGTGCCGCGATGCTCGCGTCGCCGTTCGCTGCCGCCGTCGCTGCCGACGTGGCATCCGCCAGCGCTGCAGCCTCGGCTGCCGCCTGTGCTGAGGGATCGCCGTCGGCCGTCGCGTCCGCCGACGCGGATGCCGAAGCGGCCGCGTTGGTGTTGACGTCGCCCGGGTCGGCGGCCGTGACCTCGACTGCGTCCGTGGCCGAGTTGTCGTCGGGGTCGGTCGCCGTCAGCGTGTAGTCGGTTCCGGCCGGCGCATCCGCGGGGATGGCGTAGACCGTGCCGACGGGGAAAGTCCCGTCCGCCCCGACTGTGACCTCGACAGGCTCACCCACGGGCACATCTGCGCCGTCCGTGAGCTGAAGGGTGACTGTGCTGCCCGGGATCCACCCGCTTCCCGTGACCGGCAGGTTGGTGCCCGCGGTGACCGGATCCTGAGCGTCGACCGTCGGCGCCAGTGCGTCGAGCGCCTTGACGGAAGCCTCGGCGAGATCGAGGCTCACGCCGCCGCCGACGAGAGGAAGAAGATCGACGCTCAAGGCGCGAACCGTGAAGCTGCCGGCACCGAGGTCGCCGTCTCCGTTCAGTGGCGGCTCCGTGGGCTGCTCGTTGATGGTGATGCCGACAAGCTGGCTGATCACAGGCGACAAGACGCCGAGCAGCGGGGCGAGAGTTCCTTCGACGAGCCCGGTCTGCACGATCGCTCGCACGTTGCCGAGCACGTCGTCCGTGATGAGATCGAGCAACGGGCCGGTGACCGTAGAGGTGATCGGAGCGATCAGCAACGGCGCGAGCACGTCGATCAGGTCGCCGAGATCGAGCAGGCCGAGCAGGTCGAGGGTCGTGTCGATGTTGTCGTTGTCGAGCGTCGCACCGTCCTTGCCCGTGAACTCTGCCAGCGTGCCCGTGATCGTTACTTCTGCATCCGCCAGCGGCGAGCACACGAGCACACAGAGCTGCCCGGACGCGTCGAGACCGATTTCGATCCCGACCTCGTTCCAGATGCGCGTGTCCAGGGCAACCTGAAGCTTGGTCCCAAGCGAGTCGGGACCAGTGCCGACCAGGGAATCCGTGACACCAGCCGTGATAGCCGAAAGAACGTCCGGGGTGAGGACCGAAGTGTTCGCCGGGAGCGCGTTCAGATTCTCGAGATCCGCCGGGTCGAGACCGTTGTCACCGATGACCAGCTCGGCGAGGTCGACGCTGATCGTGCCGGTCGACAGATCGACCGTCACGGAGCCGTTCTCATTTGCGATCTGCTGCGTGAGCAGATCCGCGACGACGTCATTGACAAGATCGTCGAGACCAGTGATCGCCGCGGTGCTCTGGGCCGGATCGGAGTCGAGCTCCACGCCAATGCCGAGGATCGTGAGATCGAATGTGTCGACGACCCCGCTCAGGGTTGCCAGGACATCGGACACAAGTCCGTCTTCGCCGACCAGGCCATTGATCGGCGCGACGATCTCGTTCGTCGTCGAGGTCAATCCGGCGCTCAGATCCCCTACGAGATCACTGTGGAGGTCGAGGCCCAGGCCGGCGATCCGGTACGCGCTGTCGACGGTTCCTGATTCCTCAGAGGCTTCGGAGGCCAGAGCGCCCAGAGAAACCGAGGCCTCATCGAGGATCGCATCGGTCAGACCGGCGACGTCGAGCTGGTCGAACAGGTTCGTCAGCTCCAGCGTCGCGGGGTCCGTGCTGGCATCGATCGCACCAGCATCGATTCCGCCGCCGGAAGCGATGAGTCCGGACGAGGCACTCGAAGTGACGGTGTTCGGCGAAGAGCTGTAGCTTCCCATCGCCCCCAGGTCGCCGAGCTGCAACAGGCCGTCGTTCGCCCCGTTGGACAGCAGCGGGAGGTTGATGTCGCCGATGTCGACGCTGAGCGCCTCAAGAGCGGTCAGGTTCAGGGCTCCCCCACCCTCTGGCCCTGGAGCACTCGGGAAGCTCGTGATGGTGTTTCCGAGATCTGCGAGCTCGAGATCACCGAGCAGCTCGGCCGGCAGACTCAGAATCTGCGCCTCCGCCGCCGATGGATCTGTCGCATCGGCGCCGTCCAACGCGACTGCCGCTGTGGGGGCAAACGCCCCTCCCAGGACGACTGCTGCGGCTGTGATGCCCGCCAGCCCTCCTGCGACTCTGCGCCTGCGCAGAGTTATCCCCTTGGTATTCATTCAGTGCCCTCCCGTGATGCGAACAAGCCGCGCCACAAGACCCTCCCCAGGAGTCGACGCACGTCGACAGAGCTCGTGTACCGGTCAGTATTGCGGTATACCGGCACACTGTCCAGCGAACGCACAGAAAACGGCAGCTGTCTCCCGAGACGGCGAAAGCGCACCCCCGGAATCCCGGGGGTGCGCTTTCGTCGACGAATCAGATTGTTACAGATCGAGACCGTGACCGAAGCGGAACAGCGGATCGGCCGTGTCGAACGGCACGTCAGGCTTCGACGCCTCGACGGCCGCCATCGACCTCGGAAGATCGAACGGCAGCCGCCCCTTCGGCGCCGCCGCACCCGTGAGCGCATCGAGGAGCGCTTCGGCCGATGCACCCCAGTTGACCGTGACGGATGCCGCAGCATCCGCGATCTCTGTCAGGATCGCCGGACGATCCACGAGCACGTCCACGACGGTCGGGACGGAGGCCGCGATCGAGCGGACGTGCGCGATCACGTCGTCGCCGAAGGCGAGCGACCCTGCATGGAAGAAGTTCTCGAACGCCGTGGCGCGCTTCTCGTACGGGGCCTGCAGGCGCAGCACCGCGATGTCGGCCTCGGCCGGCGTCGCGACGACCTCGCCATAGGATGCCGCGATCTCCGGCGCGATCCCCTCGACGTAGATCTTGCGGCCGCGCGCGAAGGGCAGCGTGCCGTCGTTCGTCAGCACCGTGATCGACGCGCGCTGAGCCGCCTCACCCGCAGCGCGGAAGTCCGCACGACCGACGATCTCGTCCGCCGCATCCTCATCCACGAACGGGTTCTCGAACAGTCCGAGCTCGAACTTCTCGCGCAGGATCCGGCGAGCGGAGGCATCCACGCGTGCTTCCGACACCGTGCCGTCAGCGACGAGCTCGAGCAGCAGCTCAGGGCACGCCTCCCCGCCGAACTGATCCGCTCCGGCATCCAGGACCTTGGCGATGCGCTCCTTGGGCGAGAGCTCCTCCACTCCCCACGCACGCGCGGGATGCAGGTCGCCGAAGATCTCGGCATCCGTGATGAGACCCCAGTCGGTGCAGACCAGCCCGTCGAAGCCGTACCGCTCGCGCAGCAAGCCCGTGATGACGGACTTGTTGAAGCCGAACCCGACCTCTTCGTACTCGGTGCCGACAGGCATCCCGTAGTACGGCATGATCTGGCGGGTGCCGGCCTCGAACGCCGCCTCGAACGGCTTCAGGTGCAGCTCGAACTGATCACCGGGGTAAACCTGCTCGCGTCCGTACGCGAAGTGCGGATCCTCGCCGTCCTTCTGCGGACCGCCACCGGGGAAGTGCTTCGTCATGGTCGACACCGAACCGGGTCCGAACGACGCCCCCTGGAAGCCGCGGATGTACGCGGCGCCGAGGCGACCGGCGAGCTCGGCATCCTCACCGAACGTCGCCGTCTGACGCGCCCAGCGCGGCTCCGTGGCGAGATCGACCTGCGGATGAAGCGCGACACGGAGGCCGACCGCGGTGTACTCCTGGCGAGCGATGTCGCCGAAGCGCTCCACGAGCCCCTCATCGCGGATCGCCGCGAGACCGAGCGTCTCTGGCCACTGCGAGAACGGCCCCGCCATGATCGCGGCACCGGGGTTGTCGCTGAACGAGTGCCTGGGATCGGTCGAGAGGGTCACCGGAATGCCCAGGCCGGTGGATGCCGCGAGCCGCTGGATCTCGTTCTGCCACGCCGCGATCTCGCGCCCTGTGGGGGCTGCGCCGAGGAGGTTGAAGTGGGTCATCCGCCGACCCTCGACGAACTCGCGCGCCGACGGCAGGCCGAACGCGGGGTTCGCCTCGTCCACGTGGGCGATCGCGATCATCGTGTGGAAGAAGAGACCCGCCTTGTCCTCGATCGTCATGGCGTCTAGCAGCAGCTGCACGCGGTCGTCGATCGCGAGCGAGGCATCCAGCCAGGGGCGGTCGTTCACAGCATCCGTCATCACTTGACTCCCTTGATCCGGTAGACGAGCACGGCTCCGGCCAGCGCCACGAGCGCTCCGAACAGGTACCAGGTGGTGTAGCCGCCGAGCGGCGTCAGGGCGCCGATCGCGATGATCGACGGAGCGATGGCGGGCGCGATGGACTGCGGCAGCGCATTCGCCATGTTCAGGACGCCGAGGTCCTTGGCCGTGTCGTCCGGGTTCGGCAGCACCTGGGTCGCGAGGGCGAGATCCACCGAGAGGAACGATCCGGCACCGAAGCCGATGATGGCCTGTGCGACGATCACGACGGCGATGCTCGGCGCGAAGGCCAGCATGGCGAGGCCGACCACCATCACGACGCCCGCGATCGCGACGAACGGGCGGCGCTTGCCGAACCTGTCGGACAGCACGCCGGCGATCGGCGACGAGAACACCATCGCGAGTGTGGACGCGATGTTGGCGAACAGGATCGTGGTGACGGCCTCCTGCTCCCCCAGTGCGAACCGGTCCTGCAGGAAGTAGGGCAGGTAGGTGGCGATGCCGGCGTAGCCGAACATGACGAAGAACTTGGTGAGCCAGGTCCAGCCGAAGTCCGGGTTCTTGCGCGGGTTGAAGACGAATGAGCCGAAGAACATTCCGATCGTGAACTTCTCGGCCGGCTTGTGGTCGAGGCGGCGGTCCTTGAGGACCAGCACGAAGATCACCGCGAGAACCGTGGCGATCGCCGCGGGGACGACGAATCGCTCGAAGTCGCCGGGGAGGAAGTTGACGATGAAGCTGCCGGCGAGGATGCCGAGAGGCGTCGCGATGCCGACGACGCCGGAGACCTTGCCGCGGCTGGCGACGGGGCTCTGGTCGGGAATGGTCGCGTTGGCCGCGGCGAGGACGGCATTCATCGAGCCCTGCACGAGGCACCAGGCCAGCAGGACGACCCAGACCGAGGTCGCCGCTCCGATGACCACGAAGCCGCCGAGTCCGACGATCGCGCCGCCGAGGATCCACGGCCGACGCATGCCCCAGCGCGACGTCGTGCGGTCGGAGAGCCGGCCGACGAGCGGGTTGCAGATCAGCGCGAAGAACGCACCGACACCGAGGACGAGACCGAGACTCGCGTCGGCGTTCGTGGGATCCAGGCGCTGGATCTTGAACGCCATGGCGACCATGACCGGCGTGAGCAGCGCCAGATAGACGCCGAAGTTCACGCCGGCGAGCGCGGACGTGTAGCCGCGCGGCGTCTTCGACGGCGTGGTCCCTGGTGCCTTGAAACCGGTGGTGCCGACAGCCGCGACGTTCGCGGCGGATGACATCTCTGTCATGGAAGTGGGTCCTCTCGGGTGTGCCGCTTGTCCTCTGCGACGCGGCTGCATCCAGAAGAATACATGAAACCCGTCCGTTTGGTAACTGAAATCCGTCTGGTTGGTAACTCGGGATCGATAGGATGCCGGAGGAGGACCCGATGATCGTTGCCGTACCGCGAGCTCGCAAGGCGAGCACCGAGCAGACGCGCGCCCGGATCGTCCTCGCCGCACGCGAGATGTTCATCGCCTACGGCTACCGCTCGACATCGCTGCGCGGCATCGCGGTGACGGCCGGCGTCAGCCATCCCGGCCTCCTCAAGCACTTCGCCTCGAAGGACGAGCTGCTCGCGACCGTGGTCGAGAGTCTGGAGAGCTCCAACACCGAGCTCTACGAACAAGTGGTGGCCGCCGGTGAGCCTGGGTCGCTGCCCTTCGCCGAGATCGCGCAGCAGAACGAGCGCACGCGGGGCTACCTCGCGCTGTACGCCGCATTGACCGGCGAGGCGTCGTCACCTCAGCATCCGGCGCACGACATCATGCGCGAGCGCTATGCCCGAATCACGACCTTGTCCACCGAGGCGATGGAGGACGCGATTCTGCACGGCACGGTCGCCGAGGACCGAGACCCGCACGGCGAGACCGTGCGGTCGATCGCGGCGTGGGACGGCCTGCAGCTGCTCGAGCAGTACCTGCCCGATCGGGTCGACGTCGTGACGATGCTGGAGGAGCACGAGGCATCCTGGGCGCACCCGATCGGGTGGCGCGACCCCGAGGACGCGCCGCCGGCGTCTGCGTCCGACGCGTATCATCCGCTGGCAGAGTACTTCGCCGCCGACGACGAGGCCGGGTACGCCTCCGGTCGTCGGCGACGCGCGAAGATCGTCACCGACGCGATGGCGCTGTTCGCGGCCGAAGGCTACGGCGACACCAGCCTGCGCGAGATCGCCGAGAAGGTGGGCGTGTCGAAGTCCTCGCTCATGCACCACTACCCGACGAAAGAAGCGCTCCTCGGTGCCGTACTCGCCGAGCGCGACCGGACGATCCAGTCACGGGAGTCGTACGTCCCGGCCGATTCCGCGACCGGCGAGCTGCTCGCCCTGCCCATGGGCGCTGCGGATAACGCCACCACCGCGCCCGGTCTCATCGAGGTGTACGCGGTGCTGTCGTGCGAGGCCGTGCCGGCGTCGCATCCCGCGCACGACCACTTCCAGGCGCGCTTCACCCGGGTGATCGACCAGTTCGCCGACCTCTTCCGCGCCGCGCAGGCCGAGGGCTCGATGCCCTCGCATCGGGACCCAGAGCACGAGGCGATCTGGCTGACCGCGCTCTGGGACGGCCTGCAGTACCAGTGGCTGTACGACCGGGATGCCGTCGACATCGCCGAGCACCTCGAAGCGCATCTGAAGGACGTGCTGCCGGGGCGCTGAGCCGGGACCTGCTCGTGGCATCCGATCGAGAGCGCGTCAGGCGGCGGCGATCACGGTGAGCACGGCGTCCCCGTAGGCGTCGCGCTTCTTGGCGCCGATGCCGGTGATTCCGTCGAGATCCGTGAGCGAAGCCGGACGGCGTTCGGCGAGCGCACGCAGCGTCGCGTCGCCGAACACGATGTAGGCGGGCACGCCCTGCTCGCGCGCCGTCTCGGCCCGCCATGCCCGCAGCGACTCGAACAGCCCCTGGTCGCCTTCGGCGACGGATGCCGCCGCGGAGGACTTGCGCACCCTGGCGGTGCTCGCACGGCCCATCGTGTCCTTGCGCAGCGGCACGGGCGTCTCGCCCTTCAGGACGCCAGCCGCGGCATCCCCCGGGGCGAGTGTGCCGTAGTCGCCCTGCGCGACGAGGATGCCCCGGGCGAGCAGCTGACGGACGACGCTGCGCCAATCCTGGTCGGAGAGGTCGGCACCGATGCCGTACGTCGTCAGCTGATCGTGGCCGAACTTGCGGATGCGGTCGTTCGACGCCCCGCGGAGGATGTCGATGAGGTGCCCGGCCCCGAAGGCCTGGTTGCGTTCGCGCTTGAGGCGGACGATCGTCGACAGGAGCTTCTGCGTGGGGATCAGCCCGTCGAAGGTCTCGGGGTGATCGAGGCAGGTGTCGCAGTTGCCGCACGGCTGGGAGTCCTGCCCGAAGTAGCCGAGCAGGTTCTGCCGTCGGCATTCGACGGTCTCGCACAGGGCGAGCATGGCGTCGAGGTGCTGGCCGAGGCGCATCTTGAACGTGCGATCGCCGGGGCTCTGATCGATCATGCGGCGCTGCTGGACGACGTCGCCCAGCCCATAGGCCATCCAGGCGACGGATGCTTCGCCGTCACGGCCGGCGCGACCGGTCTCCTGGTAGTAGCCCTCGACGGACTTCGGCAGGTCGATGTGGGCGACGAAGCGCACGTCCGGCTTGTCGATGCCCATCCCGAACGCGATCGTGGCGACCATGACGATGCCGTCCTCGCGCAGGAACCGCGCCTGGTTCGCCGCCCGCACCTCGGCAGGGAGGCCCGCGTGGTACGGCAGGGCGTCGAAGCCCTGCGCGGCGAGATGGTCCGCGGTCTGCTCGACCGACTTTCGGCTCAGCGCGTAGACGATGCCCGCAGCACCGGCGTCCAGAGAGCGGATGAACGCCACGAGCTGCTTGCGCGGCTCGACCTTGGGGACGATCCGGTACTGGATGTTGGGGCGATCGAAGCTCGCCACGAAGTGCTCGGCGCGGCCGAGATCCAGTCGCTCGGTGATCTCCTTGTGCGTGGCGTGCGTCGCCGTCGCCGTGAGCGCCATGCGCGGCACCCCGGGGAACCGTTCGCCGAGGTCGCCGAGCGCGAGGTAGTCGGGACGAAAGTCGTGGCCCCACTGCGACACGCAATGCGCCTCGTCGATCGCGATGACGCTGAGCGTTCCGCGCTGCAGGAGCGCCGTCGTCGCGGGGCTCGACAGGCGCTCGGGGGCGACGTAGATGAGATCCAGACGGCCCTCGACGTAGTCGCGCTCGACCTGTGCGCGTTCGGACGGCGACTGCGTCGAGTTCAGGTACGCGGCGTTCACGCCGTTGGCGCGCAGCGCGTCGACCTGATCGTGCATGAGGGCGATCAGCGGGCTGATCACGAGTCCGGTGCCCTCGCGCACGAGCGCGGGCACCTGATAGGTCACCGACTTGCCGCCGCCGGTCGGCATCAGGACGACGGCGTCGCCGCCCGCGATGACCTGCTCGACGATCGCGGCCTGGTCGCCGCGGAACGCGTCGTACCCGAAGACGGTGTGCAGGGCATCCAGCGCCGTCGGAAAGCGCGACGGCGTGGCCGCCGGAGCGGAGGGCTGTGCGGGCGCGCCCACCGGGGTCGACGGTCCTGGACCCCAATCCAGCGGCGGCTCCCAGCCGTCCGCCGGTGGCTCGAAGTCCATGGGCTCTGGCGGGTAGGCGTTGTCCCACGGCTCGTCCGCGTACGGCAGATCCTCGTAGGGGTCACGGGGAGTCTGCGGCATCCCTCCAGCGTAACCGGCCTGGCCGACACCCGCCCGAGCCGTCCACAGGCGTCCTAGGGTGGACGCAGACGGAAAGGACCCGCGATGACCGACACCGCAGTCACCCGCAACGATGAGGCGTCCCGCTACGAGATCCGCGTCGGCGACACGCTCGCCGGATTCGCCGAGTTCGATCGCCGCACCGGCGAGATCCGGTTCACGCACACCGAGATCGATCCCGCGTTCCAGGGCAAGGGTCTGGCCGGCGTCCTCGCGTCCGAGGCGCTGGCGGATGCCGCGGCGTCCGGTGACACGATCGCGCCGTACTGCCCGTACATCGCCGCCTATCTGAAGAAGCACGACGTCGAAGGCGCGTCGATCCGATGGCCGCAGGTGCCAGGCGCATGATCGGCAGGCGCAGCATCCCGCTCGAACCGCGCGAGGTGCCGCTCGGCGGCGTCCGCGCGATGAACGTGCTGCGGACGCTGCCGCACAAGGACCTCCCCACAGTGGGTGCCTGGTGCTTCCTCGACCGGTTCGGGCCAGGACCTGTGCGCATGCGCGTTGAGCCACACCCGCACATCGGTCTGCAGACGGTGACCTGGCCGCTCGTCGGCGACATGCGGCATCGTGATTCGGTCGACAGCGACGTGACGCTGCGCCGCGGTCAGCTCAACCTGATGACGGCCGGAGACGGCATCTCGCACTCGGAGTACTCGTTGGGTGAGGATCCGATCCCGCTCGACGCCCTGCAGCTCTGGGTCGTCCTGCCCGATTCCGCTCGACGTGACGCCGGCGCCTTCGAGCAGCACACGGCGCTTCCCACCGTGTCGCTGGATCAGGATGCCTCGGCGACCGTCGTACTCGGCGAATTCGCCGGTGTCCGCTCGCCAGCCACCGTCTACACGCCGATCGTCGGAGCCGAGATCTCGGTGCCGGCGGGCAGCACGGTCGCGCTGCCGCTCAATCGGGAGTGGGAGCATGCGATCGTGCTCGTCGATGGCGACGTGACCGTCGAGGACGTCGTGATGGAGCGCGACCTGATGCTGTATCTCGGAGACTCCAGAGACGCCGTCTCGGTCACGAGCGAGACGGGCGCGCTGCTGTTCCTGCTCGGCGGGGAGCCGTTCGAGGAGGACCTCGTGATGTGGTGGAACTTCGCCGCGCGCACCCACGAGGAGATCGTCGACGCCCGCGACGCGTGGGAGGCGGGATCGACCCGCTTCGGCCACGTCGTCACGCACGGTGACGAGCGGATCCCCGCCCCAGAGCTGCCGCATGTGCGGCTCATGCCACGGCGTCGACGGATCTGAGGGCGTCCGTGCGGGGCACGGACGCCCAGGCATGATCAGACGACCATCACGCGGGGTGGTGGTTCGTCGATGCAGGTGCGCCCGGCGGGACTCGTCCAGGCGATCACGCCGGCCGGGAGCTGGGTGGCCGTCCATCGATGTCGGTCCAGCAGGTCGGGATAGCGGGGCGGATGCCGCAGCATCCGCCCCGCCTCTCTCGTGCTCTCAGCGCGCGTCGACCGTCACGACCGACCGCACCGCGGAATCGCCGTACTGCACGACGCCAAGATAACGCGATCCTGCGGTCAGACCGGACCACGACAGGTCGTAGCTCGTCTGCTCGCCGCGCACGGCATCCAGCGGATTCGGCGTCGCCGTGAACGCACCCTCACCGGCCGGCTGAACCGAAGCGTAGGACATGTCCCACGTCATCGGGCCGGTGGTGGAGTACATGTTCGCGACGACGCGGTACGTGCCGGCCGTCGGTGCTGCCACCGTGACCTGCTCGTCCGCGGATCCGGTGGCGGACTGCCACACCTGGTAGTAGCGCAGGTCGTCCGCGCTCACGACGCGGTACACCGTGAGGTCGAGGTCGCTGCCCTCGTCATCCGACGAGTCCAGGTCGAAGCGCGCGAGGGTCGCACCCTCCGGCACGTCGACGATCCACGACACGTTCTTGCTCTCGTCGCCCGAGTTCTCGTCACCGGAGTGCCCGTCGACGGGGTTCGCCTCGTCGACCAGCAGCTGGTAGGGCGTCAGACCGGACAGGCCGAGCGGAAGCTCGCCGGTCAGGCCTGGTGTGACCTCCACCGTCGCGCTGCCGTCGACACCCGTGCCGGTGACCTCGGCCGGAGCGTCTGCCGTCACCGGGAACACCGCGATCGGCGAACGGACTTCGCGGTCCTCGCCGGTCCAGGTGAGGAAGCCGGTCGCCCACTGCTCGACCGGAGCGCTGACGTTGTCGACCGTGACCGTGAAGGTCGCGGTCTCACCGGCGGCGGCGAACGTGAGCGTGGACGGCTCGACCGTGACGTCGAGACCGGCGACCTCAGCGGATGCCGTATAGGTGCCTGCCGCGGTCGACGTGACCGTGCGGGTCACCGTCTGCTCGCTGGTCAGCGTGCCGATCGAGATCGACGCGAGGTTCAGGTCGCTGCCGTCGATCGGCTCGACGCCGTCGAACTCGGCGAGCTGCTTGCCCTCCAGGAAGGCCGCCCAGTCCGTCGGGCCGTTGAGGTACAGCATCCCCGGCTCGAAGAACCGGGTCGGCTCGACCTGGCCTGCCCCCTGCTCGAACGGGTCGGTGTTCTCCGAACCATCCGGGAGCACGGTGCTCGACGCGGTCGTCATCATCGCGGACTTGATCTCCGCCGGTGCGGCGTTGGGCCGCTCCGAGAGGTACAGCGCTCCGAGGCCGGCGATGTGCGGTGCCGCCATCGAGGTCCCGGACAGGATGCCGTATGTCGGCGCCTCCTTGCGGGCGTTGTGTGTCGCCGCGAGGATCGCGACGCCGGGAGCCGCGATATCCGGCTTCATGACGTCGGTGCCGTCGGCGTACGTCGGGCCGCGGCTCGAGAAGCCGGCGATCTGCGGCGTCGGGGTCTCCTCGCCGGTGGTGTTCTCGCCGATCAGGGTGACCGGCAGGTCGGTCCCGCCCTGAACGTAAGCGAGGACCGCTTCGCGGTGCACCGAGGCGAGGTGGACGGTCGGCACGACGTGGAAGTCGTTGTCGAGCGAGTCGGCCCCACCAGGAACGTTCACGAGCACCATGCCGATGCCGCCGGCATCCTTCACGACCTGCGACTTCTCGGCGCGCGCGTTCTCACCGCGGTCGCAGACCACGATGTGTCCGGCGACCTTGGCCGCGTCCAGGCTCCCGGGGAGGCAGAGGGCAGCGCCCTCGGCCGCAGCGGCATCCCCCGCGTAGATCGACGGACCTGTGACGCTCTCGCCGAACGGCACGGACACGCTGGCACCGGCCTCGGCGAAGCCGTCGAAGGTGACGGTGCCCTCCCACGTCGGGATGGTGGAAGCCGCGACCGTCGTGTACCAAGGCGACGCGTGGTCGGCGGTCGCGGCATCGGGACCGTCGTTGCCCGCGCTCACCGAGACGAAGACGCCTGCCGCCGCCGCGTTGAAGAACGAGATGTCGTCCGGCGCGAGCACGGTCGTCGCCGCACCGCCACCGATCGAGTAGTTGATCACGTCGACGCCGTCGGCGACGGCCTGATCGATCGCGCCGATCAGGTCGCTCAGCGCGCAGATGTCGTCGGTCGTGACCAGAGGGTCAGGCCCGACATAGCAGGCCTTGTAGGCCGACACCTTGGCTGCAGGGGCGACACCGGAGATCGTGCCGAAGTCGACACCCGAGACGGATGCCTGGACGCCGAAGTTGCCCGCCGCCGTGCTCGCGGTGTGCGAACCGTGACCATCGCCGTCGCGCGGCGAGAGGTAGTCGTACTGGAAGTCGAACCCGGCCGCCTCAGCCCCGGAGGAGAAGTACTGCGCGCCGACGAGCTTCGTCGAATAGGCGTGCTTGTCCCACTCCTGGCCCTGCACGATCGCGCTGCGGAACGTGCCGCCGTCGGACTTCTCGTAGAACACGTGGGAGCCGTCGCTGTACGGCTGGCCCGCGCTCTTCTTGTGGTCCTTCTTCTTCAGCTTGTCGCCGGCGAACGACGGGTTCTCCGGTGCGATGCCGGTGTCGATCACGCCGACCACCACACCCTCGCCCGCGTGATCCACGCCACCGGTCTGCTCCCACAGCCCGCCGGAGCCGGTGCTGTCGTCGCCGAGCCCGAGGAAGTCGGTGGACGACACGGCATCCGGATGCCGGATCTCGTCGGGGAAGACGCCGAGGACCTCCTTCGACGTCCGGAGCTCGTCGACCTGGGCGCCCGTGAGATCGGCGCTGAAGCCGTTGAGCGTGACCTGGTAGGTCGCATCCGGGGCGACACCGGCATCCTTCGCGAGCTTGCGCTGCTCGTTCTTCAGGTGCGCGACGTACTTCTGCGAGTTCGCGGACTGCGCGTCGAGCTGGTCACCGGTGTCCGGCTTGGTCGAGCGGAGACCGGCGACGTCACCGGTGTAGGTGGCGAGGGGGTCGCCCTTCATCACGACGATGTAATGACCGGGCGCTCCGCCGACGGGCGCGGGAGGTGTCACCTCCTCGGTCGCGAAGCCTGCGGTGGCGGTTGATCCGACGAACAACACGGCCAGGGTTGCGGCCGCTGCCAGTCGGAGAGGGGTTCGTCCCATGGGTCTCTCCTGATGGTCGTGGTGCGACATCGTTGCCGCACCGCCGCTCACGATAGTGAGGCTCGGGGACAACACACCAGTGACCAATGGCTACACTCGCTCCGGCGTGTGCAACCGATCCAGATATCGGTCGGCGCGCGGCGGCGCTCCCCGCGGATCCAGCAGCGACACCGCCACGGCGACCCCCGTGGCGAGCGGGATCGTCCACGCCGCTGGCTGCGCCAGCAGCGGCGCGGCCGCTCCCACGCCATCGATGGCGGCGTGGGTGAGGAACGCGAGAGCGCACGAGACGCCTCCCGTGACCATCCCGGCGATGGCCCCGCGCGCGGTCAGACGCCGCCACCACACGCCGAGCAGGACGATCGGCGACAGGCAGGATGCCGCGAAAACGAAGACCACTCCGACGCTGGATCCAAGCCCCGCCGGGATCGTCGCGAGCGCGAACGCCAGCGGCACGATGCTGCAGAGCACCGCAGACAACCGGAACGAGCGCACGGATCCGGAGAAGAGGTCCTGGCTCACGACCCCGGCCAGCGACACGACGAGCCCCGCCGACGTCGCGAGGAACGCGGCGAACGCGCCGGCGACGATCAGCGCGGTCAGCAGCTCGCCGAGGAGACCGGGGATCACGCGGGACGGGAGCACGAGCGCGACCGTGTCGGCGACTCCCGGCTGCGCGAGGTCGGGCGCTGCGATGCGCGCCAGCAGCCCCATGCTGCTCGACACCGCGTAGAAGACACTCACCATCACGATCACGAGCACCGTCGTGTGCCGCGCCGAGACCCCGGTCGGGCTGGTGTAGAAGCGGACGAGCACGTGCGGAAGGCCCATGGTCCCCAGCAGCAGAGCGACCATGAGCGACACGGTCTCGTACGCATCGAGCCCTGCCGGGCCCGCCTCGGCGGGAAACACCATCGCCGGATCGATGTCGTGCGGTCCGCCGGTGAGCGCGAAGGCGATGACGAACACCGGGATGAGCAGCGCCGCGAGCTTCAGCCAGTACTGGAACGCCTGCACGTAGGTGATCGCACGCATGCCTCCTGCGGCGACGGATGCGGCGACGAGCACCGCGATCGCCACTTCGCCGACCCACTGCGGAAGGCCGGCCACGACAACGAGGGTGATGCCGGCGCCGTGCAGCTGCGGCACGATGTACAGCCAGCCGATGAGGAGGACGGCGAGGCTCGTGACCCGCCGCGCTCGTCTGGATTCCAGCCGCGCCTCGACGAAGTCCGGGATCGTGTACGCGCCGCTGCGTCTGAGCGGAGCGGCGGCGAACACGAGCACGAGCAGATACCCCGCCGCATAGCCGATCGGGAACCAGAAGCCGCGGGATCCGTCGAGCAGCACCAGTCCGGACAATCCGAGGAACGTCCCGGCCGAGAGGTACTCGCCGCTGATCGCCGACGCGTTCCACACCGGTCTGACTGTGCGCGACGCCACGAAGAAGTCGCTCGTCGTGCGCGAGACCCGCAGACCGTACACGCCGATGATCAGGGTCGCGATGACGATGAAAGCGACGCCGATCAGGTCGAGGACGGCATTCATGCGCGGTCCCGCAGGGTGCGGTAGCGCTGCTCGTTGCGGGCGGCGCCGCGGGCGTACAGGATGCCGAAGATCGCGATGATCGGATAGAACGCGAACGCGTGCAGCAGCCAGGACAACGGCAGCCCGACCACGACGATCTCCTCGAGCTCGGGGACGAGCGCGAGCACGAGCGTGAGCGCGGTCGCCACCACCACGAACCCGGCCACCGTGCCGAGCGCGAGTCGCAGCTGGCTGCGCCGCAGAGCACGGGCGTACACGGCATCCGCATCGTCCGCGGCAGCGCCGGGAAGCGCGATCCCCCGCGTCGCCGACGCCCAGCGCGTCGAGCGAGCGTCCGGATTCCCGGTGACGCGGACGCGACGAGGCTGCTCGTGCGGGGTCATCTCGACATGCCCTGCCGGACGAGAGCGTCGCGCACACCTGGCAGCAGCCGCCGGGAGACGGGCAGCACGATCGCCCCTGCCGAGACGGACGGCTCCGCCCCGGACAGACGCGCCTCGGTGACCGCGCCGGCAGCCACGAGGTAGGAGCGGTGGATCCGCAGGAATCCGGCATCCGACCAGCGCTGCTCGAGCTCGGAGATCGGGATGCGCACGAGATGTCCGATGCCGTCACCGGTGTGCAGGCGCGAATAGTCGCCCTGTGCCTGCACCCAGCGCACGTCGGAGCGGTGGATGAACCGGGTCGCCGATCCGACGCTCACCGGCAGCACTTCGTCGTCCGGGCGCGCGGTCTCGCCCAACTCGATCACGCGATCGATCGCCCGGCGCAGCCGTTCGGCGCGGAGCGGCTTGAGCAGGTAGTCCGCCGCGCGCAGTTCGAACGCGTCGACCGCTCTGGCCTCGTCCGCCGTGACGAAGACGATTGCCGGCGGATCGGCGAGCGCAGACACGGCGCGAGCGAGATCCATGCCGCCGAGTCCGGGCATGTGGATGTCGAGGAACGCGATGGCGACCGCCCGCTCGGACAGGGACGCCAGCGCCTGCGCTCCGGACGATGCGGTCAGGATCTCGCCGATCCGGCCGTCCGCGCGCAGCAGATGGACGATCTCGTCGAGCGCCGGACGCTCGTCATCCGCGACGAGCACGTCGATCATGGCTTCACCCCGATTCCGGATCGTGCAGCGGCTGCGATTTCGGGATCCGCATGCGCACCAGGGTACCGGCGCCGATGTTGGTCTCGACCACCAGGCCGCCGTCCGGTCCGTACAGCTGACGCAGCCGCGTGTCGACGTTGCGCAGCCCGACGTGCGCTCCGTCGTCCGCCGAGTCGAGCAGCGCGCGCAGCGACTCGGGGTCCATCCCGATGCCGTCGTCCTCGACCGTGATCTCGGTATGGGTCGTGACGTCGTTCGCGATGATGCGGATCGTGCCGCCGCCCTCCCCCGGCTCGAGTCCGTGTCGGACCGCGTTCTCGACGAGCGGCTGGACCGACAGGAACGGGATGACGGTGGTGAGCGTCTCCGGAGCGATGCGCAGCGTCACCTCGAGTCTGTCGCCGAAACGCGCCCGCTCGAGGGTCAAGTAGTGGTGGATGCTCCCCAACTCCTCGGCGACGGTCGTGAACTCGCCCTGGCGACGGAAGGAGTACCGCGTGAAGTCGGCGAAGTCGAGCACGAGGTCGCGTGCGCGGTCCGGATCGGCGTGGATGAACGATGCGATCGCGGTGAGCGCGTTGTAGATGAAGTGCGGCGAGATCTGCGCCCGCAGCGAGCGCAGCTCCGCCTCGGCGAGGGCCGTGCGCGAGGCATCCAGTCCGCCCAGTTCGACCTGCGCGGCGCACCAGTCGGCGACCTCGGCGGCCGCACGGACGAGCGCGGCGCGCACCGGCGCGGCGAACGCCACCACGACGCCGATGACCCGACCATCGACGACGATCGGAGCACCGACCGCCTCCAGGTCGTCGTCGACGTCGTCCCGCTTCGGGAACACCTGACGACGTCCGGTGTCGCGCACGCGCTGGGCGATCCGGATCGCAGCGGATTCCAGTCCGTCCGATGGACCGTCGAAGGCCACGGCATCCGCATCGTCGACCAGCGCGACCGCCGCACTGCCGAGCAGCACCCGCAGGTGCCGTGCGGCACGGGCGGCATCCGGTGCGGTGAGGCCGCCGCGCAGATGGCGGGCTGCCAGACTCGCCTGGTGCAGCGCCTGGTGAGCGGCCCGATCCGCCTCGCTGCCGAGGTCTGCACCACCCCGCGCGAGCCTGCGGGCCAGCACGAGCAGCACCGTGAGCAGGATGCCGCCGACGACGCCCAGGAGGGCGGCGAGGACCACGGCGTCGATCATGGCACCAGCCTAGATCCGTGCCGGATCAGCAGCAGCGGGCCCCTGGATTGCGATCCTGATCGTCCATCTTCTGCCGCCAGAACTGCCGTTCCGTCATCGGCTCCTCATCCGGATGCTGTCGGCGCTGATGGGCGACGTACGTCGCATAGGCGCTGTCGCCCATCAGCGTCGTGACATACCAGCGGATGCCGCGGCCGGCCCGCCCGATGAACGCGAGGATCGCGGTCATCGGGCGGTCGACGGCGCCCGTTCGCTGAGTCGAGTCGACCATGTCAGTGATGCGCCGCCTTGCGGTCCTCGGCGAGGATCGGCTCCCACTGCTTCTCGAGCTCGCGCTCCGCCGCCGTCGGGATGAACCCGGCCGGCGCATACCGGCGCGATGCGACGGGGGCGTCCTCGGTGTTCTCCCCTCCGCCGTTCCTGATCGCCCTGATTGTCGTGATGATCGCCACGACCATCACGATGATCGTCAGCACGACGAAGATGATCGACAGCGTGCCCTGCACCGCGGTATTGCGGATGACGGCATCCACGACCTCCGGTGCGCCGAGCGCATCGTCTCCGGCGTCGCGGGCGGCGACGTACTTGAAGTGGTTCGCCCAGTATCCGATCGCCGGAACCGGGGAGAAGATCTTGTACATCGACGCCGTGATCGTGACGACCGCGGTGAAGGCCAGCGGCAGCGCGATGATCCACAGCCACTTCACGTAGCTCTTGCCGCGCTTGGCCACGATCGCCAGCACCACGGCGAGCGCGATCGCCGCCAGGAGCTGGTTGGCGATGCCGAACAACGGGAAGAACGTGTTGATGCCGCCGAGCGGATCGGTCACACCGAGGATGAGGATCCATCCCCAGCCGGCGACCATGATCGCCGTGCAGATCCATACGCCTGGACGCCACGAGACGTCACGGAACTTCGGCACCCACGCGCCGATGGTGTCCTGCAGCATGAAGCGGGCGACGCGGGTTCCGGCGTCCACAGCGGTGAGGATGAACAGCGCCTCGAACATGATCGCGAAGTGGTACCAGAACGCCATGAGCGCCTGGCCGCCGAGGGCCTCCTGCATGATCGTCGCGAGTCCGAGGGCGAGCGTCGGCGCCCCACCCGTGCGCGAGACGACCGATTCCTCGCCGACGGCCGCAGCCGTGTTCGTCAGCAGCTCCGGTGTGATGTTCACCCCGGTGAGACCGAGCGAGTTCACGAAGGCGACCGCCCCCTCGACCGTGCCGCCGGTCAGGGCGGCCGGCGCATTCATCGCGAAGTAGATGCCCTGGTCGATCGAGATCGCGGCGACCAGCGCCATGATCGCGACGAAGGACTCCATGAGCATGCCGCCGTACCCGATGAACCGCGACTGCCGCTCCTTCTCGATGAGCTTCGGCGTCGTCCCGGACGAGATCAGCGCGTGGAACCCGGAGAGCGCCCCGCACGCGATCGTCACGAACAGGAACGGGAACAGGGGGCCTGCGAACACCGGCCCCATGCCGTTCTCGCCGAAGATCGAGACGGCGGGGACCGTGATCTCGGGCCGCACCAGCACGATCGCACCGGCCAGCATGACGATCACACCGATCTTCATGAACGTCGACAGGTAGTCGCGCGGAGCGAGCAGCAGCCACACCGGCAGGATCGCGGCGATGAAGCCGTAGACGATGATGCCCCACGCGATCACCTCGCGATCGAGGTGGAACATCGCGACGCCCCAGTCGGTGCTGGCGACCCAGCCGCCGGCGATGATCGCGCCCATCAGCAGCACGAAGCCGATGATCGAGACCTCGGTGACCTTACCAGGACGCAGGAAGCGGAGGTAGACGCCCATGAACAGGGCGATCGGAATCGTCATCGCGACCGAGAACACGCCCCACGGGCTCTCGCCCAGCGCATTGACGACGACGAGAGCGAGGATCGCGACGATGATCAGCATGATCAGCAGCGAGGCGATGATGGCCGCCGACCCGCCGATCTTGCCGAGCTCCTGCCGCGCCATCTGACCGATCGTGCGTCCGCCTCGGCGCATGGAGAAGAACAGGACCGTGTAGTCCTGGACCGCGCCGGCGAGCACGACTCCGACGATGATCCAGATGGTGCCGGGCAGGTAGCCCATCTGCGCGGCGAGCACGGGGCCGACCAGGGGGCCGGCGCCGGCGATGGCGGCGAAGTGGTGCCCGTAGAGGACGCGCCGGTCGGTGGGGACGTAGTCCTTGCCGTCCTGGCGGACCTCGGCGGGGGTCGCCCGCTTGTCGTTGGGGCGGGTGATGTACCGCTCGATGACCTTCGAGTAGAAGCGGTAGCCGATGAAGTAGGTGCAGACCGCGGCGAACACGAACCAGATCGCGTTGACGGTCTCACCGCGGACGATCGCCAGCATCGTCCAGGCGACCGCGCCGAGCAGCGCGATCGCGGACCACAGCACGATCTTCGGCCAGGTCCACCGCTGCGCCTTCTCGTCCTGCTCTTCCGTGAGAGAGACCGGGGGAAGGGACTGATCGGTGACGATCTCGGGTTCGTCGTCGACGATGCCAGGGCCGCTGCCGCGCGGCGGGGATGCAGACATGGTTCTCCTCTGGGTACGCGTCGTTGCGTGACCCCACGTTAGGAACAGAGCTGCTGCCGCGTGCGCCCGCCGTGCGAAGCGTGCGACGAGCGGCGCAGGCGGGGCGACGAGCGGCGCATCGCCACCTGCGCGCAGATAGGCTTGCTCGGTGCCGAAGAGTTCCGCCCTGTCCACGCGTCTGCTGCTCGTCTGCGCGGCGATCGGGGTCGCGACGGGAATCATCGGCGGTGTCGCAGGGCTCCTCACGCCGGTCGTGATCCTCGCCGCACCCTGGGCGTACGGCCTGGTGCTCGGGTCGCACGTGCTGCCGGGAATCATCGCGCAGGAGGTGCTGCGGCGCCCGCTGGTCGCCCTGCTCACGCACGTCTTCGCAGCCCTGATCTCGAGCGCGTTCGCTCCGATGTGGACGCTGCGCTTCCTCGGCACCGCGCTCCTGTTCGGCGCGATCCAGGAGGGCGTCGCCGCGCTCACGCGCTACCGGGCCTGGGGTGCGTGGCGCTTCTTCCTCTCGGCCGGCGCGATCGGCGTGATCGTCGCGGTCGCGGTGTTCTTCGCCGTCGACCTCGGAAAGCTGCCGCCCTGGGCGCAGATCACCTACCTCGTCATCAGCATCCTTGGGCCAGTGGCCTGGACCGCGATCGGTCTCTCGATCGGGGCGGCGCTGCGTCGGGCCGGGGTCGCCGAGCGACGCTGACACCCCTGGCGTGCGAGTCAGGTAAGGCTCGGCTAAGTTAAAGGGGTACCGATCGCCGACCCGGGGGTCATCCGTGCGCACATCAGCGCCCCTGCTCCGCGTGCGTGACCTCTCGCTCACGCACGCCGGTGCCGCGCACGCATCGCCGAGAGATGCGTCGTTCGACATCGCCCCAGGCGAGGTCGTGCTCGTCCTCGGCCCGAGCGGGTCGGGCAAGTCGACGCTGACGCTCGCGCTGAACGGGCTCATCCCGCAGTCGGTCCCCGCCGACATCACCGGCGTCGTCGAGGTGAAGGGTCGCAGCACGACGAGCGCCCCCGTGGCCGAGCTCAGCACGGACGTCGCCATGGTCTTCCAGGACCCGGATGCCCAGCTCGTCACCGGCACTCTGCTCGACGAGGTCGCCTTCGCCCTGGAGAACCTGCTGCTCCCGGTGCCGGAGGTGCTCGCCCGCTCCGAAGCCGCACTGCGCCGCGTGGGTCTCTGGGACCGCCGCACCGAGAACCCGGATCGGCTCTCGGGCGGCGGGCGTCAGCGCCTCGCGATCGCCTGCGCCCTCGCCATGGGGTCGCCGCTGATCGTGCTCGACGAGCCGACCGCGAACCTCGACCCGCAGGGCATCGACGACGTTTACGACGCGCTCAGCGATCTCGTCGCCGCCGGAGAGCGCGCGATCGTGCTCGTCGAGCACAATCTGGATGCCGCGATGCGCTTCGCGACACGCGCCATCGTCCTCGACAGTGGCGGCGCCCTCGCCTTCGACGGCCCGGTCGCCGAGATCCTGCGCGGGCACACCGACGCGCTGATCTCGATGGGCGTCTGGCTCCCGTCCGCGACGCTGGCTGGCCGGATGCTGCAGGTCCGCGGAATCCTGGACCCGGACGTGCCGCTGCCCCTGACGCCGGAGCAGCTCTCGGCTGCGCTGGCGGCATCCTCGGCCGTCGGAGAGATCCCCGCCGTCGGAGCGGATGCCGCCGTCGCGTCCGACCTGCGGGATATCTCCGACGCTGCGCTGATCCGGACCCGTGGACTCACCGTCCGCCGCGGGCGGACGGAGATCCTGCACGGCGTCGACCTCGAGATCCCGGCCGGGTCCCTCACCGCGATCGTCGGCGCGAACGGTGCGGGGAAGACCACGCTCATCCAGGCGATCGCCGGTGTGGTCCCACCGCCGAAGCGGCAGGTCGACGTCGACGGGCTCGACCCTGCTACGGCATCGCCGCGCGAGTTGGCGGGGCGCATCGGCTTCGTGTTCCAGAACCCAGAGCACCAGTTCATCGCGCACACCGTCTTCGACGAGCTCGCCCACGGACTCCGTCTTCGACCGGTTCGGGGAGCGCGGATCGACGAGGCCGAGATCGCCGAACGCGTCGGCGAGATGCTCGCGCGGTTCGATCTCGAGCACAAGGCCGATGTCCACCCGTTCCTGCTCTCCGGCGGCGAGAAGCGCCGACTGTCCGTCGGCACGGCGCTCATCACGCGCCCGAGCGTGGTCGCCCTCGACGAGCCGACGTTCGGACAGGACCGCGCCCGCGCGGCCGAACTGCTCGCACTGCTCGACGGCCTGCGCGCCGACGGCACGACGATCGTCATCGTCACGCACGACCTGCAACTGGTCGCGGACCGCGCGACGCACACCGTGATCCTCGCGGGCGGGCATGTGCACGCGGCCGGACGGACGGCCGACCTGTTCGCCGCCGACGGTCTGTTCGAGTCGGCGGGACTACGGCTCCCCGCCCTCCAGCGTGCACTCCCCGCGCACCTGCGGAACCTCGTCGCCGAGGGGGTCCGATGACCATCACGGCTTCCAGCGTCGACCCGTACATCGCGGACGCGCCAGCGGTTTCCGCGCGGCACTTCCTGCACCACCTGAACCCGCTGGCCAAGATCGCCGCCGTCCTGCCCGCGATGCTGCTGCTCGTGTTCGTGCGCGATCTGGCGACACCGGCGGCGTTCCTGCTCCTCGGCTGCGCCCTCATCGTCGTCGGGGCTCGTCTCACGCGGCGTCGCGCGCTGCTGCTGTTCGTCGGCGTGCCGGCAGCACTCACCACGCTGGGTTTCGGCTTCTCGCTCTGGGTGGATGCCGCCCCGGTCGCGACCAGTGCACCCGCCCTGCAGATCGGCGGCTGGACGCTCTACACCGGGGCGCTCGAGGTCGGATTCGCGACCGCGCTGCGCCTGGGCGCGATCCTCGCGCTCGCCCTCATCGGCGGGCTCACGACCACCGGTCCGGATCTCGTGCGCGCCAGCATCCAGCAGCTGCACGTCCCCTATCGGATCGGCTACACGGCACTGGCCGCGTACCGCTTCGTCCCACGATTCGGGCACGAACTCGCGGTCATTCGCGCGGCGCATCGTGTCAGAGGGCACCATGGCGGCCGCGGTCCGTTCGCGCGGATCGCGCGGGGTTGGGGCTACATCGTGCCGCTGCTCGCCGGAGCGATCCGGCATGCCGAGCGCGTCGCCCTCGCGATGGACTCGCGCGCGTTCGGCGCGCACCGCACGCGCACCGAGCGGCACGTCGTGCCGTTCCGCACGCGCGACACCATCTTCATCGTGGCGTTCATCGCCGCGTCCGCTGCGATCTTCATCACGACCACCCCCTGGCAGCTGTACTGAGAGGAACCCATGGCCTTCTCCAAGATGGTCAAGCCCGCGTCGGCAGACCTCATCCACCTGACCGTGCTGCGCACCGAACGTCTGGCCCCGCACTGGATCAGGGTCACGCTCGGCGGCGAGGAGATCGACCGGTTCCGGCCGATGGGTTACGACCAGTGGTTCCGACTGTTCCTGCCCATCGGCGGAGAAGCCGGCCTCGAGCGCGTGCCGGCGAAAGCGAACAAGACGCTCGGATACCTGAAGTTCCTGCGCATTCCGGACGGCGAGCGCCCGGTCATGCGCAACTACACCGTGCGCGCGTATCGTCCGGCGACGGCCGCATCGGATGCCGAGATCGACGTCGACTTCGTCCTGCACGGCTCGGCGGCCGATGGCACGGCAGGTCCGGCATCGCGGTGGGCCGAGACCTGCCGCCCTGGCGAGCACGTCCTCATCATCGATGAGGGCCTGACGTTCAATCCCGAGCGCGGCACCGACCGCGTGCTGCTCGTCGGGGATGAGACCGCGCTGCCCGCGATCGCGGGGATCAGCGCTTCGCTGCCCGCATCGACGTCTGGCGTCGCGATCATCGAGGTGCCATCAGCGGAGGATGCACTGGAGTTCTCGCATCCGACCGGACTCGACGTCGTCTGGATCGTCCGGCCGCACGATGAGCTCCCCGGAACGCTCGCCCTGGCGACGCTGCGCGAAACGGACCTTCCGGCTGTGCCGTTCCACGCGTACGGCGCCGGTGAACAGGCCCTCGCCTCCGGCGTGCGCAAACAGCTCGTCGCCGAACGCGGCGTCGACAAGAACCTGGTGAGCTTCTGCGGCTACTGGAAGATCGGCGCCGCATCCCCGGCATCCAAGGCCGCACGCGAGGCGGCGGCTGAGCCGCTGGCCTGAGCGGGCGCTGCGCCGGAAGAAGCCGCTATCGGCCCGAGCAGCGCAGAAGGAAAATGCCGGTTCTGGAGACCCAGAACCGGCATTTCCTCCCCGTGCCGGGCGACCGGCCTGCGTCCTCACCGCAGCTTCTTGCGGTAGGCCGCGATCGCTCCGAGGTAGGCGACCACCAGGATGCCGACCAGCCACGCGAGTGCGACCCAGATGTCGGTGCCGACCGGCTGCTCGGCGAACAGCGCCCTGATCGTATTGACGACCGAGGTGACCGGCTGGTTCTCGGCGAACCAGGCCACCGGAGCGGGCATCGTTTCCGTGGGGACGAACGCCGAGCTGATGAAGGGCAGGAAGATCAGCGGGTAGCTGAACGCACTCGCCCCGTCGACCGTCTTGGCCGAGAGACCGGCGATCACGGCAAGCCAGGTCAGCGCCAGGGTGAACAGCACCAGGATGCTGGCGACGGCCACCCAGGCCCCGAAGGATGCCCCGGTGCGGAACCCCATCAGCAGTGCGACGCCGATGACGATCGCCACCGAGACGAGGTTGGACACCAGCGAGGTGAGCACGTGCGCCCACAGGACGCTGGACCGCCCGATCGGCATCGACTGGAACCGTTCGAAGATGCCGCCCTGCATGTCCAGGAACAGCCGGTACGCCGTGTAGGCGATGCCGGATGCGATCGTGATCAGCAGGATGCCGGGGAGCATGTAATTGATGTACGACTCGTCGGTGCCGGTGTCGATGGCGCCGCCGAGGACGTACACGAACAGCAGCATCAGCGCGATCGGGGTGACCGCCGTGGTGATGATGGTGTCCGGGCTGCGCAGGATGTGCCGCAACGAGCGACCGGTGAGCACACCGGTGTCTGCGAGGGCGTGCGAGGTCATGATGCGTTCTCCTTGCTGGTGTCCGAGCCCGCCGAAGGGGCGTCCTCACCGACGAGCGCGAGGAAGACCTCTTCGAGCGTCGGCTGCTTCTCGACGTACTCGACGGTGGCCGCGGGAAGCAGGCGCTTGAGCTCGTCGAGCGTGCCGTTCTGGATGATGGTTCCCTTGTGGAGGATCGCGATGCGGTCGGCGAGCTGCTCCGCCTCATCGAGATACTGCGTTGTGAGCAGCACCGTGGTGCCGCTCTTGGCGAGCGCGCGGACCGTGTCCCACACTTCGATGCGCGACTGCGGGTCGAGACCCGTGGTCGGCTCGTCGAGGAAGATGACCGGCGGTTCGCCGACCAGGCTCATCGCGATGTCGAGCCGGCGGCGCATGCCGCCGGAGTATTCGGCTGCCTTGCGCGCACCGGCATCCGTGAGCGAGAAGCGGGCGAGCATGTCGTCCGCGATCGGCCCCGGATTCTTCAGGTGGCGCAGTTGAGCGATCAGCACGAGGTTCTCGCGCCCGGTGAGGACCTCGTCGACCGCCGCGAACTGTCCGGTCAGGCTGATCGACTCGCGCACGTCGTTCGGTGCCGACGCGACGTCGAAGCCGTGGACGGATGCCGTGCCGGCATCCGCTTTCAGCAGTGTGGAGAGGATGCGCACGAGCGTCGTCTTGCCCGCCCCGTTGGAACCGAGCAGCGCGAAGATGCTGCCGGGGACGACGTCGAAATCGACGCCGCGGAGGACCTCGAGGCCCTTGAACGACTTGCGGATTCCCCTGACCTGGATGGATGCCGTGGTCATGATCGCTTCTCCTTTCCGATGGCTTCGTCGAACGCCTTCGTCAGGCGTGCGCGCTCCTTGTCGATCCATTCCTTGCCCTGGTACGACTTCGCGAACGTCTCGGTGAAGTCGACCGGGTCCTCGCCGATGATGTCGGACACCGGCGTGCCGTCCACGGCCGCCCGCTCCCACAGGTCGACGAGGTCCGTGAACATCTGCGTGAGCGTGTCACCGTTGGTGATGCCGCCGTAGTACATGAAGTACCGGTGCATCGCGGTCGCCGCTGTGCGGTAGGGCTCGGGAAGAGCCTCCATGCGGGCCTTGTCCTGCTTGTACTGCTTCTTCTGCTCGAGCGATCCGGTGACCGTTTCGATCCACTTCGATGCCATGATCAATTCCTCTCGTCGGTCGTGCTGATGTCGTTGCTGTCGGTGTGGCGGAGCTGTTCGATGCGTTCTGCGAGGAAGCTCCAGGTCCTCCAGAACTCGGCGAGCTGCTCTCGCCCCTGCGCGTTGATCGAATAGACCTTGCGGGGCGGGCCTTTCTCGGACGGGACCTTCTCCACATCCACGAGGCCCTTCTGCTCGATGCGGACGAGCAGCGCGTAGACCGTGCCCTCCGCGATGTCCGCGAAGCCCTGATCCCGCAGTCGCGCCGTGATCTCATACCCGTACGCGGCCTGCTCGGCCAGGATCGCGAGCACGATGCCTTCGAGCGAGCCCTTCAGCATCTCGGTCATCTGGTTTGCCATGCGATCACCTCCCATCTACTCTGTGTCGCTGACTACCAGTACAAAGTAACACTGAGTACCGGTACTTGGCAACACTGAATAGCAAACCTTTCTCGGCACGGCCCGAAACGCGAGAACGCCCCGAGATCCGAAGACCTCGAGGCGTTCTCGATAGGGATGGGGCGTCAGCGCTTGCCGACGATCTGGCGGCCGACGAGATCGCGCATGATCTCGTTGGTGCCGCCGTAGATCCGGTGGACCCGGGCATCCGTGAAGGCACGCGCGATCGGGTACTCCATGATGTAGCCGTAGCCGCCGTGCAGCTGCACACCGCTGTCGAGCACCTCCCACTCGCGCTCGGTCGCCCAGAACTTGACCTTCGCGGCATCCTCAGCGGTGAGCTTCCCCGCGGCGTACGCCAGCAGCGCGCGATCGATGTACGCCCACATGGCGTCCGTGGTCGCGGCCATGTCGGCGAGGCGGAAGCGGGTGTTCTGGAAGTCGGCGATGCGCTCGCCGAACGCCTCGCGGTCCTTCGTGTAGACGACGGTCCAGTCCAGCGCCGCCTGCGCGGCAGCGGCAGCCGCAACGCCGATCGACAGGCGCTCGAGCGGCAGGTTCAGCATCAGCTGGATGAATCCCTGCCCCTCCTTGCCGCTGATGAGGTTCTCGTCGGGGATGAAGACATCGGTGAAGCTGAGCTCTGCGGTGTCCCAGCCGTGGAAGCCCATCTTGCTGAGCTTCTTGCCCTGGTCGAAGCCCTCCATGCCCTTCTCGACGATCAGCAGGCTGAACGCGTCAGGGCGGTTGCCCTCGCCGGTCTTGACGAAGGTGACCACGATGTCCGCGGTCGTCCCCGACGAGATGAACGTCTTCGCCCCGTTGAGGATGTATCCGCCGTCGACCTTCTTCGCGTTGGTCTTGATTCCGCGCAGGTCGCTGCCCGCACCGGGGTCGGTCATGGCGAGCGCGCCGAGCACCTCGCCGGTCGCCATCCGCGGAAGCCACTTCTCCTTCTGCTCCTGCGTGCCCATGTGCACGAGGTACGGCACGGCCAGGTCGTCCTGGATGCCGAAGGCACCGGCCAGCGACCCTGCGCCGGACGCGATGACCTCTTCCATCACGATCGTGCGGAAGCGATAGTCCTGCAGCATGCCCGCCCCGCCGAACTCCTCGGGCACGGACAGGCCGATCAGCCCCGCTTCGCCGGCGGCACGCATCGTGTCGCGGTCGATCTCGCCCGCGGCATCCCACCGCTCGATGGCCTCATTCGAGACGTGTCGCTTCACGAAGTCCTTCACGAGATCGCGGAATGCCTCGTGGTCCTCGTCGTAGATGTCGCGTTCCATGCCGTCCTCCCGAACGTCGTCGTTACTGCCGCGATTCTATGCCGACAAGGGGTACCGGAGCAGTCGATTGTGGAATGCGCTCCCACATTCTGTGGCACTGGGTTCCGCGATTGTGGGGAGTGGCCAGAAGCAGACGCGAGGGCGCATGCTGGCACAGATCCGGCGTGCATCACGGCAGGCGACCCGGATGAGATCGTCTCTTCACAGTCGCGCCGCAAAGGTCACGCGGAGTTTACACACGAGCACTTCTGTCCGACGCGCGTCGCATGCGAGGGTGAGATCACGACGCCCACCCCACGGGTTTCGCGGCAGTAAAACACTGACGAAAGGTGAATTCCATGCTCTCTGGCCCCCTCGGCGACCTGCTCGGCTCCATCGGCGGACTGCTCACTGACCTGCTCGCTCTGCTCGGCCTCTGATCAGACCTCGACCGACCCCGCACGCCTCGGCGTGCGGGGTCCCTCGCGTCTCCAGGGGGCCGCCGTTCAGCCGACGTAGCCGGGCGCCGCCGGCAGCCCGAAGAACTCCTCGAGGGTGGTGTATCCCCCCGCGTTGTAGGCGGACGCGAGCTCAGGGCCGATGTAGCGCAGGTGCCACGGCTCGGGCGAATAGCCGGTGATCGCCGTCTCACCGTCGAGGTAGCGGACGATGTAGCCGTACTCCCAGGCGTGCGCGTCCACCCAGTCGCTCTCCCCTGTCCCGCCGAATCCATGGATGCCGCCGCAGCCGCTGCTGCACGCCACGACGTCGAGCGCGAGACCGGTCTGGTGCTCGCTGAACCCCGGCCGGGCCGACACCTCATCGGCAGCGGGTTGCCCGGTCGCCTGGACATGGTCGGAGTACGTGTTCTCCTGCATGCCGTATGACCGGTACCCGTTGTTCATGCCCAGGACGCCGGCCCCGGCATCCGCCAGCGCCCCGGCGAGCGCGTTGATGGCCTCCGCAGGCGCAGCACGCACGGACCCGGCCGTCGTGGTGGTCTGCAACCGGGTGTCGACGAGTCCGGTCGGAGTGAACTCGGCCGCGAGCGGGCGCGCCTTGTTGACGACGACCCAGATGCGATCGGGGTCACTGAGCGAAATGCAGGGCGCGTTGCCTGCGGCGACCGCGGCACGGAATGCCTCGCCGCCCCCGAAGGCGGCGATCGTCGCCTCGTCATCGCCCGCGGTCACGGCCGCCTGCACCGCAGCATCCGCACACGGGTCCGCGGCGACAGTGGCTTCGACCGCCACCGGCGGGAGGTGCTCGGCGGCCGCCGGAACCGGCGGGTCGCTCTGCGACGGAGCAGGAACGTCGGCGAGCGCCCACAGCGACCCGAGCGCCGTCACCGCGACACCGATGGGCAGCGCGAAGGCCAGGGCGCGGGGTCGCGGCGCGGCATGTCGGGGTGCCATCGCCTCGCTCATCCGTCCATTCTCACCCGTGGAGCTGGATGCCTCGACCCGCGCGGCAGCCCGGCTTCGATTCTCAGCAGCCCGCTCTTGCGATTCTTTCGATGCTTTGTTCTAATGAGTTCATGCGATGGCAGGGGCAGACGATCGACGACGCGGACGAATCCGCGCTGCCCGGCATGGAGAATCGCAGCGGCGTCGTCCGATCGGTGACGACGCCCGAGTTCGCCGGGATGACCTTCCACGAGGTGCTCGCGAAGTCGGCGCTGAACAAGGTTCCCGGCCCATCGCGGATGCCGTTCGCCTGGACGATCAACCCGTACCGCGGCTGCAGTCATGCCTGCGTGTACTGCTTCGCACGGGGGACGCATCAGTATCTCGACCTCGACGGCGGCGCGGACTTCGATTCGCAGATCGTCGTGAAGACCAACGTCGTCGACGTGCTGCAGCGCGAGCTGCGACGCGGCAGCTGGCAGCACGAGACCGTCGCGCTGGGCACGAACACCGATCCCTATCAGCGCGCAGAAGGACGCTATCGGCTCATGCCAGGGATCATCCAGGCTCTCGCGGACTCCGCCACGCCGATGTCGATCCTGACCAAGGGCACGCTCATCCGCCGGGACATCCCGCAGTTGATCGAAGCGGCGAAGCGCGTACCCGTCGACGTGCAAATGTCGATCGCGATGTACGACGACGAGTTGCAGCGGACGATCGAGCCCGGCACGCCCACGACACAGGCACGCCTCGACACCGTGCGCGCACTGGCGGATGCCGGGTTCGCCGTGACCGTCTTCCTCATGCCGATCATGCCGCACATGACCGACTCGGTCGCGGCGATCGACGCAGCCCTCGCACGCATCAAGGCGGCCGGAGCCGCTCGCGTCATCTACGGCGCCCTGCATCTGCGCCCCGGCGTGAAGCCCTGGTTCATGCAGTGGCTCGGCGAGCATCGTCCCGACCTCGTCGCCTCCTACCGCGGGCTCTACCCCGGCGTCTCCGCCGAGGCTCCGAAGGGGTATCGGCAGTGGCTGGCGAAGCGGGTGCGTCCGCTGATCGCCATGCACCGTCTCGACGGCCGCGACGAGGACGATCTGTACACGGCCAGTCCTCGAGGCAGTCGCTCGCTGCCCCCTCGCCCGGTCACGGCGCCCGCGGCATCCGCTCCGACCGACCAGCCGATGCTGTTCTGAACCGGAGACCGACGGGGAGGCGCCCGATGGACGCGTAGGCTCGAGAGCTATGGCTATCGGCGCGATGATCCACACGTTCACGGTGCAGCTCGCGGACATGGACCGCGGGGTCTATGAGGAGCTGACGCTGCGGGTGGCGAAGCATCCCTCCGAGACCGACGCCTACATGCTCACCCGCGTCCTCGCGTACTGCCTGGAGCACACCGAGGGGATCACCTTCAGCGAAGGACTCTCCTCCACCGAGGAGCCGGCGGTCGTCGTACGCGATCTCACCGGCCGCATCACGGCGTGGATCGAGATCGGCGCACCGGATGCCGAGCGCATGCACTACGGCAGTCGACTCGCCGAGCGCACGGTCGTGTACACGCACCGCGACCCCGTGAAGGTGCTCTCCGCATGGGAGGGCAAGCGCATCCACGACGCCGACGGCATCCGCGTCTACGGCTTCGACCCCGGCTTCATCGACGCCGGCACGCGCGTGATCGAACGACGCAACACCGCGACCCTCACGGTCACCGAGGCGCAGCTGTACCTCGACCTCAACGGGACGAGCCTGTCGTCCGCCGTGTACGAGCACCGGATCGAGTGACCCAGGCTTGCCTTCCACACCTCGTCAGCGAATGCCCAAGAGGCCGCCGGAATCGGGTTCCGGCGGCCTCTTCGCGTTCGTCGTCGAGGACGACTGCTGAGCGCGATCAGGCGGTGAGATCCGCCGCGGTCGGAACGCGACCGGCGATCTCCTCGATGACCTCGTCGCCGACGCGTGCCTGCTCGAAGGGTGCGTCGATCTCGGCGCGCTCGAGCAGTTCGGACATGCGACGCTGACGCTGACGCGTGATCAGGGTCACGACGCGACCCGAGCGACCGGCGCGACCGGTGCGGCCGGAGCGGTGCAGGTAGGTCTTGTACTCGTCCGGAGCGTCGGCCTGGACGACCAGGTCGATGTCGTCGACGTGGATGCCGCGGGCCGCGACGTCCGTCGCGACGAGGACCTGCACCTTGCCGGACGTGAGCCGTGCCAGGTTGCGCGTGCGCTTGGCCTGGTTGAGGTCGCCGTGCAGGGAGACCGACGGGATCCCGGCATCCTCGAACTGCTCGGAGAGCATGTCGGCGTACGCGCGGGTCCGCGCGAAGACCAGGGTCTGGCCTTCGCGGTCGACGAGCGCGTTGAGCACCTCGGCCTTGTCGCGGTGCTCGATCACGAGCACGCGGTGCTCGATGGTGCTGGTCTCCTGGCTCTCGCCGGCGACCTCGTACACCGCCGGGTCCACGAGGAACTCGTCGACGAGGGCGGCGACCTCACGGTCGAGCGTCGCCGAGAACAGCAGCTTCTGGCTGCCCTCGGCGGTGTGCCGGAGAATCCGCTGCACCGGCTCGACGAACCCGAGCTCGCACATGTGATCGGCTTCGTCGAGGACCGCGATCCGGCAGTCCGACAGATCGAGCTTGCCCTGGTTGATGAGGTCCTCGATGCGACCGGGGGTGCCGATCACGATGTCGACGCCCTTCTTGAGGGCTCCGACCTGACGCCCCTGCGGCACACCGCCGTAGATCTGGGTGGTGAACAGGCCGACGCTGCGCGCGATGGGCTGGATCGTCCGGTCGATCTGCAGAGCGAGCTCGCGCGTCGGCGCGAGGATGATCGCCCGCGGGGAGCGACCGAACTCGCGCTTCTTGCCGGCCTGCGACTTCAGGATGCTCTCGACCAGCGGAGCGCCGAACGCGATCGTCTTGCCGGAACCGGTGCGCCCACGGCCGAGCACGTCGCGCCCCTGAAGCACCGCCGGGATGCTGGCGGCCTGGATCGGGAACGGCGACACCGCACCCATGTTCTGCAGCGTCTCGACGATGTTGGAGCCGAGGCCCAGGTCGCCGAAGGTCACGTTCTCGACCTCGGCGGCCTGCACCGTCTTGGCCTCGAGACGCTCGTGGACGACGTCCTGCGCCGGCTCGACGGAAGCGTTCACCGAGCTCTTCGCGGTCCAATCGGCGCGGCTCGGACGCTGTTCGGTGCGGCGGTCGTCGCGGCGCGGGCGGTTGTCGTTGGACCGAGGGCGCTCGTTGCGGTCGCCGTCGTAGCGCGGGCGGTCGGTGCCGCGATCGTTGGTGTACCGGGGACGGTCTGCGCCACGACTGCTGCCGCGGTCGCCGTTGTACGCCGGACGGTCGCCGTCACGGCGGGGACGCTCGGCGCCGCGGTCGCTGTTGTAGCGGGGACGGTCGGTGCCACGGTCGTTGCTGTAACCGCCGCGGTCGGATCCGCCGTCGCGGTTGTAGCGCGGGCGCTCAGAACCACCATCGCGGTTGTAACGGGGACGGTCTGAACCACCCTCACGGTTGTACTGCGGACGATCGCCGCCACGGTCATTGCTGTACCGAGGACGCTCCGAACCACCATCACGGTTGTAACGGGAACGGTCAGAACCGCCGTCGCGGTTGTAGCGCGGACGGTCGGTGCCACGGTCGTTGTTGTGCTGGGGGCGGCCGGCTCCACCGTCGCGGTTGTAACGGGGACGGTCTGAACCACCCTCACGGTTGTACTGCGGACGATCGCCGCCACGGTCATTGCTGTACCGAGGGCGCTCCGAACCACCATCACGGTTGTAGCGAGGACGCTCCGAACCACCATCACGGTTGTAGCGAGGACGCTCGCCCGCACGGTCGTTGTCGTACCGCGGACGGCCGCCGTCGAAGCGACGCTCGCCACCGGTGAACCGGCGCTCGCCAGACCCGCCGCGCTCGTCGCGGTGGTGCGGGGCGTCGCGGCGTCCGGACTCGGCACGGCCGCGGATCGACCGAGCCTCGTCGCGGCCGGCGCGCTCCTGCTCGGTCCAGCGGCGCTTCGGGGCTCCGGACTCGGCCTCGGCGCGGTAGCCGCGGTGCTTCGGGCTCTTGTGACCGGGGCCTGCGGGGCGGTAACCGGAACGGTCATCACCGGCATCCGAACGCGAGGGACGACCGTCATTGTGACGATCGTGGAAGGAGGTCTTCTTGGCGTATCGCGGCTCGAAGTTGCGAGCAGGGCGACCGCCCTTGGGGGACGTGTTCTTGGGCATGGTGTGGATCCTTTGGGGTTCTCGCCACGAGAACAGCCGTCTGGGCGCGCACGCGCAGACAGATCCGGACATCCGTCGGCCGGGGCCATTCATGTGATGGTTCATGCGCGTCGATCGACGCTCACCATCGGCCCCTGGACTCACACTTCACACAAAAACGCCCGCGCCGATGCGCGGCTGTCCGAAGCCGACCTTCCCAGGATACCGCGCCTGGCTGGGAAGGTCCCCCGTACGATGTCGTGGTGACCTCACTCTCCCCCACCGGTACTCAGATCCATCTGCAGCGCGGCGCCGTCACCGCGCAGATCGCGCAGGTCGGAGCATCCCTTCGGTCCTTGACCGTCGGCGGCTCCGCTCTCGTTCCGCCGTACCCGCTCGGGGAGCCGACGCCGTCGTGCTCCGGCGTCGTCCTCGCCCCGTGGCCGAACCGGGTCCGCGACGGGATCTGGGACGACGATGGCACCGCCCGTCAGCTCGCGATCACCGAGCCGAAGTTCTCCAACGCCAGCCACGGGCTGCTGCGCTTCGCCGCGTACGACGTCGCGCAGGCGCAGTCGTGCGCCACGCTGCGCACGACGATCGTGCCGCAGACCGGATGGCCGTACGAGATCGCCACGAGCGTGACGTACGCGCTCACCGACAGCGGCATCATCGTCGAGCACGTGCTCGAGAACCGATCGGATGCCGCGGCCCCTGTCGCCCTCGGCACGCACCCGTTCGTCACGATCGGCGACGCCGACCCGCACGACCTGGTGCTCGCCGTCGCGGCAGCGACGCAGATCGATGTGGACGACCGCATGCTTCCGACCGGGACGTCGCCCGCTCCGGCCGAGCTGCGCGACGGCATTCGGCTGGGTGATGTCGTGCTCGACACCGGCTTCGCCGATCTGCTCCGCGATGCCGACGGCACCGCGCGTCACACCCTCACGGCACCGGATGGGCGCCGCGTCACCCTGTGGCAGGGCGAGGGGTTCGACTACGTGCAGGTCTACACGACCACGTCGTACCCCGGTCAGCCTCTCGCGGTCGCGATCGAGCCGATGACCGCGCCGGCGGATGCGCTGAACAGCGGCCTCGGCATCCGGCGTCTCCTTCCCGGCGAGAGCTGGACCCTGCGCTGGGGCATCGAGCTCGGCTGAGCACTCGGTCCTGGTTCGCCGTACCAGGACCGAGTGGCCGGCCTCAGTGCAGCGGGTTCGCCGGCGGCAAGCCCGACTGGCGCTCGCGCAGTTCGCGCCGGGTGCGCGCCTGTTCGCTCTGGTCGACGGATGCCGCCACCGCGGAAGCGGCAGCCGCCGCCGCAGCAGCAGCAGCCGCCGCAGCCGAGGCCGCGGCCGCCATTGCCGAATGCGCCGAGTAGGACGGCTCCTCCTCGTAGTGGGTGAGGTGGTGGGTCCGCTCGGAACGCTCCAGCTCGGTCGACGGCTGCGACGGCTGCGGCACGGGAGCCGCGGCCGGAGCCTCCTCCGCCCTGGCATCCTGTGCCGTGGCCGTGGCGGTGGCGCCCGCGCCGACGACGGCCAGGGCGCTCACGAGCGGATCGGCCTCGGCACCGGCCGCAGGCCCTGAGGCATCCGGACCCGTCTCCGGCGCAGGGCCTGCGGGGCCGTCGTCGTCACCGCCGCGCGCGGCGCGCTTGGCCGCACGACGCTCCTTGGCGCCCTCGACGAGGTTGTAGAGCGTCGGCAGCACGATCAGCGTCAGGATCGTCGACGAGACGAGTCCGCCGATCACGACGATCGCCAGCGGCTGCGAGATGAACCCGCCGTGTCCGGTGATGCCGAGCGCCATGGGCGTGAGCGCGAAGATCGTCGCCAGCGCCGTCATGAGGATCGGGCGCAGACGCTTCTCGCCACCCGCCATCACGGCATCGCGTGCCGACAGGCCCTTCTCACGGTACTGGTTCACAAGGTCGACGAGCACGATGGCGTTCGTCACCACGATGCCGATCAGCATCAGCACGCCGATCAGCGAGGCGACGCCGAGCGGCACCCCGGTGATGATCTGCAGCAGGATCGCACCGGTGGCCGCGAACGGCACCGAGACGAGCAGGAGCAGCGGCTGACGCAGCGACTTGAACGTCGCCACCATCACGACGTACACGATGAGGATCGCGGCGAGCATCGCCAGCCCGAGCTGAGAGAACGAGTCGGCCTGCTGCGAGGCGACGCCGCCCACCTCGGCGCTCGCTCCGTCGGGGAGGTCGACCTCTTCCAGAGCCTCGTTCACCGAGGCGGTCGCCACGGCGAGGTCGTCGGATGCGGGCGGCACCGTGACCGTGGCCGTCCGGCGTCCCTGTTGGGTCGTGATCGACGTCGGGCCCTCGCGCTCCTCGACCGTCGCCACATCCTGCAGCTGGATCATGCCGACCGGCGTCGGAATGGCCAGCTCGCGCAGCGCCTCGACCGTGGTCGGCGGTTCGGGGTCGGCCAGGTAGATCGTGAGGGACGTGCCGTCCAGCTCGATGGATCCGGCCTGCTGCGGCTGCATGGCGCTCGAGACGATCGAGCCGACCGCGACCTCACTGAGCCCGGCGGCCGCCGCGGCGCCCCGGTCGACGACGACACCGATGTACGGCAACGACGCAGCCAGGTTGTCGGTGACCGTACCGAGGCCGTCGCGGCCGTCGAGCTCGGCCGTCACGGCATCCGTCGCCTCCTGCAGCGCCTCGGCGCTCGGAGCCGTGATGTCGACCTCGATGTCGCTGCTGCCGAATCCGGCAGACGCGGCCACCGTGATGTCGCCCACGCCCCCGAGATCGTCGACGGCATCCTGCACGTCGGCGCGCAGCTGCTCCTGGTCGACGTCGGGGTCGGTCTGGATCGAGTAGTTGATGCCTGCACCACCGGAGAACGCGTCACGCAGCGACGAGCCGCTGGACCCGATCGAGACCTGCACGGTCTCGATGCCGTCGACGTCCATGAGCGCGTCCTCGACGACGACGGCCGCCTCGTCCTGCGACTGCAGGCTCGCGGTCGGGCCGAGATCCTGCGTGACCGTCATGGTGTTCTGCCCGGAGTCGCTGAGGAAGTTCACCTTCATCAGCGGAGCGGCCGCGAGCGTCGCACCGAGCACGACAACGGCGATCACGACCGTGATGCCGGAGTGCTTGAGCGTCCAGTTGAGGATCGGGCGGTAGCCCTTCTGCAGCGCCGTCGGCGGGGCATCGGGGTGCTCGGGGTCGATCTGCTCGCCGTGCTCGTCGAGCAGAGGTTTGCCCGGACGCAGGAACCAGTACGCGAGCACCGGCACGATCGTCAGCGCCACCAGCAGCGACGCGGCCATCGCGATCGTCACCGTCATGGCGAAGGGCCGGAACAGCTCGCCGACCATGTCGCCGACGAACACGATCGGCAGGAACACCGCGACGGTCGTGATGGTGGATGCCGTGATGGCACCGGCCACCTCGCGCACGGCGAGCACGATCGCGCTCATCTTGTCGGCGTCGCCGACGTAGTGCCGCTTGATGTTCTCGATCACGACGATCGAGTCGTCCACCACGCGCCCGATCGCGATCGTCAACGCGCCGAGGGTGAGGATGTTCAGCGTGTATCCGAAGGCCTGCAGACCGATGAAGGTGATCAGCACGCTGGTCGGGATCGAGATCGCCGTCACCAGGGTCGAGCGGATCGACAGCAGGAACACCAGGATGATGATGACCGCGAACACGAGGCCGAGCAGTCCCTCGGTCGCGAGCGTCTCGATCGACTGCTGGATGAACGGCGCCTGGTCGAACACGACCGTGAACTCGGCATCCGGGAACGACTCGGAGATGTCGTCCAGCGCCGCGATCACTCCCGTGGAGACCTCGACCGTGTTGGCCGAAGGGAGCTTCGTGATGGACAGCGTGATCGCGTCCTCGCCGTCGACGCGCGAGACCGACGTGACCGGATCGGTGTCGAGCGCCACGGTCGCGACGTCGCCGATCGTGGCCTCCGTTCCGACGAGCGGCAGCGCGGCGATCTCGTCGACCGAGGTGAGCTTGGCGCCGGTCTGCACCGTGAAGGTGTCGTCGCCCTCGGTGATCTCGCCGCCGGGGAAGAGCACGCCGTTCTGCTGCAGCGCATCGGTGATCGACTGGGTGCTGACACCGCGCTCCATGAGAGCCGCGTCATCAGGGGTGATGGTGACGCGCTCGCCGACGCCGCCGACGATCTCCGCCGCGTTGACCCCGTCCACGTCCTCGAGGTCGGGGACCGCGACGTTCTCGAGATCGGCCTGAATCGTCTGGGCATCGTCGAACCCGGTGACGGCGACCTGGATCACCGGCAGGTCGTCGATCGACACCGACAGCACCTGCGGCTCGACCTCTTCCGGCAGCTGCTGCGAGATGCGGTTGATCGCCTGCTGCATCTTCTGCTCAGCGGTGGCGAGATTCTCGCCGTACGTGAATGTCGCCTGCACGATCGAGGCGTTCGTCGTGCTCGTCGCGGTGGTCGATTCGAGCCCCGGCACCCCCTGGATGGCCGTCTCGATCGGCGTGGACACGTCATTCTCGACCACCTCGGGCGATGCACCGGGGTAGCTCGTCATGACGATGAGCGCTGGCAGCTCGAGCGAGGGGATGAGCTCCTGCTTGAGGCTGTTCAGCGCGAGACCGCCGAAGACGGCCGCGACGATCGTGATCAGGGCGATCAGCGCGCGGTTCTTCAGACTCAGGACGGCGAGTTTCGACAAGGCTGTTCTCTCTCGGTCGATCAGACGGATGCTGCGGGTGAAGACGTCGACGCCGGGGAACGGAGGATCCCGGCGAGGGCGTCGCGGATGAGCTCTTCGTCGAGCGGCTCGTCATGGATCTGCGATTGCCACAGTACGCCGTCGATGAAGGCGGCGGCAGCCCGCGCGCGGTCGACGCCGTGGACCGGCGCGATGAATCCGACGACCTCGTCGGACCAGTGCCGTGCGAGTTCGCGGACGCGCGGGTCGTGCACGGCGGCGGTGACGACCGCGCGCTCGGCCTGGATGCTGCGCGCCTCGACCATCGCCTCGCTGATGAGGCGCGCGAGCACCGCCGGGGTGACGCCCTCGGCGACGACGGTCTGCCGCGTCGCGTCGATGCGCAGATCGACCTCGGTCACGAGCGTGTCGAGTGCCGCATCCCTCAGATCGTCGAGCGTGGCGAAGTACTGAGTGGTGGCGCCGAGCGGGACCCCGGCACGCGCGGCGACCCTGCGGTGCGTGATCGCGTCGGCGCCGATCTCGACGATGAGCTCGGCGGCGGCCTCGACGATCGCACGACGGCGCGCCTCAGGGTCGCGCCTGCGGCGGATGCCTGCGCTCATCTCGACTCCCCCGTTGCCGGTTCTGTACTTTTGTACAGTTTCACACGGCGGCATTTGAGAGGATGCTGTGAACCGACATCATCCGAGGAGGGCGCCGACCGCGAGCCCGAGACCGGCGAAGAGCAGCCCGAGCACGAGCATCCCGATCGCATTGAAGGCGGATGCCGGCCGTTCGCCATCGCGCCACAGGGCGAAGGTGTCGACCATTGCCGTGCTGAAAGTCGTGTAGCCGCCGAGCAGGCCGGCGCCGATGAGGAATGCGGCATCCGGCAGCGCTGTCGTGACGAGGCCGAGCGCAAAAGAGCCGGTGAGGTTCACGACGAGCACCCCCCAGGGGAAGCGCCCGCTCGTCGTGTTTCGCAGCGCGCGAGCGACCCCGGCATCGGCGAGATATCGCAGTCCGGCGCCGACTCCCCCGGCGAGCGAAGCACATAGGAAGAGCAGAGGTGTCATCGGCGCCTCCCGCGCGGGGCGGCGATCTGCGTCCCCGCTGCCGCCGCGAGGATCCCGAGCGCGAGGCTCGCGATGGCATACCCGGCGGCGAGCCATGGGGCGCTGCTCCAGAGTCCGACGGCACCGACGGTGAGAGCGCTGTAGGTGGTGAATCCGCCGAGGATGCCGGTGCCGAGGAACACGCGGAGATCCGTTGACGCCGGCACGCGCGCCGACAGCATCCCGAGCAGCAGAGCACCGCTCGCGTTGACCGCGAGGATCGCGACGGGGAAGCCTCCGTGATCGGGCAGCCACAGTCCGACGGCCAATCGTGCCGCGGAGCCGAGCATCCCTCCGACCACCACGAGCAGCAGGCGGCGGAGGGTCACGCCGCCACTCTATCCCCGGCGCGTCCCACCGCCCCGCACGAATGTCAAGGCTGTGGAGCCGAGCGGACGCGGTCCGTTGACTGAGGCCATGATGCCGTTGTGGAAGACCGATCAGACCGCGCCGATGGGCTCGCCGTTCGAACCGGGGAGCCACCATGATGTCGTGATCGTCGGGGCGGGGGTGACCGGCCTGGCGACCGCGCTGATGCTGACGCGCGCCGGCATGGACGTCGCTGTGATCGATGCCGGAGGGATCGCCGAACTCGCGTCCGGCGCGAACACCGGCAAGGTGTCGTTGCTCCAGGGCGAGCGGCTCGCCGCGCTGCGGCGCCACCACCCCGCTGCCCTCGTCGCGGCCTATGTGGATGCCAACCGTGCGGGGATGCAGTGGCTGACCTCCTTCGCCGAGTCCGCAGGCGTCGAATTCTCGAGGCGCACGGATCATTCGTACGCGCAGACCAGGGAAGGGCTCGACGCCGTGCATCGTCAGCACGCCGCGGCGCGAGAGGCGGGCCTGCACACGCGTCTGCTGGAGGCCGCCGACCTTCCGGAGGTGCTGTTCCCCCTCGTCGGCGCGGTTGCGCTGGACGATCAGATCGCGATCGACCCGATGCGGCTCGCTCGCGCGATGGCCGAGGCGCTCCTCGCGGAGGGCGGAACGCTGCGTACGCGCACTCGAGCCACCGGAGCGCACGCGCTGCCCGCTCCCCGCGTCGATACCTCCTCCGGTCCGCTGTTCGCCGAGCACGTCGTGCTGGCGACCGGCACGCCGATCGTCGATCGGGGCCTTTACTTCACCAAGACGCGCGGGCTCCGGTCGTACTGCGTGTCGTTCCGCGTACCCGGGGCCGTCCCCGAGGGCACGTTCATCTCCGTCGACGGACCGACGCGTTCCGTCCGTCCGGTCGCGGCAGCGGATGGCCCCGCAGGAACCAACCTCGTCGTCGGCGGCAATGGTCACCCCATCGGCCGCTCGGAGGCGGAGTCGGCGGCCGTGGAGGATCTGGTCGAGTGGACACGGCAGCACTTCGACGGCGCCGAGGAGACGCATCGTTGGTCCGCGCAGGACTACGAGTCCCACAATCTCGTCCCCTTCGTCGGCGCGATGCCGCGCGGTCTGGGCCGCATCCGATTCGCGACCGGCTATGGGAAATGGGGGCTGTCCAACGCGCCGGCGGCCGCTCTGCGCCTCACAGCGGAGATCCTCGGGACCCCTCGCCGCGAGGAGTCGACCTGGATGCGGACACTCGGCACCCGCCTCACGGTCCCTGCCGACCTCGGCCGCGGCCTCGCCGAGGCCGGCAGGGTCGCGCGCTCGTTCGCCGTCGGCTGGGCGGGAGCGGCGAGCAGACCCGTGCCCGTGATCCGCCCGGCAGAGCGCACCGGCGTGGTCGCCCATCGCCGGGGCCGACCGGTGGGCATCTCCACGGTGGGCGGCGTCACGCGGGCCGTCGACGCGGTCTGCCCTCACCTGGGCGGCGTTCTGGAGTGGAACGATGCCGAGTGCACGTGGGACTGCCCGTTGCACGCCTCCCGCTTCACCGCGGACGGCACGCGCATCGAAGGTCCGGCGCTGCGCGACATCCCTCGCCTGCCCCGTTCACCTGGAGAGTGACCTCAGCTCTGCCGCTCGACGTCCCAGCCGCTCTGCGGAGTGTCGCACGTCTCGCGGTAGACGTACTGCGAGACGAGCTTGCGCTGGCTGCTCGTCCAGTCGATCGCGGGGCGACGCTGTTCCGGCGGCAGGTAGCCCAGTCGGTACACGGCCATGAGCTCCAGATCGTCAGGAACGCGCAACAGCTTCACGATCTCGTCCCAGCGCCCCGGCGCCTCCATAGGGAACGAGATGAACTGGATGCCCATCCCGAGTTCGACGGTCGTGAGCCACACGTTCTCCATTGCGGCCCCCATGCTGAACACCGAGTAGAACGACGACAACTGCCCAGGGCGGTATTCGCTGCGATCGAGCATCACCCCGAGCAGCAGAGGCGACCCCGCGACGAGCCGACGGTTCTCGGCGCCGAGGGTCCTGGGCACGCCGAGCGCGTTCATGAGCGTCTGCCCGCGCTTCGTGAACACCTGGCCGGTGAACGGTCGCAGCGGAGCCGGCAGCTTGTCGAAGAGCATGCCGCTGCGCTTCTCATCCATCTCGGCCTGACTGAAGCGGAAATACGGCTTGTACCGTTCGAAGAACGTTCCGTTGGACATGACATCGGTCATGCTCTCGCCCGACACCCGAGCGATCTCGCGGATCGTGTCGGGGCTCTCGATCACGACGAACCGCCACGGCTGGCTGTTCAGCTGAGAGGGTGCACGACTGGCGGCCTCGAGAAGCAGCCGCTGGTGCTCCTCCGAGACCGGATCGGGAAGGAAGGCCCCGTTCGTGGTCTTGCGGCGACGGATGGCATCGAGCAGATCCATGCGGGTCACTTCCTTCTGTCTGGATCGATCGCCAGGATGAGTCCGGCAGCGAAGAACGGCGCGGCCGAGAGCGCCACGAGCGGATGCCGGCGTCCGCGCGTTCCGGCGAACGGGATCACGGCCAGCGGGCTGAGCGCGGGCGCCAGAGCGACCGCCGCGCGACGGTTCGGCCTGCGGGGGATGCGCCACAGCGCCGAGCTGAGTGCGACGACCGTGGATGCGGCGGTCAGGATGAACAGGGCGTGATGCAGCCAGCGGAACCGGCGCGTGTCGATGAGCCTCGTCGCGACCGCCCCGCCGAGCAGGCAGTTGAGCAGATAGCTCAGCGCGGCCGCGGCGAACACCGGCGGTATCCTGGTGCCCCGACGACGGTCGCGCATGACTCGACCATAGGCCTCTCAGCCCGACCAGGCGCCGCACGCCCCGCACGTCGCCGATTCCCGCGTCAGCCAATGGGACGGACGGGAGCGGAGAACGCCCTGTCGCGATCCCAGAGCCTTCTCCGCCCATGTGCCCGCCCAGCCGGGTCTACAGGTTCGCCTCCGCGTAGATGCGGAGCGCATCGCGGACGAACTCCGCACCAGCGGTGCCTCCGTCGCGCGTCGCGTAGTTCGCGCCGAAGCGCGGGTCGGCGACGTACATCTCGCCGAGCCCGATCACGTAACCCTTGACCGCGTCATCCGGCCCCTGAGCCTGTCGAAGGGCGGCCGCCGGCGTACCGGGCACGCCGGTCAGCCAGTGCACGTGCCTGGCCGCGATCGCCTGCGCCTCATCGGATGCCGGATCGACGCCGCTCTCGGCGGCGGCGATCCAGTCGCGCCCGAGATCGGACACCAACTGCCGCCAATCGGCGCGCTCGGCATCCGTCATGCTGCGCCACCAACGGTCGCTGTCGGCGTAGGCCTTCTTGCCCCAACGATCCTCGACCTCCTCCTTGTAGCGGGTGTGGTCGAAGCCGTCGAACATGTCCTCTGCCATGAGTTCTTCACCTCCTCTCAATGCATCGATGGTGGATTCGACCGACGCGATCTGCCGCGTCAGCCGGTTCTGCTCCTCGCGCAGCAGCGCGAGGTGGGTCTCGAGAGCGGATGCCTCGGCGCCCGTCGACGAGCTCGGGGAGCCGGCGTCGAGCACCTCCGCGATCTGCGGGAGCCCGAGTCCGAGTTCCCGCAGCAGCAGAATGCGCTGCAGCCGCACGAGCGCGCTTTCGTCGTAGTGCCGATAGCCGTTGTGCGCGATGCGCGTCGGCGTCAGCAGTCCGATGTCGTCATAGTGACGCAGTGTCCGGCTCGTCGTCCCGGCCAACCGCGCGATCTCCTGGATGGACCAGTCGCGTATGCCCACGGCATCCTCCCTTCCGTTCGCGATATCTCCACCGTAGAAGTTGACGTTGCGTCAAGGTCAAGCAGATTCGGAAGAAGACTTTGACAAACTCGAGATATATCGTGTTATTCTCGCCACACGCGATATATCTCGATATCGCCCGGACTCAGGAGAGACGAACATGACCGAGAAGTGGCTCATCGCCCCCGGCGAGGAACGCGTCATCGACATCGCCCAGGCGACCAAGCTGAAGATCGGCCTCGTCGGCGGTCAGGTCGATGTCGTCGCACACGACGAACCCGGCATCCGCATCGAGGTGCACGGCGTGACGACCAAGGACCTGCGCATCGAATCGGACGGCACCCAGATCGAGATCGATCACCCCCAGATCGGCTGGGACAACTTCCTCGAGGTGTTCCGCAACTTCGGCTCCGGAGGCCCCAAGGTCGAGATCAGCGTCGCCGTCCCGCGCGGAATCGCCCTGAACCTCGGCGTCGTCAACGCCGGCGCCCTGGTCTCGGGCCTCGCCAATGACGCGAAGCTCAACACCGTCTCCGGAGACATCATCGTCGACACCCACACCGGCGACCTGTCAGTGAACACGGTCTCCGGTGACGTCCAGATCCGTGAACTGACCGGCTCCCTCAGCGCGAACAGCGTCTCCGGTGACGTCGCGGTGACGGGTTCGGTCCGCAAGATCACGGTCGACACCGTCTCGGGCGCGATCTGGGCGGATGCCACGGGCAACGTCAACACGATCAACCTGAACACCGTCGCCGGCAACAGCACGATCCGGCTCGAGGAGACCCTGCCCGCCAACTACGTGATGCGCTCCATGAGCGGTCGCGTGCTGATCGACGGCATCGACCGCGGCTCCAGCGGACCCACGAACTACACAGGCTCGGCCGGCGAGCTGGCCGGCCGCTTCGTCGACATCCGCACCAACTCGGTCTCCGGCGACATCACGGTGCTCCGTCAGCCCGTGCGCACCGTCGCCGACGATGCGGAGTGGGAAGCATGAGCCCCGCGGTCTTCTCCCACGGCGATCTGCGCCTCTACCTGCTGTCGCTGCTCGCGGAGTCTCCGCAGCACGGCTACGGGATCATCCAGGCGCTGACCGACCGCACCGGAGGCACCTACACCCCGAGCGCCGGCACCATCTATCCCCGGCTCGCCAAGCTCGAGGAAGAGGGCCTCGTCACCAAGACGGTCGACGGCCGCACCACCATCTACGCGATCACGGATGCCGGACGCGCCGAGCTCTCCTCCCGCGAAGACGATCTCGCCGGCATCGAGAACGACCTGGCCGATTCCGTCCGGCTCATCGCGAACGAGGTGCGCCAGAGCGTGCAGGAGGCGATGAAGAGCCTCCGCGCTGATCTCGCCGCCGCCGCGAACGAGGAGCGCAAGGGCTCCGCATCCCGTCAGCGAGCGACCGGCCCCGATGATCCGCGCGTCGCGAGCCGCGAAGAGCTCGGCCGAGCGGATGCCGTGGTCAACGCCTTCCGGGCGCGCATCCGCAGCGATCTGCGCACGCACGTCGCCCGTGGCGGCGCACTCTCGGCATCCGTCGTCAGCGAGTTGGAGAGCGCTCTGGATGCCGCCGCGAAGGGCGTCACCCGCGCACTGAACGGCTGAGTCCTACTCGGCCCAGATCTCGGCCTGGTCGTCCGGCACCGGCTCGTCCAGCGGGACGACCAGGATCGAGCGGTGCTGCCGATGCGCGAGACGCGCGGCGACCGAACCGGTGAAGAACTCCCGGATCGATTCGCCGAAGCCGCGCTTGCGGGTGCCGATGACGATGAGCTGCGCGTCGAGCTTGCCCGCGAGCTGCTTGATCGCGAGGGCCGGGTCGCCGACGAGCTGACGTGCGGTCCACGTGAGTCCGGTGCCCTCCAGCGCCTTCGTCGCTGTCTCGGTGACATGCTGGAACTCCGCGGCACCGGTTTCGATATTCATGTCGATCGGGGCCGAATGCACGTAGCCGTCCGGGTCCTCGTACGTCACGAAGCGCGTGACATCGACGTGGACCACCACAAGTGGCGCCCCGAGAATTGAGGCGTAGTGGACCGCCTGCTGCAGAACACGCGGGCTCTGCTCCGGCTGCACGCCGACGATCACGGCATTCTGCAGCTCACTGTTCTGGACGACTTCTTCGGACGACGTGGAACCGGCATCTGACATGCGGATCGTTCCCCTCCCCGGGTCTCGAACGGCCAGTGGCTCTGGCCATCGTGCTATCCTGAATGCTACTCTTACCGGCCCTCAGCCGGTGTCGTGAATGCGCGGGTCTCAGCCGCCCGCAGCTTAGATCGTGAGGGGGTCTCGCGCATGGGCCGTGGCCGTCAGAAGGCGAAACACACCAAGATCGCCCGCGAACTCAAGGCGTACAGTCCTTCGGTGAACTACTCTGCGCTGGAGCGCGAGCTGGGTCATCCGAGCGACTCGGACGAGAACGCCTACGTCGACAAATGGGCCGACGAGTACGCAGACGAAGACGAGGACGAACTCGAAAAGGCGTAGCCGCCGAGTTCGTTCATCGATGACCCCGTCGCACCCGCGGCGGGGTCATCGCCGTACCCGCGAGCAGCACGCCCGGGATGGAAGGATGCTGTCATGCCCCGCGTCGTCGCGCTCTACCGTCACCCCATCAAAGGCTTCACGCCTGATTCGCGCGATGCGCTGACGATCCAGCCGGACGGCCGCGTCGCGGGCGACCGCGTGCTCGCATTCCGGTTCGCGGACGCCGCCACCCCCGAGATACGGGACGGCCTGGATTCGTGGCCGAAGTCCAAAGGGCTCGCGCTGGAGACCTTCCCGACGCTCGCCGAGCTGCGCCTGACGTACGACGACGCCGCCAAGCGGGTGCGCATCATGCGCGGAGACCGTCTGCTCGTCGACGCGGGCCTGGATGCCGACGGCCGGCGCGAGCTGTCGGAGGCGGTGACCGCGTTCGTGAACGAGTCAGCCGAGGCGAAGCGGCTGCGGCGTCCTGGGCGATTGCCGATCGTGCTGGTGGGAGACGGTGAGCGCGCGCGGTTCCAGGATCGCGACCGCGGTTACGTGTCCGTGCACAGCACGGCGAGTGTCGCGGCTCTCGGCTCGGCGCTCGAGCAGGAGATCGAAGACCGCCGCTTCCGCTCCAACATCGTGATCGACGGTGTGGAGGCGTGGGACGAGCTCGACTGGACGGGCGAGGTGCGCATCGGCGAGGTGCGGTTCGCCGTCGCCGGACCCATCGTCCGCTGCCTCGCGACGCACGCCAACCCGGACACCGGCATCCGCGACGCCAAGGTCCTCACGACGCTCACGTCGCGCATCGGCCAGCAGGAGCCGACGCTGGGTCGACTCCTGCTGCTGCCCGGTGTGAGCGGAGACGTCGACGACGCCTCCGGTCGGGGCGGAGTGATCCGTCTCGGCGATGCGGTCGTACGGGGCTGAGCCTGCCGGCTCAGGCGTAGCGGCTGTCGTCGATCGGCGACGGAGCTGCGCCGAGTGCCTCCAGCTCGGTCCAGAGCGCATCGGGAATCGGGGTGGCCAGAAGCTCGTCCGACTGCGCCCGGCGCCCCGGCTTCGCTACGCCGACGACGGTGGAGTCCACGAGTGCTGAACGCACCGAGTACTGCAGCGCCACCGCGGCGAGCGGCACCGCGTGCACGGCGCACACCTGCTCCAGCCGCTCGACCCAGGCGATGAGCTCCGGCGATGCCGCCCGGTACTCGTAGATGGCACCCTCGCGCGCGCCGCTCACCAGGATGCCCGAGCCGAACGGGGCGGCGTTGAAGACCGTCATCCCGCGCTCGCGCGCATCGGCGAACACGGGGGCCGCGGACTGGTCCACCGCGGTGAAGCGGTTGTGGATGAGCACGGCGTCGAAGAGCCCGGTGCCGACGTAGCGTGCCATCAGCGGGATGGGTGCCGCGGCCACGCCGATCCCACCGACGCGGCCGGAGTCGCGCAGCTCGATGAGTCCGGCGACGGCCCCCTGCGGCTGCATCGCCTCCTCGAACGTCACCGTGTAAGGGTCGTGCAGGTGCAGCAGCGGCAGTCGGTCGACGCCGAGTCGCGCCGTCGTCTCGTCGAAGGAGCGCAGAACGCGGTCGCGGTCGAAGGCGCCGGTGGCCGGATCGCAGTCGACCTTCGAGATCACCTTCGTCCCGGCATCCGCACCCAGCCGGGCGATCGCGAGGCCGAGCACGGCCTCCGAGCGCGTCGCCGCGTAGTTGTTGGAGGTGTCGACGAACGCGTGACCGCTGGTGAGCAGATCGATCGCCGTCGCGACGGCCGCTTCTTCTTCGGCCGAGCCCGGTTCCGTATTGCGTCCGAGACCGGACGTACCGAGGGTGAGCGGGCTGACGTTGAGTTCCATGGCATCCGTTTCGTGTCGCGGCCGTGTCGGAATCGAACCTATCAACCGCGCCGTCGTGGTCACCAGCGGCCGTGCCGCAACTCCCACTCGTCCTCGACCGTGCGGCGGCGCGCCGTGATAAGACCGAACGGCACCGCCACGATCACCACGGCGGCCAGCAGAAGGAGCGGGGCGGTCCAGGCATCCGTCGCGTCGTGCAGCATGCCGACGATGAACGGGAAGGCCGCCGCCAGCAGGTAGCCGATGCTCTGCACGAAGCTGCTCAGCCCAACCGCACTCTCCGGCGTGCGCGCGCGGATGCTGATGAGTACGAGCGCCAGCGGAAACATCATCGGCAGCAGACCGAACAGGGCGATCCAGATCCATACCGTCACCGGATTCGCGAAGAGCAGCAGCCCGACGATTCCGACGAGGCCGCTCACCGCGGCGACGAGGAAGATGGCCCTGGTCGCCTGGAACCGCACCACGAGCACGGGCACGAGCAGCGATGACGGCAAGCCCATGAACGCGAACAGCGAGAGCAGCAGCCCTGCCGTGGTGGCGTCGACGCCGGCGACACCGGTCACGATGCTCGGCAGCCAGGCGAACGAGACGTACGCCATGGTCGACGATGTGCCGAACACGATCGCGATCGCCCAGGCCAGCGGGAGCCGGGCGAGGCGGGCGAACACACGGGCCCCCGTTGGCGCGATCCGAATCGGACCGGTGGCGAGCGTGACCGGATCGAGCCCGCCCTCGTCGGCCGTCGTCGCCCGCACCGGCACGGCATCCACGGCTTCCGTGCGGGCGCGCGCGAGCATCACGATCCACGGGATGAGACCCGCGAGGGCGAACACGCTCCACAGCCCGAGCGAGAGGCGCCAATCCGACGCATCCGCCACCGGAACCGCGATGAGCGGAGGCACGAAGGTCGACACCGACATCACGGTCGTGTACAGCGTCATCATGAGCCCGAGCCGGTCGGGGAAGTACTTCTTCACCAGCGGCGGGACCAGGATGTTGCCCATGCCGACGCCCGCGAAGATCAGCGCCGTGGTCAGCATGAGCGTCACGGCATCGACCGACAGCGCACGCAGCACGAGCCCGGCCGTGATCGCGGCGAGCGCAAGGAGCATGACGCGCTCCAGCCCGAGGCGGCGCTCCAGCGATGGCGTGGCCAGGCCGAAGATCGCGAAGCACACCGGCGGCGCGGTCCCGATGAGTCCGACCACGGTCGACGACAGCGGGAAGTCCGCCGCGATGTGGTCGATCAGCGGAGACAGCGACGCGACAGCGGAGCGCAGCGAGAACGCGCACAGGACGATGCCGAGGACGGCGAGTGCTCGTCCTCGCCAGAGCGGACGCGCACTCACGTCGGGATTCACGACGTCTGCGTGCTTTCCACCCAGCCGAGGTACTCGTCCGAGACGGTGCCGGTGACGTACTGCCCGTCGAACGGGCTGAGGTCCAGGTCGCTGACAGCCGACCCCTCGGTGATCGCCGCCTTGAGGTCGTCGACCTCCTGGTAGACCAGGTGGTCGCAGCCCAGCGCCTCGGCGATCTCGGGGATCGTACGACCGTAGGCCACCAATTCGTGACGCGACGGCATGTTGATGCCGTAGACGTGCGGATGCCGGATGGGCGGAGCCGCAGACGCGAAGGTCACCGACAGTGCCCCGGCATCCCGTGCCATCTGGATGATCTGCTTGCTCGTGGTGCCGCGGACGATCGAGTCATCGATGAGCAGGACGTTCTTGCCCTGGAACTCGGTCGACATGGCGTTCAGCTTCTGCCGCACGCTCTTCTTGCGAACCGCCTGGCCGGGCATGATGAACGTGCGTCCGACGTAGCGGTTCTTGTAGAAGCCCTCGCGGTACTCGATGCCGAGCTTGCGGGCAACCTCCATGGCCGCGGGGCGCGAGGAGTCCGGGATCGGCATGACGACGTCGATCTCGTCGAGCGGCACGTGCTTGGCGATCGTGTCGGCGAGCTTGTCGCCCATCCGCAGGCGCGACTCGTAGACCGAGATGCCGTTCATGATCGAGTCGGGGCGGGCGAGATAGACGTACTCGAACGCGCATGGGGCGAGCTGCGTCGCGGGTGCGCACTGACGCGAGAAGAGCTCGCCCTCGGTCGTGATGAACACGGCCTCACCGGGCTCGACGTCGCGGACGACCTCGTAGTCGCCGTTCTCGAGCACGAGGGACTCGCTCGCCACGACCCACTCGTCGCGCCCTTCGGCGCCGGGGACCGTCGACGGTCGCTTGCCGAGGATGAGCGGACGGATGCCGAAGGGATCGCGGAACGCGAGCAGGCCGTAACCGGCGATCACGGCGATCACGGCGTAGGCGCCTTCGATGCGCTCGTGCGTGCGGGCGACGGCCTCGAAGATGCGCTCGGGGTCGAGGTCGACCAGCGAGGTGGTCTCCTGCAGTTCGCCGGCGAGCACGTTCAGCAGCAGTTCGGTGTCGCTCGAGGAGTTCAGATGACGGCGGTAGCGGTGCGCCATGTCCGCGGTGAGCTCACGCGTGTTGGTGAGGTTGCCGTTGTGGATGAGGATGATGCCGTACGGCGCGTTCACGTAGAACGGCTGTGCCTCCTCCTCGCTCGACGCCGTGCCCTTCGTGGCGTAGCGGACGTGACCGAGGCCGACGTTGCCGAGCAGGGACCGCATGTCGCGGGTGCGGAACGCCTCGCGCACCATTCCTGATGCCTTGGCCATGTGCATGACGCCGTTGGACTCGGCCGTGGCGATGCCCGTCGCGTCCTGACCGCGGTGCTGCAGCAGCAGCAGAGCGTCGTAGATGTCCTGGTTGACCGGGGCGTTCCCGACGATTCCGACAATGCCGCACATGGGGTGTTACTTCGCTCCGTCCGCGTATGCGCCGACCAGACGCACAGCTCCGCCATCGACGCCCTTGGCGCCCTCTTCGAAATGACCGTCCGGTCGGCCGGACATCGAGACCGTCGCGACCTGCCAGGCGGGGATGCCCTCGGCGGCCAGGGCGCTGATCGCAGCATCCTTCTTCGCGGCGTCGACGACGGCGAGGAACCCGATGCCGAGGTTCCAGGTGCCCTCCGTCGACTCGAGCGACGCACCGGCGATGTCGCTCAGCACGCGGAAGACGGGACTGGGCGACCAGGTCGACCGGTCGACCTCGGCCCAGCTGCCCTGCGGCAGGACGCGCGCGAGGTTGGCGGCGATGCCGCCACCGGTGACGTGGCTGAGCGCGTGGACCGCCCCGACCCCCGCGCCTGCCGAGGGACCGAGTGCTTCGATGAGGCGCAGCAGCGGCAGCGTGTACAGGCGGGTCGGCTCGAGGAGGACCTCACCCCAGGTGGCACCGAAGTCGGCGGCGTTGTCGCCGTAGCCGAGGCCGGCGCCCGCGACGATGTGCCGGACGAGGGAGTAGCCGTTGGAGTGCAACCCGCTGGAGCCCAGCGCCAGCACGACATCGCCGTCGACGACGCGTTCGGCGCCCAGTACGGCATCCGCTTCGACGATGCCGGTGGCGGCGCCGGCGACGTCGTAGTCGCGGGGGCCGAGGAGTCCGGGGTGCTCAGCGGTCTCGCCGCCGACGAGCGCCGTTCCGGTGGCCTTTGCGCCGTCGGCGATGCCGCGGACGATGTCCGCGATGCGCTCGGGCACCACCTTGCCGCAGGCGATGTAGTCGGTCATGAAGAGCGGCTTCGCACCCACCACGACGATGTCGTCGACGACCATGCCGACGAGGTCCTGGCCGATCGTGTCGTGCTTGTCGATCGCCTGCGCGATCGCGACCTTTGTGCCGACGCCGTCGGTGCTCGTCGCGAGCAGCGGCTTGCGATAGCTCAGCAGCGCCGACGCGTCGAAGAGGCCGGCGAATCCGCCGACACCGCCGAGCACTTCGGGACCGTGCGTCGCGCGCACGGACGACTTCATGAGTTCGACGGCGAGATCACCGGCAGCGGTGTCGACACCGGCTTCGGCATAGGGATTGGTGGGAGAGGCAGCCACCCCTCAAGACTACCGCCGCTGAGGGCCCCGGGAATCCGCGGATGCCCAGGGACTGCCAGTCCTCCTACGATGGGTCTATGTCCGAGAAGCCGCAATGGCTCATTCGCGAGGATGCGAGCGTCCCTGTGCTCGTCGCGCTCGCTCTGCGCCAGGAGCTGGGCATCCGCGTTCCGGACGATCTGCCCATGCTGCGCGACCTGACGGTGCGCGCTCCGGATGCCGTGGACGCCACGCCCCCGCTCGAGCGGCAGTGGCGGGAGTACTGGGACATGACGGTCGAGCCGCGTGCGCACCCGGCATCCGTACCGCTCGAACTGGTCGACGGCTTCGACACCCTGGTGGCGCTCCCCCAGGCCGGCGCTGAGGAGCTGCGCGCGGCGATCGCTCCGCATGCGGAGGCGACCCTGCGCTACGCGCGCAACGCGCACCGCCGCTACTCGGACACCATGCGCAATGCCACGGGCGGCGATGCCTACCGTGCGTACGCGTCCGCGATCGCGGAGTTCGAGCGCGACATCGGGCGCCGAGCGCATTCGTTCGAGCTGAACGTGCAGGTGCTGCCGTTCTCGCAGCGCGGGATCTGGTGGATCGGGGCGCTCACCGTCGCCGTGACCGACGGCCTGCGGCGTGACGTCGTGGCGTTCGACACCGCGATTCGGCCGGTGATCGCCGAACTCGCCTGAGCGTCAGGCGGTCTCGTCGTCAGCGACCACGGTCTCGCGGTCGACGCGCACGACGCGGTCATGGCGACGTGCGACGCGCTCGAGGACGAGCGCTGCGACGCCACCGAGAGCGAGGCCGATCGGCACGGTCCACAGCAGCGCGAAGCCGAACACCTGGCTGGGCGGGTAGACGACGCCGAGCGCCGCGGACTCCTCATAGCTGCCGGTCATCGTGACGATCCCGGCCGCGATGATGCCGAGCACGATGCCGAGGCCCATGAACACGCCGAACCGCGGTACGCGCCGGACGGTCGCCTCGACGGTCTCGTGGGATTCGGTGGAGTTCATGCCTCTATTCTCCCACCGCGCGGCTGTGCGTGCGCCCGCGCGCGGCTCAGGGCCGAAGTGGCAGCAGATCGGCGAGATCCGCGCGGATGCCCGAGGCGCTCACCCGCCCGGATGCCGCGGCAGCCGTCCAGGCCTCGGCACCGGTGGCGACGTCGATCCAGGTGGCGGCGTCCATCTCGACCACGTTCGGCGGAGTCCCCCGCGTATGCCGCGGACCCTGCACGACCTGCACCGCACCGAAGGGCGGTACGCGGACCTCGACGCTGTTGCCCGGAGCCTTCTCGTCGAGCAGCTGCAGCAGGTAGCGCACGGCCGTGGCGAGGTCGGTGCGGGCGGGGGCCGTGTCGATCTCGCGGGCGGCGCCGACGGCGGCGAGCGCCGCCCGCCCCGTCACGATGTCGATCTTCCGCGCCATGCGTCCACTCTAGGAGCCCTCGTCGCGAGAGAACTGTTCTGAAGCTACGCGGCGGGGTCGCGCACGAGCCGGACGAAGCGCACGACGAGATCGTCCGCACCGGCGGCGAGCGAGATCCGCAGGCGGGTCGCGTCGGCCTTCACTGCGCCGTCGGGAAGCGCGACGGTCGCCGTGCGCCATCCGCCGCCGCCGGTGCGCTCGACCTGCACCGATGCCCCGGCCTCGGTCTCGATCGCGAAGGGGCCGGTGCCCGCGTCGAGGAAGGTCACCTTGAGCACCGTGTCGCCGATCGTGGATGCCGCGAAGTCCTCGTCCACCTCCAGCACGAATCCGGTGTCGCCCGCACCGACATCGGTCGACAGTCCTTCATGGGCCGTGCCGTTCTCGGCTTCGACCTCACCGGCATGAACATCGGCGTCGGTGCGGTGCGCGATGGATCCCGGCTCATCCACCTGGACGAGCCAGCGTTCGAGGTTGCGCACCCAGGGCTGAGATTCCCACGCACGAGGGAACTCCTGGTCGGCCCAGAAGGTGTCCTCGGCGTCGCGGAAAGCCGCCCACGCGTCGGCCGAGGTCTCGGGCTTCTGACCCAGCGAGAGGCGCACCCAGTCCCAGTGCTCCGGGTGTTCGGCGAGGGAGGAGTCCTCCGGCACGACGTACAGCCAATTCACGCGGAGCTGCAGCGCCTTCAGGTTCGCCTGGCGGATCGCGTAGTACGGATCGCTCGTGAAGTAGCCGCAGTCGTCGAAGCACTCGTTCTCGGTCGCGACGATCCGGTCGCCCGCGTGGATCGGCAACGACTCGTCGACCACCAGATGGCCGTCCGGCTGCACGGCCGAGCCGAACGCCGGCGCCTCGGAGAGGTGGAAGTTGGACACCTCGGTGATGCCGTTGCGGATGCCGAGCCCCTCGGCCACGGCATCCGCTGCGAGCAGGTCGTCGGCCGCGCCGAACGGCCCCCACGGATAGTCCTCCCCGGTGAAGACGAGCTTGTCCGCGTTCTCGCCGAACAGGTCGACGAGGTCGGTCCAGGCGTGGTCGTACCAGTCGAGATAGTTCTCCTCGTCGAGGTCGCCGGCGTCCACGGCATCCGACACGATGTCGTAGTCGAACTCGGCCCAGTCGAACGCACCGGGGACGTAGACGAAGCGCAGCCGCGGATCGTCGGCGAGGCCGAGCTCGACGAAGACCGCGCGGTAGGTGTCGAGGAGGTGGCCCCAGACGCATTCATCCCAGATCGGCAGATGCTCCTGACCGTCCTCCGGACCGTAGGCGGAGACGTCGCAGCCGTCCGCGACCCACTCCGGCGCCCAGGTCTCCCCGCTCGCGAACAGACGCATCCAGAAGTCGCCTGGTTCGGCGAGCTGCTCATCCAGGGAGGCGAGGTCCATCCCCTGCGCCTCGCCGGTCGCTGTGCGATCGATCGGCCCTTCCTCGGTCGGCTGCAGCTGAGCCCAGGTCACATCGACCGCGTGCACGAGAACGCGCTCGTCGTCGTTCGTCTCCTCCGAGAAGAATCCGGAGTTCGACACAGGAAGGGCGGATGCCGGGAGCGTCCAGTCGTCGCCGTCGACGATCGCCACCCCGGAGGCGCCGGCATCCACGAATTCCGCGCGCGGGCCGTCGGCGCTCGCGTCGAGCGGCGCCCCGCTGGGCAGCGGCTCCGACGGGGAAGCGCATCCGGCGAGCAGACAGATGGCGCCGGCGAGTGCGATTGCGCGTGCCGATCTCCTCATACCGGAAGCCTACGGTTGTGCCGGTCGTGGGTGCCGGTGTCCGGACCGCGTCGTAGGCTCGGGGAATGACCGATCCGCAGCATCCGGCCGGCGCGAGAGCCGAGCTGCTGGCGGCGACCGCTGCGCACGACTGGGGCGGTCCGTTCCCCCGGCTCGCCGACCCGGACGCGGCGCGCGAAGCGGCCGTGCTCATCCTGTTCGGCGTGCTCGACAGCATCCCGTCGTCGGCACCGGGTGCCGCGGTCGCCCGCGATCTCGATGTCCTGCTGCAGCGGCGAGCGCCCACGCTGTCCTCGCACCCCGGCCAGGTGTCCTTCCCGGGTGGCGGACGCGAGGACGGTGATGCGGATGCCGCGGCGACGGCCCTGCGCGAGGCCGAAGAGGAGACCGGGCTCGACCCGACGGGCGTCGAGATTCTGGCGACGCTGCCGGAGATCCCGCTCGCGGCGAGCAACCATCGGGTGACACCGGTGCTGGGCTGGTGGCGGCGACCGTCCGACGTCGCCGCCGTCGATCACGCCGAGACCGTCGAGGTGTTCCGGGTCCCGGTGGCGCAGCTGCTCGATCCGGCGACGCGGTTCACCTCCGTGATCGAGCGCGGCGGCCTGCGGTTCAGCGGTCCGGCCTTCGACGTGGACGGCACGATCGTGTGGGGCTTCACCGCGATGGTGCTGGACGGGCTCTTCGAGGCCTGCGGGTGGAACGTCCCGTGGAATCACGGCGACGAGCGCCCCGTCACGATCTGAAGCGTCGCACGCCGGGTCGGTAGTCTGGAGGGGTGAAGATCCTCGTCCTCGGTTCCGGTGCCCGTGAGCACGCGATCATCCTCGCCCTTCGAGCGGAGAGCGCGGAGCATGAGATCTTCGCCGCGCCCGGCAACGCCGGCATCGCGCAGGACGCGACCCTCGCGTCCCTCGACCCGCTCGACGGCGCCGCGGTCACCTCGTTCGCGAACACGCGCGCGATCGACCTCGTCGTGATCGGCCCGGAGGCACCGCTCGTCGCTGGTGTCGCCGATGTGCTGCGTGAGCGGGGCATTCCGGTGTTCGGCCCCGGCAAGGCGGCCGCCCAGCTGGAGGGCTCGAAGGCCTTCTCGAAGCGGATCATGGATGCCGCCGGCGTCCCCACCGGTCGCGCCGTGCGCGCGGCGACGATCGCCGACGTCGAAACGGCGCTCGACGACTTCGGCGCACCGCACGTCGTGAAGGCCGACGGGCTGGCGGCCGGCAAGGGCGTCGTCGTGACCTCGGACCGGGCGGAGGCGCTGGCGCATGCGGCGCACTACCTGCCCGAAGGCCCCGTGCTCGTCGAGGAGTTCCTCTCCGGCCCCGAGGTCTCGCTCTTCTTCCTCAGCGACGGCGACACCGTGCGCGCCCTGAGCCCGGCGCAGGACTTCAAGCGCGCCTACGACGGCGACGAAGGACCCAACACCGGCGGCATGGGCGCCTACACGCCGCTCCCCTGGCTGTCCGAGCAGTTCGGCAGCGAAGCGGAGTTCGTCTCGCTCGTCACCGAGCAGGTCGCCCTTCCCGTCATCCGGCAGCTGGATGCCGAGGGCACCCCGTTCATCGGGCTGCTGTACGCGGGGCTCATCCTCACGGAGTCCGGCGTGCGCGTCATCGAGTTCAACGCCCGGTTCGGCGACCCCGAGACGCAGGTCGTGCTGCCGCGCCTGGTGACGCCGCTGTCCGAACTGCTGTTCGCCGCGGCATCCGGCACGCTGGAGGATCAGCCGCAGCCCGAGTTCTCGGATGACGTGGCGATCACCGTCGTCCTGGCGAGCGAGGGCTACCCGGAGGCGCCGAAGACGGGCCGGCCGATCGAGGGACTGGGCGATGCGGCATCCGTCGAACGCGTGCGGATCGTGCACGCCGCCACTGCGGGCCCTGATGCACCGGGCGGCGACCTGGTGGCCACCGGTGGTCGAGTGCTGAACGTCGTGGCGACGGCATCCGATTTCACCACGGCACGCGCTGCGGCCTACGACGCGATCGGGCGGATCACTCTCGAGGGTGCGCACTTCCGCACCGACATCGCCGCGCGCGTCGCAGAGTAGTCACTCGGCGAAGCTGAAGCTGCGGGGCAGGATCTCGGGGCTCAGCGCGTGTTCGACCGCGAGCAGGCTCGCGCCGCGCACCGCGGCCTCCCCCGCCGTGACGGACTGCACGATCGCGAGATGCTCGGTCGCGAGCGGCATCGAATGCCGGTACACGACCTCGCGGACGCCGGCGATCAGGTGCTCGCCCACGCGCGCCATGGCGCCCCCGATCGTGATGACCGAAGGGTTGAGCAGGCTCACGGATGCCGTGAGCACCTCGCCGAGATCCCGACCGGCCTGACGCACGGCCTGAATCGCCTCGAGGCTGCCCGCCTTCACGAGCGCGATGACGTCCTCGCCGTCGGCCGCCGCGATACCGCGCTCGCTGAGCGAGCGCGCGATCGCCGGGCCCGAGGCCAGCGCTTCCAGGCATCCGGTGTTGCCGCAGTGGCACGGCACGTCCGCGCCGCGCGCGACGCGCACGTGCCCGAAGTCGCCGGCGATGCCCTGCGCGCCGCGCAGCAGGCGCCCGTCCGAGATGATGCCGGCGCCGATACCGGTGGCGACCTTGACGAAGATCAGGTGATCGGTGGTCGGCCAGGCCGCAGCGCGCTCGCCGAGCGCCGACACGTTCACGTCGTTGTCGACGAGCACGGGAACCTGCAGGTGCTGCTGCACCCACCCCGGCACGTCGAAGCCGTCCCAGCCCGGCATGATCGGCGGCTTGGCCGGGCGCCCGGTGGCGTGCTCGACGGGCCCTGGAACGCCGACGCCGACGGCGGCGACGCGGTCGTGGCTCAGCCCTGCTTCGGCGATCAGCTCGGTGGCCGTCTCGGCGAGCCAGGACAGCACTGGCTCAGGACCGAGCGATACGGCGAGCCGACCGGTGCGTTCGGCGAGCACCGTACCGGCGAGATCCGTCACGGCGACGGTCGTGTGCGAAGCCCCGATGTCCGCCGCGATCACGACCCTGGCTGAGGGATTCAGCGCGAACTGCGACGGCGGGCGTCCGCCCGTCGACGCCGCATCGGCCACCGGAGCGATGAGGCCCGTGCGCATGAGCTCGTCGACCCGGGCGGCGACCGTCGAGCGGGCCAGTCCCGAACTCTTCGCCAACTCGGCACGCGTGCGCGGTTCGCCGTCGCGCAGCAGTTGGAACAGCTCGCCGACACCGGCGGAGTTGATGTTACCTGCCATTCTCACCCTGCACTTCTCGTGAACGGCCCGCCGCCGCAGCGGCTCCGCATCCACGCCATCGAGGCCGTCGTTCCAGCGCTTCCGCGTCTGTCGATTCTACGCGGGAGGCGTCGCCTGACCTGCCGGCCGCAGGCGCTTGCGCGGGATTCGGCCGACGGCGAAACGCTGCTGCAGCAGCACGGCGACGACGATGATCACGCCCTTGGCCACGGCCTGCGCGGAGGAGGTGAGATTGTTCTGCACGAACACGTTCGACAGCGTCGCGAAGATCAGCACACCGAACACCGTGCCGGTGATCGTGCCTCGGCCGCCGACGAGGAGCGTGCCGCCGACGACCACGGCGGCGATCACATCCAGCTCGAGCAGCGTGCCGTGCGTCGAGGTGCCCGCCGTCGTACGTCCGAGGAACATGACGGCAGCGATCCCCGCGGTCAGACCGACGAGCGCGTACAGCCACAGCGTGTGGCGCTTCACCTTGATACCGGCCAGACGCGCAGCCTCGGGATTGCCGCCGATCGCGACCGTGCGTCGCCCGAAGGTCGTGCGGTTGAGCACGAACCAGCCGGCGACGGCGACGACGACGAAGATCCAGATGAGGATGTCGATGCCGATCAGGTCGACGTTCATGGCCTTGACGAATTCCCGGTCGCTCAGCACGAGTGTGCGGTTGTTCGCCAGGATCTCGGCGAGTCCTCGCGCACCGACCATCATCGCGAGCGTCGCCATGAAGGCGGCGACCTTGCCGTACGCGATCACGACACCGTTGATGAGCCCGGCACCGACGCCCACGAGCAGCGCGACGACGACGATGACGAGCCAATGCGTCGAACTCGCGATGTCCTGGATGGCCGCGAGCGACGCGACGACGGATGCCAGCGCCAGTACGGCACCGACAGAGAGATCGATGCCGCCCGCGATGATGACGAAGGTCATCCCGACGCTGACCACGCCGACGATCGACGCCTGGCGCAGGATCACGAGCGCGTTGTCGAAGTTGAGGAAGTTGTCGGACGTCACCGCTCCGACGATGATGAGCACCAGCAGCGCCAGGACCAGCCCGAGGTTGCGCCCGAAAGACCCGGAGAGCAGCCTGCGCACCGGCGATACGGTTTCGTCCGGGGCCTGGCCCGGCGCGGTGGGGGTCTGCACGCTCACGCGGCGACTCCTTTCATGACGAGATCGAGCACGCCGTGCTCGTCGATCTGCGATGCGGGGACAGTACTGAGGACGCGGCCGTCGCCGATGACGAGGACCGAATCCGAGAGGCCGAGGACTTCGTCGATCTCGCTGGAGATGACGACGATGGCGTGACCGGATGTCGCGAGTCGGCGGATCAGCGCATAGATCTCGGAGCGCGCGCCGATGTCGACACCGCGGGTGGGCTCGTCGAGCAGCAGCACCGAGCTGCCGCGCACGAGCCAGCGGGCGAGCAGGATCTTCTGCTGGTTGCCGCCGGACAGCGTTGCGGCTGGCCGATCGGGGTCAGCGGGTCGCAGCTCGAGTGCCGCGATCTGCTCCTTCGTGACGCTGCGCTCGCTGCGTTCGTCCAGCCACGGCCCCTTGGCGAAGCGGGTGAACGACGACAGCGTCACGTTCTTGAAGATCGGCTCGCCGAGCACGAGCCCCTGGGACTTGCGCTCCTCGGGGCTGAGCCCGACGCCGGCGGACACGGATGCGGCGACCGAACCGCGTGGGAGCTCCTTGCCCGAGACCCTGACGGTGCCGCGCGATGCCTTGCGGGCACCGTAGATCGTCTCGACGATCTCACTGCGACCGGACCCCACGAGGCCGGCGAGGCCGATGATCTCGCCCGCGCGCACCGAGAACGACACATCGTCGAACACCCCGGCCAGCGCGAGTCCTTCGACCTCGAGCAGCACTGGAGCATCCGCGGCGATGGGTTCCGCAGGCGGGAAGACGTTCTGCACCGATCGCCCGGTCATGTGCTTGATCAACTCCGCCGTCGGCGTATCTGCCACCGGCAGGTTGCTCGCGACCGTCGCGCCGTCCTTCAGGACCGTGATGCGGTCGCCGATCTCGCGGATCTCCTCGAGGCGGTGGGTGATGTAGACGACGGCGATGCCCTGCACCGTGAGCTCTCGGACGACCGCGAACAGGTTGCGCACCTCTTCGGAATCGAGCACTGCGCTGGGCTCGTCCATGATGATGAGCCGCGCGTCGTGCGACAGGGCACGGGCCATGCTGACGATCTGCTTCTCGGCCGCGCTGAGGGTGGCGACCTCGGCGTACGGCGACATCGAGCCGTGGCCGAGACGGTGCAGCAGCGCTCGCGTCTGCTGGATGAGCTGGCGTCGCCTGGTGAACCCGAAGCGATCGAACTCGTGGCCGAGGAACACGTTCTCGGCGACCGTGAGCCCGTCCACGACATCGAGTTCCTGGTACATCGTCGAGATGCCGAGCGAGATCGCCGCCTGCGGGTTCTCGATCTCGACGAGTTCGCCCATCCAGCGGATCTCACCGGCATCCGGCTTGTGGACGCCGGCGAGCGTCTTGATCAGCGTCGACTTGCCTGCGCCGTTCTGGCCCAGCAGGCAGTGCACCTCACCGGGGTACACGTCGAGCTCGACGCCCCGCAGGGCACGCACGCCGACGAAGCTCTTCTCGACACCGCGCATCTCGAGTAATGCCGAAGCATGGTCATCTTTGATCACGCGATGAACATAACATGCTCGATTCGTGAACGCGAGCATCCGTTGCCACGCGACTTCGCGACGTGAGCCGTCGTGAACCGACCGCGATGACTGTCACTCCACGCCCACGAAAGGCCTGTTGACTTCTGATTGCTTGCAAACAAAAGCTGTTCAGATCGTGGCATGTTCTGCTAACTTGACCCACAGCGCCGGTGCGCACCGACCCGGGCCTCGTCGGCCCGGCTCGCACCGCACGCATCTGCATCACATTTCAAGGAGGAAAGACATGCACGGCATGCGCAAACGCGGGCTTCGCCCACTGATGGTCGGAGCGGCAGCACTTGTCGCCGTCTCTCTGTTGGCCGGGTGCACCAGCGACGGCAGCGAAGGCGAAGAGGACTCGGGCAACCAGGGCACCACGAGCGAGGAGAACACGGCATCCGGCGACACCGTCGTCATCGGCTGGTCGGGCCCTGAGGCCGACCACGGCTGGCTGGGTGCCATCAACTCGGGCGCGATCAGCGCGGCGGAGGGATTCGACGACGTCGAGCTGCGCCAGGCCGAGGGAACGAACGACGCCAACCAGCAGATCGCGGCGGTCGAGCAGTTCATCAACGAGGGCGTCGACGCGATCGTGCTCCTGCCGACGGACGGTGCAGCACTGACCCAGGTCGCGCAGAAGGCGATGGATGCCGGCATCCCCGTCATCAACGTCGACCGCGAGTTCTCGAGCACGTTCGCCTCGCGCGTCACGATCCTCGGCGACAACTACGGCATGGGCGTCAGCGCAGGCACCTACATCTGCGAGCAGCTGGATGGCCAGAGCGACGCCGTCGTCGCCGAGATCGCCGGCATCGACTCGCTGCCGTTGACGCAGGATCGCTCGCAGGGCTTCAAGGATGCTCTGGACGAGTGCGGTCTGGAGGTCGGCCCGCGCGTGGCCGCCGACTTCACCGTCGCCGGCGGAGAGAGCGCGACCTCGCAGCTGCTGTCGGCCAACCCGCAGATCGACGCGATCTGGAACCACGACGACGACCAGGGCGTCGGCGTCCTGGCGGCGATCGACGCGGCTGGACGCGACGAGTTCTTCATGGTCGGCGGCGCAGGCAGCGTCAACATGATGGATCACATCAAGGCGGATGACACGGTCGTCAAGGCGACGGTCATCTACCCGTCGACGCAGGCCGCCGACGGCATCGCGCTGGCGCGCCTGGTCGCTCAGGGCAAGACGATGAGCGACCTGGTCACCCCGAGCGTCCCGTACCGGATCGTGCTGGATGCCCCCGTCGTGACCAAGGACAACGTCGACGAGTTCATCGATCTCGCATTCGAGTCCTGATCACACCTGCGGGGCGGGCGCTGCGGCGCTCGCCCCGCACCGTCTCCCCGGGAGGAACGATGGCAACCGAGCTGCGCGTGGCGATGATCGGTCACGGATTCATGGGAGCGGCACACTCCGTCGGGTGGCGCCAGGCCCCGGCAGCGTTCGAGCTCCCGCTGGCGCCGCGCATGACGGTGCTCGTGGGCCGCGATGCCGGGACGACGGCTGCTTCCGCCCGCAGATGGGGCTGGGCGGAATCCTCGACCAACTGGCGGGCGATCATCGATCGTGACGACATCGACGTCGTCGACATCGTCACGCCGGGAGACACGCACGCCGAGATCGCTCTCGCCGCTCTCGCCGCGGGCAAGCACGTGCTGTGCGAGAAGCCGTTGGCGAACTCGGTCCGCGAAGCGGAGGCGATGCGGCAGGCCGCACAGGATGCCGCCGCACACGGCATCCGGGCGATGGTGGGCTTCACCTACCGCCGCGTCCCTGCGGTGACCCTGATGCGCGACATGATCGCGGCCGGGCGCATCGGCACGATGCGGCAGGTGCGCGCGAGCTACCGCCAGGACTGGCTCGCGGATCCGGAGTCGCCGATGACCTGGCGGCTCGACAAGGATCGCGCCGGCTCCGGCGCGCTCGGCGACATCGGCGCGCACATCGTCGACATGGCCCAATTCGTGACCGGGCAGACGCTGACGGAGGTCTCCGCCGCCCTGCAGACGATCGTCACCGAACGCCCGGTGCTCGCCGAGTCGATCGGACTCGGCGGCACGGCCGGTGCGGAGCGAGGGACGGTGACCGTCGACGATCTCGCCCTGTTCCACGGCCGATTCGACTCCGGCGTGCTGGCGAGCTTCGAGGCCACGCGTTTCGCCACCGGACGCAAGAACGCCCTCGACATCGAGATCTCAGGGGATGCCGGTGCACTGCACTGGAGCCTCGAGGATCTGAACGCGCTGGAGTTCTACGACGCCACGCGTCCCCCGCTCGAGCAGGGCTTCACCCGGATCCTGGTGACCGAACCCGAGCATCCGTACCTCGAAGGATGGTGGCCGGCCGGTCACATGCTGGGCTACGAGCACGGGTTCTCGCACCAGGCGAAGGACTTCATCGAGGCCGTCGCGTACGGGCACGACCCGCGCCCGACGTTCACCGAAGGGCTGCACGTGCAGCGCGTGCTGGATGCCGTGGAGCGCAGCGCCTCCGCCGGCGCCGGGTGGACCGAGGTCTGAATCGGCCCGCGTCGGAGAAATCCCGTCCGTCGGACGCGATCCGGTCAATGCGTCCGACGCCGGGTATCTCTCCGACGTTGCGGGGTGGACGCCGCCGGCTACAGCTCGATCCAGTAGCGGCGGAGGCGCGCGTGCCCGGCATCCGCTGCGTCGATGATGTCTTCGAGCTCGCCGCCGGCGCCCTCGATCGTGCGGTAGGAACCCGGGTTGTCGTCATCGCAGGTGAGCATGACCCGCTCGTAGCCGTCGACCCTGGCGATCGCCAGCACCTGACGCAGTGCGTCCTTGACGATCCCTTCCCGGCGACGCGATGGGATCACCGAGTAGCCGATGTGCCCGCCGAACCGGCGCAGCCAGTCGTTGAGCTCGCGCCGGAACGCGATGAACCCGACGACCTGGTCGGCCTCGACGATCCAGAAGAAGTCGCACGGCACATGCCCGTCGGGCAGCGTCGCGCCGGGGTCAGCATAGAGCCGCGCCTTCTCGACGAATGCCTCGCACGCCGCCCGATCCGGAGTGAAACCGGCCTCGTACCCGCCGCCGTCGATGTGACCGCCGTCGAACTCGGCGACCGCGGCCGCCCAGGTTTCGAAGAGGTCGGTGGTCGGGCGCACGAGTTCAATCGTCATCGCTTCAGCACACCAGACCGCTCGGCCTCGCGCAACGCGGCATACGCTGCGTCGGAGAATTCCCGTCCGTCGGACGCAATCGCCCGCTCCCGTCCGACAGTGCGGATTTCTCCGACCGAGGGATGCTCAGGCGCGGGCGAGGGGACGCTCCGCAGCGGGATATTCAGGCTGCGCCCGGGGGCGCAGGAACAGCACAGCCACGACGCCCAGCAGGATGAACGCCGCGGGAAGCAGCATGGTCTGCGCCATCGCGACGGCGAACGGCTCGGCCACGGCATCCGGAAGCGCAGCGCCTCCGAACCCGCCGGGAGCCTCAGCCGCGCCCGGAAGGTTCGCCTCGATCCGGCTCTGCATGAACGCGGCGATCGCGGCCGACCCCAGTACCGAGCCGATCGTGCGCATCGTGTTGTAGATGCCGGCTCCGGCGCCTGCCTGTCGCGGCGAAAGACTCCGCGTGGCTGTGGTCGCGAGCGGACCCCACATGCCGGCGTTGCCGATGCCGAGAATCGCCGAGGGGATGAGCATCCACAGCACGTCGGTGTCGGTGTCCATCATCACCGCGAACAGGAACAGCGAAACCGAGACGAGCAGCAGACCGGGCACGAGCATGAGACGCGGATCGATGCGATCGAGCAGCTTTCCGGCGAACGGCGACAGGAATCCGGCCATGAGCGCCATCGGGATCATCAGCAGCGCAGACTCGGTCGGGGTGAGTCCGCGCGCGAGCTGCAGGAAGAACATCAGCGGCAGCGACTGGGCTGTCACGGTGAATCCGACCGTGACGATCGCGATGTTCGCCCATGAGAAGTTGCGGTCGCGGAACAGCCCCAGCGGCACGAGCGGCTCGTTCTTGGTGCGCGCCTGGTACCAGATGAACAGCGCGAGCACGACGACACCCGTGATGATCAGGCCCCAGACCGAGATCGGGCCCCAGATCATCCCCCAGTCGTAGGCCTCGCCCTCCTGCAGTCCGAACACGATGAGGAAGAGGGCGATCGCGCTGAGGAAGACACCGGGGATGTCGAAGCGATGCGGATGCGTCTGGAGCCTGGGCACGTAGATGCAGGCGAGCACGAACCCGGCGATGCCGACCGGGATGTTGATGAAGAAGATCCACTCCCAGCCGAAGCCGTCCACGAGGAACCCGCCGGCCAGCGGCCCGACGAGCATCGCGACGCCTGAGGTGCCGCCCCACAGGCCCATTGCAGCCCCTCGGCGCTCCGGAGGGAACGTCCGGGTGATCACGGCCATGGTCTGCGGCGTCATGAAGGCAGCCCCCAGGCCCTGCACGGCACGCGCCGCGATCAGCCCTTCGAGCGTCGTCGACAGACCGCACCAGAGGGATGCCGCGGTGAACACCGCCAGGCCGATCAGGTAGATGTTCTTCGGCCCGAACCGGTCGCCGAGGCGCCCGGTGATGAGCAGCGGGACGGCGTAGGCGAGCAGGTAAGCGCTGGTGACCCAGACCACACGGTCGAGGTTGCTCGTGTCCGGATCGAGCGCCGCCTTGATGGCGGGGTTGGCGACAGAGACGATCGTCGTGTCGACGAGGAGCATGAAGAAGCCGATGACCATCGCCCACAGGGCGGGCCAGGGGCTGCGGGGCCGGTGGCCGACCGCGTACGTGCCGGTGGACGGTGTCTGCTCTGGTGTCACTCGGCAAAGCTACACCCGGGTTCAGACATCGACGGGCCGTGCTCAACACCCACTGAACGGTCTGGGATGATGGCCTGGTGAGCGAAGCGATGCGAATCCCCGGCTGGCGGCACGTCTACTCGGGCAAGGTCCGTGACCTGTATGCCTCGGAGGATGCCGCCGACCCGCGCATCCTCGTCGTCGCGAGCGACCGCGTCAGCGCGTTCGACTTCGTGCTGTCCCCCGGGATTCCGCAGAAGGGGGCGCTGTTGACCCGCCTGAGCCGCTGGTGGTTCGCGCAGCTGGACGATGTTCCGAACCACCTCGCCGACGGCGAGCTCCCGGCATCCGTCGCCGATCGGGCGATGCTCGCCCAGTCGCTGGAGATGCTCCCGATCGAGTGCGTCGTCCGCGGCTACATCACCGGATCCGGATGGCTGGAGTACCAGGAGAGCGGCACCGTCTGCGGCATCCCGCTGCCGGCCGGACTCGAGAACGGCGACCGCCTGCCAGAGCCGCTGTTCACCCCCGCGTACAAGGCGCCGATGGGCGAGCACGACGAGAACATCACGTTCGAGCGCACGATCGAGCTCGTCGGCGAGGACAGGGCGACCGAGCTGCGCGACGCATCGCTGCGCATCTACGCCCGCGCGGCCGAGATCGCCGAGGCCAAGGGTCTCATCCTCGCCGACACCAAGTTCGAGTTCGGGACGGATGCCGAAGGCTCGCTGCGCCTGGCGGACGAAGTGCTGACGAGCGACTCGTCACGGTACTGGGATGCCGAGGCGTGGGAGACCGGCACGACGCCGTCCGCCCGCATGGCGAGCTTCGACAAGCAGATCGTGCGCGACTGGCTGGCCTCGAACTGGGACAAGCAGGGCGAGCCGCCCGCACTCCCCGAGGACATCGTGCAGCGCACCGCCGACCGCTACCGGGAGCTTCTCGAGCGGCTGACCGCCTAGCACGCTTCCCAGCGAACGCCCAGGAATCGGTAGTGTTGCCCCAGCATCCCTCGCAGCCCCCGATCACTGAGGAGCCCTCATGCCCGCGTGGAAGATCCACGGCGACGGCCGCACCGTCGCCCCCGGCCAGGTCGTCAAACCCGACGAGCGGCTGAGCTGGCCGGCGACGATCGCGATCGGCGCCCAGCACGTCGTCGCCATGTTCGGCGCCACGTTCCTCGTCCCGATCCTCACCGGCTTCCCGGTGTCGACCACGCTTCTGTTCTCGGGCGTCGGCACCCTGCTGTTCCTGCTCCTGACCCGCAACCGCCTGCCCAGCTACCTGGGCTCGTCGTTCGCGTTCATCGCGCCGATCACCGCCGTGAACGCCGGCCAGACGCTCGAGACCGGCGCGCAGATCTCGCAGGCGCTGGTCGGTGTGGCCGCCGCCGGCATCCTGCTCGCGGGAATCGGCTTCCTCGTCCAGGCCGTCGGCACCGGGTGGATCGACAAGCTCATGCCGCCCGTCGTCGCCGGCTCGATCGTCGCGCTGATCGGCTTCAACCTCGCCCCGGCCGCGTGGAACAACTTCAAGCTCCAGCCGGAACTCGCCTCGGTGACCCTGATCGCGGTGATCCTGTTCAGCGTGCTGTTCCGCGGGTTCCTCGGCCGCATCTCGATCTTCCTCGGCGTCATCGTCGGCTACATCGTGGCCGCCTTCACGGGGCAGGTCGACTTCTCGAAGGTCGGGGATGCCGCGTGGGTCGGCCTTCCCGACTTCCATCTCGCCGCGATCACGGACCCGGCGGCCTGGGCGCTCGTGCCCATGTTCCTGCCTGTCGTGCTCGTCCTCATCGCCGAGAACGTCGGCCACGTGCGCGGCGTCGCGACCATGACCGAGGACCCGTCGATCAACAAGCACACCGGCCGCGCCCTGATCGCGGACGGCATCGCCACCACGATCGCCGGCGGCTTCGGCGGCTCGGGCACGACCACGTACGGCGAGAACATCGGCGTCATGGCGGCCACGCGCGTGTACTCGACCGCCGCCTACTGGGTCGCGGGCATCGTGGCGATCCTGCTCGCGTTCTCGCCCAAGGTCGGCGTGATCTTCAACACGATCCCCGCCGGCGTCCTCGGCGGCGTGACGACCGCGCTGTACGGCCTGATCGGCGTGATCGGCATCAAGATCTGGGTCGACAACCGCGTGGACTTCTCGCGTCCCGTGAACCAGTACACAGTGGCGGTGTCGTTCGTCACCGCGATCGCCGGCTTCGCGATGGGCTGGGGCAGCTTCCAGCTCGGCGCCATCGTGATCGGCACCGTCGCGGCACTGCTCATCTACCACGTGGGCAACGCGATCGCCCGGTGGCGCAGGACCGGCGCCGATGACGGCGGCCCCATCCCGGCGGTCGGACCGCTCGGCGGCGACCCGGAGTGACTCTCGAGCGGATGCCGCGGTAGCCGCGGCATCCGCTCCACAGGAGCACCCCGTTCGGGAGGATCAGGATCGTCGTCCGCCCCTTCCCTACGGACTGTCGCCTCCCGAAAAGACACCGGATGCCGGCGTCAGCTCACGCGGAACCGCACGCGGGCACCGGGCGGCAGCTGGGCGACCATGTCCAGCGCTCGCTCCGCGAGCGCGGCGACGACGGGATAGCCGCCGGTCGTCGGGTGATCCGGCCCGAACACCACCGGCTGCCCGTCCGGCGGGACCTGGATCGCCCCGGTCACGGCTCCCTCGCTGGGCAGCTCGCCCTGGATGGCTCGCGCCAGCGGGATCTCGCCGTGCAGGCGCACGCCCACACGATCGGACTGCGCCGTCACGAGCCACTCCTGCCCCGTGAGGACGGCGAGCGCCTCGGTCGTGAACCAGTCATCGCGCGGCCCGAGGGCGATCCCCAGCTCGACGAGCTCTCCGGGCGCCGGCAGGGCACGCGGTGCAACCCCCTCGTCGACGGCCGCGACGGCCGCATCGCCGACGCCGACGACGTCGCCCACGGTGAGCGGTCGCGGCCCGAGCCCGGCCAGAATGTCGGTGGCACTGCTGCCCAGTGCGGACGCCGCGACCACCCCGCCGCGCACCCCGATGACGTACCGGATGCCGCGCTCCGGATGCCCGAGCCGCAGCAGGTCGCCGTCCGCCGTCGCGAACGGCGAGCCGTGCGCCGGCCGACGGGCGATGCCCGCGGCATCCGTCACCTCCAGCTCGCCCGTCGCACCCGTGACGACGGCGACTCCCGCGCCGCGCAGGCGCAGCTCGACTCCGCCGACGCACTCCAGCACGGCGGCGTCGCGCGCGTTGCCGACCGCGCGGTTCGCGTCGCGCATCGCGGTTCGATCGGCCGCTCCGGATGCCGAGACACCCAGTGCCGCGAGACCAGGCCGACCGGCATCCTGCACGAGCAGCTGGAGCGACCGGCTGACGACTTCGATGGCCCTGTCGTGCGCGTGGCCCTGCGCCGCCATCCGCTTCGTCGGAAGAACGGATGCCGTGGCGGCTGCCCGTTCGAAACGCACGCGCGCACCGGGCGCCAGCAGCGCCGGCGGGTCGCGGTCGATGTCCCACATCACGGCATCCGTACGTCCGATCAGCTGCCAGCCGCCCGGAGACTCCCGCGGATACACGCCCGTGAACTCGCCGGCCAGACCGACCGCGCCGGCCGGAACCCGCGTGCGCGGAGACGACCGGCGCGGCACGTCGAACAGCGGGTCGTCACCCACGAGATAGCCGAAGCCGGGCGCGAAGCCCGAGAACGCGACCCGCCAATGCGCGGCGAGGTGCCTGTTCACGAGGTCTTCGGCTGAGATCTCGAGCAGTCCGGCGACCTCGTCGAGGTCCTCGCCGTCGTATCGCACCGGCACGGTCACCTCCGCGGCATCCGACGGGAGCTCTCGCGCGAGGCTCATGGAGACGAGCGCCTCGGCCAACGCGTCCGCCGTAGTGAGCAGCGGGTCGAAGCGCACCAGCACCGTGCGTGCCGCAGGGACCCGCTCGACGATGCCGAAGACATCGGATGCGACGAGATTGACGCGCATGGCCTCGTCGAGATCGGCGGCCTCGACCAGCACCGCCCGCGCAGATGCCCGGAGCACTCGCATCAGCCGCTGGCCGCCGCATCCGTTCGGGCAGACGCGCATCGGATCATCGACGCGCTTGCTGTCACGACATGCGCGACGGCGCCGGCCGGGCGCGTGCTCACGCCACCCCCGCGAACGGTGCGATCCCGATGCCGGCGGTGGTCAGCATCCGCTTCGTCTCGGCGGCCATCGCGACCGCGCCCGGGCTGTCGCCATGGACGCAGATCGACTGCGCGGACAGCGCGATGTCCGTGCCGTCGACCGCACGGATCAGGCCCTCGGTGGCCAGGCGCACCATCCGCTCGCCGATGACCGCTGGGTCGTGGAGCACGGCATCCTGACGCGTCCGCGGCACGAGAGCGCCGTCGGGGAGATACGCGCGATCCGCGAACGCCTCGGCAGCGACGGCGAGGCCGGCGCGCTCGGCGATGTCGAGCACGATGCCGCCTGCCAGGCCCAGCAGCACGAGGCGGGGAGCGACCGCCCGCACCGCGGCGACGACCGCTCGTGCCTGCGACTCATCCCGCACGATCGTGTTGTAGAGCGCGCCGTGCGGCTTGATGTAGGCGACCGAGCCGCCGACGGCATCGGCCAAAGCGCTCAGAGCCCCGAGCTGGTACTCGACCTGCGCCTGCAGCACCGTCGGATCCATCTGCATCGCGACGCGTCCGAAGTTCTCGCGGTCGGGGTATCCGGGGTGCGCACCGATCACCACTCCGCGTCGTACCGCCTCGGCGAGGGTCGCGCGGATGCCCTCCGGGGTGCCGGCGTGGAACCCGCACGACACGTTCGCGCTCGTCACGAGGTCGAGCATCCCGGCGTCATCGCTGACGATGCGCTGCGGCTCGTTCTCGCCGAGGTCGGCGTTGAGGTCGATCGTGGGCATGGGGAGACCATATCCCGCACCGGACGCGGCCCCGGACGGGAATAGGTCCGCGAGCCGGCCCGTTCTCCCCGTCATGACCACGAAGCTTGCCGCAGCAACCTCCATGGGGGCAGTGACGCTTCTCGTCGGAGACCTCGATGCGATGACGGCGTTCTACCGCGATGTCATCACGCTGCAGGTCGTGCGGGCCGAGGGCGACGACGTGGCGCTCGGACGCGCCGGACGCGAACTCGTGATCCTGCGCCACGAGCCCACGTTGCGCCATGCCGCACCGGGCTCAGCCGGGCTCTTCCACACGGCCATCCTGTTCGAATCGCAGGCCGCCCTGGCCACCGCCCTGCACTCGGTCGCGCGGCGTGCCCCGCACACGTTCACCGGCAGCGCCGACCACCTCGTGAGCCAGGCGTTCTACCTTACTGACCCAGAGGGCAACGGCATCGAACTGTACTGGGATCGCGACCGCAGCGAGTGGTCCTGGTCGCACGGCCAGGTCGAGATGGCCACCCTGTACCTGGATCCGAATGCGTTCCTGTCCGAGCATCTCGATGAGCAGACGCCCGCTGATGCCAGAGCCGACATCGGACACGTGCACCTGTCGGTCGGCGACGTCGCGACCGCACGCGAGTTCTACGTCGATCGGCTCGGCTTCGACACCACGGCGGCACTCGGCGATCAGGCGCTGTTCGTCAGCGCCGGCGGCTACCACCACCACATGGCGATGAACGTGTGGAACTCGCGCGGCGCCGGCCCGCGGATGCCCGCGCTCGGCCTCGGCCGCGTCGACCTTACCCTGCCGGATGCCGAGGCACTCGGCGAGCTCGGCGAACGCCTGGCCCACCTCGGCACTCAGGTCGCCGATGACGGCCGCACGCTGACGTTCTCCGATCCGTGGAGCAATACGCTGCACGCGGCATCCGCCTGACGCCGGGTCACTCCGCGCCGAGACCGTAGAGACCGAGCACCCAGCCGCGCGCCGCGTCGAGCGGGAACGCCCCGCCGACCGCGGCGTACTTGATCACGACGCCTTCCAGCGTCGTGCGGAGCATGACCTCCTCGAGTACGGGATCCGCCGCCCCGCGCTCGACGAAGATCGCCCGGACGGCGAGCTCGGCGGCCGCGACGGCTTCGGCGTTGCGCGCCGCTGCCTCGGCGAAGAAGCGCAGCTGCGCCGGGTCCTGCTGCATCGTCAGAACGGCGCGGTGCAGCGGCAGGTTGCCAGACGCCGCCACGAGCGAACTGTCGATGATGCCCCGCAGACGCTCATCGGGTGAACCGGAACGCGCCGAGGGGAATCCGACCAGCAGGCGGAACCACCGGTCGACGATCTCGCCGACGAGCTGGTCCTTCCCACCGAAGTGGTAATTCACCATGCCCTGCGCGACTCCGGCTCGGCCGGTGATCTCGGCGATCGTCGCGCCATGGACACCGCGCTCGGCGAACAGTTCGATCGCCGCAGCGAAGAGGCTCTCCCGCGCGCGCTCGCGCGCGATTCGATTCTGCTCCTCGGAGCGCGCCATTCGGCATCCTTCCGGTCCATTTCCCATTCCCCCGGCTTCCCGCTATCGTACTGACTGAATGAGTGTTCAGTCATGCGCGCCGACGTCGCGGGGGCGTCTCGTGCATGCCGAGGCACCGGGCTCGGTGTCGAGCCCGCGGACCGCGTCGCACGGAACGTATCGGAGGGGATTCCAGCGTGACGCGGTGAGTGCCTCATCGCTGACCTCATGATGAGGATGCTCGGTCTTCGCCGGGGGGCGGGACCGAGCATCCTCGAAACCGTCAGCGTCGGATGATGCGCTGCTCGATCGCCGCGGCCACGGCGCCGGCGCGCGTGTCGACGCCGAGTTTGGTGTAGATGTGCGACAGATGGGATTTCACCGTCGCCTCTGAGACGAACAGCACCTGTGCCATCTCACGATTGCCCTGGCCGTCCGCGAGGAGTTCGAGCACCTGCACCTCGCGCTCGGTCATCCGCGGCACTGGCGAGGCTGCGCGCCGCATGAGCGTCGCGGCCACCGACGGCGCGAGCGCCGGCTCGCCCTTCGCCACCGCACGGATCCCGGCGAACAGGTCCGCCGGCGGGGCGTCCTTGAACAGGTAGCCTGCGGCGCCGGCATCCAGCGCGCGCAGGATGTCGGACTCCGTGTCGTACGTCGTCAGCACGAGAACGGCGGGAGCGTCGTCGAGAGCGGTGACGCGGCGCGTGGCCTCGACCCCCCCCCGACGCCGTCGCCGAGGCTGAGATCCATCAGCACCACGTCCGGCTGCTCGGTGGCGACGATCTCGACCGCACCGGCGGCATCCGATGCCTCGCCGACCACGCGCAGGTCGTCGCTGGACTCGATGAACGCGCGCAGCCCGGCGCGCACCACCGGATGATCGTCGACCAGCACCAGCCGCAGCGTCATCGCATATCTTCCTCTCCGAACACCGACGAGTCCGACCCGGCGGCGAGCACGGATGCCGGGAACACCGCGGACAGCGTCGTTCCCTCGCCCGGCGCGGACTCGATCTCGACCGTTCCCCCGAGCGCGATGATGCGCTCCTCGATGCCCGCGATCCCCCGCCCGCGCCCGGACGCACGGCGCTGGCGCAGCCTCTCGCGACGTGCGGACGGACGGATGTCGAATCCGACGCCGTCGTCCCGGACGTCGACGCGCAGTTCATCCGGCTGCGCGGTGAGCTCATCGACCAGCTGCTGCCTGGCCCGCGCCTCCCGATCCAGGGCGCGATACGCGACGACCGTCGCGAAGGCGATCCCGATAGGGCCGGCGATCATGGTCGGGTCCGGTTCATCGGCCAGTCGGAACTCGGCGATGATCACGACCGCCGTCATCACCGCGACGACGGCGGAGGCCGGCCAGTCATGCCCTCAGCCTACGGACGACGGATGCCGCGGCACATCATCCGATCGGCTATCGGAGCCGGGGCCGACGTTTCACGAACCGTGTGACGATTCACGGACGAATCCGGTGAATCCGTCCGTGATTCGTCACCGCATCCGTTATTCGTCGCCACCTCACGCCGAGCCGCGCACCACGAGCTCGGTGGACAGGATCGTCGTCCGCTCGGGAGAGCCGCCGGCGAGGTGCTCCAGGAGCACGGCGGCCATCGTCTCGCCCTGCTTGTACATGGGCTGGCGGATCGTCGTCAGCTTCGGATCGGTCGTGAGCGCGACCGAGGAGTCGTCGAACCCGACGACGGCCACGTCGTCCGGAACGCGCAGCCCCGCGCCACGCAGAACGCTGATCGCGCCGCGCGCCATCAGGTCGCTGCCCGCGAAGATCGCGTCTGGTGCGCCGGCCGAGAGGATGCGGCGCGCGGCATCCGCACCGCCGGATTCGCTGTAGTCGCCCTCGGCCTCGGCGAAGGGCGCGAGGCCGGCATCCGCGAGTGCGGCACGGAAGCCCTGTGCGCGGTCCTGAGCGGCGAGCATGGTGAGCGGGCCCGTGATGGTCGCGATCCTGGTCCGCCCGGTATCGATCAGATGCTGCGTGGCGAGCCGCGCGCTGGCGACGTTGTCCACGTCGACGACGTAGTCGGTGTCGCGCAGGTGGAACGCCCGGCCGCCGTAGACCACCGGCACGGCATCCGCGATCCGCTCGATGTACGCGTCGCTCGAGTGATGGGACACGATGAGCGCGCCGTCGACGCCGCCGTTGCGCACGAAGCTCGTCATCTTGTCGCCGGGGTCATCGCTCGCGATGAGGAGGTTGAGCAGGTAGTCCGATCCGCCGAGCGCGCCGGTGATCCCCGCGACGATCGCGGCGAAGAACGGGTCGCCGAAGAAGCGCGTGGTGTCCTCGGGGACGATGAGGGCGATCGCGTGCGTCTGCCGTGAGGCGAGCGAACGCGCGGCCCTGTTGGGCACGTAGTTCATCGCGGCGATCGCCCGCTCGACCGCTTCGAGAGCCTCAGGGCTGACGGAGGTCGATCCGTTGACGACGCGCGACACCGTCGAACGGGAGACCCCTGCCGCAGCGGCCACCTCTTCGATCGTCGCCCGTGACGCCGTCATCGCACGCTCTTCCATTCGCCCATTCTGACCCGTCGTGCCGCACTCGACGGCCTCGGCGCGCCTCAGAGTGCGCGCGCCGCGATGATCCTCGCGTACTCGAGGCCCGAGTCCTTGAGGCTGCGCTCCTGCGTGTCGTAGTCGACCCGCACGATCCCGAACCGCTTATCGTAGCCCCACGCCCACTCGTAGTTGTCGAACAGTGACCAGTAGAAGTACCCGCGCACATCGACACCGGCATCCGCGGCATCCAGGACAGCGCCCAGATGCAGACGGAGGAACTCGGCGCGATCCGCATCGTGCACGCGCGTCTCGCCGTCCTCGATCACCGCGACGTCGTCGTAGGCCGCGCCGTTCTCGGTCATGTAGAGCACGACGCCTGCGGGCTGCGCGTACTCGGTCCACACCCGCTGCAGCAGGCGGGTCAGCCCCTCCGGCTGCACCTCCCAGTTCTGCGCGGTGCGGGGCAGGCCGCGCTCGACAGAGTGGATGCCGGCATCCGACGGGTAGGGGCTGCGGCCCCGCCGCTCGGTGCGCGGGCCGCCGGACGCCGGAGGAGTTTCGGGTGCCGTGCCGGAGACGTAGTCGCCGTGGTAGTAATTGACGCCCTGCGTGTCGATGGGAGTCGAGATGATCTCGAGATCGCCCGGCTGCACCGCAGCCTCGAAACGGTCGACCGCCTCGGCATCCACCGCGCGGATGTCCTCCACGATGTCGGCGGGGTACTCGCCGCGGTAGATCGGGTCGAGGAACCAGCGGTTGAACTGCCCGTCGATGCGGCGCGCAGCATCGACGTCGGCCGGGTTCTGCGGATCCACCGGGTCGGCGACCGTGTGGTTGAGGGTGATCCCCAGGTTGAGCGACGCGTCACGCGAACGCAGCTCCTGGACGGTCGATCCGTGTGCCAACAGCAGGTGGTGCGCTGCGAGCAGCCCCTCGGCGACGCTGGTGTGCCCCGGTGCGTGCTCGCCCCCTGTATAGGAGAGGAACGACGAGCACCACGGCTCGTTGAGCGTCGTCCACACGTTCACCCGGTCGCCCAGCGCGTCGTGCATGGTTCCCGCGTACTCGAGGAAGCGGTCGACCGTGTCCCGGTCGGTCCAGCCGCCGGCATCCTGCAGCGCCTGCGGCATGTCCCAGTGGTACAGAGTGAGCCAGGGCAGGATGTCGGCCCCGAGGAGTTCGTCGACGAGGCGCTCGTAGAAGTCCACGCCCTGCGGGTTGACCGCCCCGCCGTCCGGCCGTACGCGCGACCAGGAGGTGGAGAACCGGTACGTCTGCAGGCCGAGGCGCTTCATGAGCGCGACATCCTGCGGATAGCGGTGATAGTGGTCGCACGCCACGTCGCCGTTGTCGCCGCCCATGACGGCGCCGGGGACGCGAGCGAAGGCATCCCAGATCGACGCCGTGCGCCCCTCCTCGAAGGCGGCGCCTTCGATCTGGTACGCCGCGGTCGCTGCGCCGAAGAGGAAGTCGTCCGGGAACGGCCGAGAATTCATAGGGGTCATCCTTTCACCGCGCCGGCCATGATGCCACTGACCAGCTGCTTGCCCGCCACCACGAAGAGGATGAGCAGGGGCAGAGTCGCGAGCACCGCGCCGGTGAGCACGATCGAGTAGTCGACGTAGTACCCGGACTGCAGCTGGCTGAGCGCCGTCTGCAGAGTCGGGTTCGAGGGGGAGAGCACGATCAGCGGCCACAGGTAGTCGGTCCACGCGGTCATGAAGGTGAACAGGCCGAGGATCGCCATCGCGGGTCGCGCCGCAGGGATGCCGACGGTGAGGAACGTGCGGAACTGGTTCGCCCCGTCCATGCGGGCGGCCTCGATGAGCTCGTCGGGGATGACGTCGACGAGGTACTGGCGCATGAAGAAGACGCCGAACGCAGTGACGAGGGTCGGCACGATGACGGCACCGATCGAACCGGTCCAGCCGAGTTCGCGCATGAGCATGAACAGCGGGATGATGCCCAGCTGCGTCGGGATCGCCATGGTCGCGATGACGAACACCATGAGCCCGTCGCGGCCGCGGAAGCGCAGCTTGGCGAACGCGTAGCCGGCGAGCGTGGAGAACGTCACGACGGAGATCGTGATCACGGTCGAGATGATGACCGAGTTGCCCAGCGCCAGCCAGAACGGGATCGCGTCGAAGACCTTCGCCGCGTTGGTGAAGAAGTTCCCGCCCGGGATGAGCGGCAGGGTCTCGCCGCGAGTGGAGTTGTCTCCGGAGGCGACGACGACCGACCACCAGAGCGGATACACGCTGCCGATGATGAAGGCCGCGAGCAGCCCGTAGGTGAGGAACCCGGGACGGCTGCCGATGCCGGCGGTGCCCGAGCTCGAGCTGCGACGGCGACGGATGCGCTCGGGCACGCTCATGGCCTGCGTGGCGGTCATCGGGCGTCCTCCTTGGTGGCGGTCGTGCGGGCGGCGCGACGGGCGGCGCGGTTGCGTTTGGGCGCATCGCCGGAGGCGATGCCGCGCGAGATGAGGAAGTTGATCACGCCGATGCCGACGATGAGCAGGAAGAGCAGGATCGCCACAGCGGATGCCTCGCCCAGGTCGCGGCGGAAGAACGCCAGCTCCCAGAGGAACAGCACGGTGGTCTGGAACTGACGATCGCTGCCGCCGATGCCGCCGGCGGTGGACACATCGAACAGGCGCGGTTCGGCGAAGACCTGCAGGCCGCCGATCGTGGCGGTGATGATGACGAAGATGAGCGTCGGACGGATCGTCGGGATCGTGATCGAGAAGAACCGTCGGGCCGAGCCTGCGCCGTCGAGCGCGGCCGACTCGTACAGATCGCGCGGCACGGCCTGCATGGCGGCGAGCAGGATGAGGGCGTTGTATCCGGTCCAGCGGAAGTTCACCATGGTGGCGATCGCGATGTGCGAGAGGAAGGTGTTGTGCTTCCACTCCAGGTCGGCGATGCCGATGAGGTTGAGCAGGTTGTTGGCCAGACCATCGGCCTCGTTGAACACGCTCGAGAAGATGATGGCGACCGCCACCGGCGTCACGACGAACGGGATGAGCACGCTCATCCGCCAGAAGGTCGGAGCCCGGAGGCCGCGGTCGAGCAGATACGCGATCACGAGCGCGACGCACAGCTGCGGGATCGCGGAGAGCAGGAAGATGCTCAGCGTGTTGAAGATCGAGTTCCAGAACATCGGATCGCCGAGGATCTCGGAGAAGTTCTCGAATCCGACGAACGGCCCCTCCCCCTTGAGGAGGTCCCATTCGTGCACGGCGACGTACACCGTGTAGATCAGGGGGAACAGCCCGATCAGGCCGAACAGCAGGAAGAACGGCGAGACGTAGAAGTACGGCGACGCGTTCTGGTCGAACCGTGAGACGCGGTGACGCCAGGAGGGGCGGGCGGCGGGCCGGGCGGATGCCGCGGCGACGCGCTCCTCGGGCGGAGCGGTGAGGGTCATGGTCTTTCCCGTCTGGGGCGATCGGACGTGGTTCCGGTCGCAGTCCGTGCCGCTCCGGCGGATGCCGAGGCGACGCGAACTGCGACCGGAGGGAGGGGTGTCAGCCGACGAGCTCGTTGAGCAGCGAGAGCGCCTGGTCCCAGGCACCCGCCGTGTCGGTCTCACCGCGGTCGAGCGAGCTCAGCGCGGGGCCGAACACGTTCTCCTGGATGACGGAGTCGTCCGGTCCCTTGAACTGGGCGACGACGCCCTTCGCGCGCTCGGCGAGGATCGCGCCGGTGGGCGCGTCGTTGAACAGCTCGTTCGGCGTGGCCTCGGCGGCCAGGGTCTCCTGAGCCTCGACGGTCGAGGGGAAGTTGCCCGCGGCGGCCGACTGCTTCACCTGCTGCTCGGGCTGCGTCAGCCAGTCGGCGAGCTCGGCGGCCGCTTCCTTGTGCTCGGACGACTCAGGGATGGACAGCCAGGCGCCGCCCCAGTTGGCCGCGCCACCGGGGAAGACGTCGGCGAAGTCCCAGCCGGTCGACGCGTCGCCGCCACCGGCTTCGAGCTGACCGGCGATCGTCCCCAGCATCCAGCCGGGGCAGACGAACGTCGCGAAGGTGCCGTCGACGAACGACTTGCCGCCGTTCCAGTCCCACGCGGCCTGAGCCGCGGACTGGCCGCCCTCGGTGGCGGCGCCGAGAAGCTCGAAGCGCTCCTTGAGCAGGTCGTTGCCTTCGACGTTCAGCTCGCCGTCGGCGGTGTAGTAGCCCTCGTCGAGCTGGTTGACCATGGAGTTCCAGACGAAGCCGGAGTGGTCGTACCAGGCCTTGCCGGTCTTGTCGGTGTACGCCTGGCCGACGGCGAAGTAGTTGTCCCAGTCGCCGTTGAGCAGCTCGGCGACGGACTCGCGATCGCTCGGGAGGCCTGCCGCTTCGAAGGCGGGGCCGTTGTAGCAGATGCCGGTCGGGCCGATGTCGGTGCCGTAGCCGATGACCCGGCCGTCGGCATCCGTGGCCTGCGCGTACTTCCAGTCCACCCAGTCGGACTTGCGGTCCTCGATGCCGTAGTCCTTCAGGTCGACGAACGTGTCGGAGACCTCCATGATGGCGCCGAGCCAGCCCTCCTCGATCGCGACGATGTCGCTGAGGCCGGAGCCGGCCGCGATCTTGGTGAACGCGTCGGTGCGAGCGTTGCCGCCGGTGTCGATGTTGGACGCCTCGATCTTGACGTTCGGGTGCAGCTCCTCGTACTCCTTGTAGAGGTCCTCGTAACCGAAGGTGCCGAACGTGGTGACGGTCAGCGTGACCTCCTCGTCCGAGCTCCCTTCGGCGGGCTCGTCGCTCGCCGAGCAGCCGGCAAGAGCCAGAGCTGCGACGGAGGCGACGGATGCGGCGACCAGCATCCTGCGCGTTGCGCGTGTGTTCACGGTGTCACTCCTTTGTGCGGAATCTGTTGCAGTGGTTTCGTGCTTCGGGATGTTGTGGGAGCGCTCCCACAAACTGAGGAGTCACTCTATGGGAGCGCTCCCACGGGTGTCAAGCCGAAAGCCGGGATAGCCTTGGTCGGTGCCACCGACCGAACTCTCCCCCGCCCTCGTCCGCGCCGAGTCGTTGATCCGCAGCATCCCGGACTACCCCGAGCCCGGCATCGTCTTCCGCGACATCACTCCTCTGCTCGCGGACGCCGATGCGCTGCGTGCCACCACGGACGCGATCCTGGAGCCGTTCGCCGGGCAGTTCGACGTCGTCGCCGGCGTCGAGGCGCGGGGCTTCCTGCTGGCGGGGGCTGCGGCGATCGCGGCGGGCGTCGGCCTGATCCCGATCCGCAAGGCGGGAAAGCTCCCCCGGCCTGCGGCATCCGTGGACTACGCACTCGAATACGGCACAGCCACGATCGAGATACACGACGACCTTCCGGCCGGCTCCCGCGTGCTGCTGATCGACGACGTGCTCGCCACCGGCGGCACCCTCGCGGCAGGGCGCCAGCTCATCGAGCGCCTCGGCAGCCACGTCGCGGGGATCTCGGTGCTGTTCGAGATCGATGGGCTCGGCGGGCGGGACATCATCGGCGACCTGCACACGGTCTTCCACGCCTGACCGGACTCAGCTTGGCTGCGGCTTCCTGCTGCGGCCTGCGCGTCAGCGTCTTCCCGCTGCGGCCTGCGCGTCAGCGTCTTCCCGCAATGCCCGGCCCGCGGGGCCAGTAGACTGGGCGATGCCCGCCTTCCCGCGACTTCTGGCGTCTCGACTCCTCGGCACGCTCGTCGCTCAACGACCGAGAGCAGCGGCCTGCGGCCGCCAGGAGGATCCAGATGCCCACCATCGTCGTCGACGTCATGCCCAAGTCCGAACTGCTCGACCCCCAGGGGAAGGCCGTCGCCGGCGCATTCGCGCGCACGGGCGTCGAGGGCTTCAGCGATGTCCGCATCGGCAAGCGCTTCGAGCTCACGATCGAGGGCGAGGTCACGGACGAACTGCTCGCCGAGGCGAAGCGCGTAGCCGAGGACGTTCTCTCCAACTCGGTGATCGAGGACGTCGTCGGCATCGAGGTCGTCGAATGAGCATCCGGATCGGGGTCATCACGTTCCCCGGTTCGCTGGACGACCGCGACGCCCAGCGCGCCGTGCGCCTCGCCGGAGCCGAACCGGTCGCGCTCTGGCACGGGTCACACGATCTCGAGGGCGTCGACGCGCTCGTCCTGCCCGGCGGATTCAGCTACGGCGACTACCTGCGCTCCGGTGCGATCGCGGCCCTGTCGCCGATCATGACCGAGGTCAAGGATGCCGCGGCGAAGGGCCTCCCCGTGCTCGGGATCTGCAACGGATTCCAGATGCTCGTCGAGGCGCACCTGCTGCCCGGCGGCCTGATCCGCAACGACCACCAGCACTTCGTGCGCCGCGACCAGAAGCTGACGGTCGAGAACTCCGACACGGCCTGGACCAACGCGTTCCGCCGCGGCCAGGAGATCGTCATCCCGCTGAAGAACGGCGAAGGCGGCTACATCGCCTCCGAGGAGACCCTGGATCGTCTCGAGGGCGAGGGACTCGTCGCTTTCCGCTATGCGGGTGTGAACCCGAACGGATCGCTGCGCGACATCGCCGGCGTGACGAACGAGGCGGGGAACGTCGTCGGTCTCATGCCGCACCCCGAGCACGCCACCGAGCCCGGCTTCGGCCCCGACACCGCTTCGGCGATGCGCAGCGGTGTGGACGGTCTGGACTTCTTCACGAGCGCGATCGCCGCGGTCGCCCGCGTCGCCGCCTAGGGATCGGGCTGCGGCAACCGTCCACCCGGGACGGATGCACGACCAGGGAACACCCGGTTGCGGCATCCGCCCGCCCGGACAGTTGCACGATCAGGGAACAGTTGCACGATGCATCCGCCGATCCGACCGTGCAGGTGTACCCGCGTCGTGCAGGCGTACCCGGGATGATGCGATCGGGCCGCCCGGCGCGCGTCAGCCGAGCGGCGGCGGCCACACCCCGATGATGACCGCCATGATCACGATCGTCACGAGCTCGTGAGCGATGTTCAGCGTGGTCAGCTGCGTGGGTCGCCCCTCGAACGCGTCGTGCGTGATGAACCGCGCACCGGTGAATCCGCCCCACAGCATGATCGCGGTCACCAACGTCGCAGCGAAGAACGAGCCCTGGTAGAAGTGCCAGGCGATCGCGGCCGCGCCGGCGAGCACCCACGCGGTGCCGAAGCTCACGAGGATCGTCGTCACGATCGGCCAGAGCGCCCCGCGCGACGGATTCTCCAGGTCGACATGCGCGAGCCTGGCCCAGCGCTTGCCGAACACGCTCGGGGCGTACCAGATCGAACCGACTACCATGCTCGACGCGGTCGCCAGCAGCACGGCCCAGTAGTTGATCTCCGGAATCATCTCGGCATCCTCACGTCGAAGCGTGACCCCGACGCTACTCCGTGTCGGACGCCCGAGGATAGGCTCGCACCGTGAGTCTCATCGTCACCGTTCCCACCGCCCGCCTCGTCGACGACCTCGCCCCGATTCCCGACGGAGTCGAGGTCCTGGTGTGGGACATGCAGAGCCCCGCGCCGCACGCGCACCTCGACATCGTCGTGCCACCGTATATGAACACCGGAGAGGCGCTCGATGCCCTCGCCGATGTGGAGATCGGCCTCATCCAAGGGCAGATGATCGGGTACGAGAGCGTCATCGACAAGATCCCGGCCGGCGTCCGATTCGCGAACGCGGCGACCGTGCACGAGACGGCGACCGGCGAGCAGGCGCTCGCGCTCGCCCTCGCCGCACAGCGGCACATCCCCGAGTTCGTCCGATCGCAGGACCGCGGCGCCTGGGAACGGCTGTGGTCCCCCGGCCTCGCCGACCGGCGGGTGCTGCTGATCGGATTCGGCGGCGTCGGTCAGGCGATCGCCGAGCGGCTCGTCGGCTTCGAGGTCGCGCTCACCGTCGTGGCGCGCAGCGCGCGCACGGTCGAGCACGAGACGCTCGGCTCCGTCGACGTGCACGCGATCGATGAACTTCCCACGCTGCTGCCGGATGCCGAGATCGTGATCCTCGGGCTGCCGTACACGCCCGAGACGCGCCACACCATCGACGACGCCGCGCTCTCCGCCCTCCCGGACGGCGCCCTCGTCGTGAACGTCGGGCGCGGTGCTCTCGTCGACACCGACGCGCTGGTGGATCATGCGCGTCGAGGACGCATCCGCGCCGCGATCGACGTCGTCGACCCAGAGCCGCTGCCCGACGGCCACCCACTGTGGAGCCTCCCCGGCATCCTGATCGCGCCGCACGTCGGCGGGTCCTCCGACGCCATGCACCCGCGCATCGCCCGCTTGGTCCGCACCCAGATCGAGCGCATGCTGGCCGGTGACGAGCCGATCAACCTGGTGCGCGAGTGACCTGCGGCGCACAGACGCTCGCAAAACTGTAAGCGCTTGCAGTAGGCTCTTCGCATGACTCAGCTTGAACAGTCCGCCGCACCCGGAGCCGAGTGGTGGCGCAGCGCCGTGATCTACCAGATCTACCCGCGGTCGTTCGCGGACGCATCGGGTGACGGCATCGGCGACCTCCCCGGCATCACGAGCCGCCTCGAGTCCCTGCAGGAACTCGGCATCGACGCCATCTGGCTGAGCCCGTTCATGACGTCGCCGCAGCGCGACGCCGGCTACGACGTCGCCGACTACCGCGACGTCGACCCGCTGTTCGGCACGCTCGCCGACTTCGACGCGATGCTCGAAGCGGCGCACGCCCGCGGCATCCGCGTCATCGTCGACCTCGTCCCGAACCACTCTTCCGACCAGCACGTCTGGTTCCAGCAGGCGCTCAAGGCCGCACCGGGCAGCCCGGAGCGCGCCCGCTACGTCTTCCGCGACGGCAAGGGCGAGAACGGCGAACTGCCCCCGAACAACTGGGAGAGCGTCTTCGGCGGCGGCATGTGGGAGCGCATCACCGAGCTGGACGGCACGCCGGGGCAGTGGTACCTGCACATCTTCGACGCGACCCAGCCCGACTTCGACTGGACCAACGAAGAGGTGCGCGAGGAGTTCCGCTCCATCCTGCGCTTCTGGCTGGACCGCGGGGTCGACGGCTTCCGCGTCGACGTCGCGCACGGCATGGCCAAAGAGGCCGGCCTGCCGGACTACGCTCCGGTCGCCGACGCCGATTCCATGGGGGGTGGCGAGGAGAACGTGCCCTACTGGGGCCAGGACGAGGTCCACGACATCTACCGCGACTGGCACAAGGTGCTGGGCGAGTACGACGGCGACCGCGCGCTGTGCGGCGAGGCCTGGCTTCCCACGCTGAAGAAGACGGCCCTCTGGGTACGCCCGGACGAGATGCATCAGACGTTCAACTTCCCCTACCTGATGACCCCGTGGGATGCGAAGCAGCTGGGCGAGGTCATCCGCGAGTCGCTGGACGAGTTCGGCAAGGTCGGGGCCCCCAGCACCTGGGTGCTCTCGAACCACGACGTCGTCCGCCATGCGACTCGGCTCGCGCTCACGGGCGACAACCCGCAGGGCGAGGGCATCGGCCCGCTGACCCCGAACAAGCCGGACACCGCGATCGGGCTCGCCCGCGGCCGCGCCGCGACGACGCTCATGCTGTCGCTGCCCGGCTCGTCGTACATCTACCAGGGTGAGGAGCTCGGGCTTCCCGAGGCCATGGAGATCCCCGACGAGTTCCGTCAGGACCCGACCTGGTTCCGCACCGAGGGCAAGCGCTACGGGCGCGATGGATGCCGCGTGCCGCTGCCCTGGGACGCCACCGCCCCCGCGTTCGGCTTCAACGAGACCGGCGCCTCCTGGCTGCCGCAGCCGGACGAGTGGGCGGCGTACGCCCGCTCCACCGAGGAGAACGACCCGACGTCGACGCTCGCGCTGTACAAGCAGCTGCTGCGTCTGCGCCGCGAGCACGATCTGGGTTCGGGAACGCTGGTCTGGGAGGACCTCGGACCGGATGCTGTGGCCTTCCGCCGTGGCGACCTGCACGTCGCGGTGAACCTCGGGACGGCGCCGATCGAGCTGCCGGCTGGCACGACCTTCGTCGTGCGCAGCCAGCCGTTCGAGGGTACGACCCTCCCGGTCGACACCGCCGCCTGGTACACCGTCGCCTGACCGCCGAAGCGGCACGATCGCCCGCGAGCAGTGACCTGCGGGGTGAGACGTACCCACGCAACGTACGTCTCATCCCGCAACGCACGTCTCGCGATCCTGAACGAGAGATTGCACGATGACGAGCATCGACGAGGTCGCCCAGCTGGCCGGAGTCTCCACAGCGACGGTGTCGCGCGCTCTGAGCGGCCGCGGGCACGTGTCTGCGGCATCCCGCGAGCGCGTGCTGTCCGCGGCGAACAAGCTCGGCTATGTCGTATCGTCGCGCGCGTCGTCGCTGGCCTCTGGGCGGACCCGCAACATCGGTGTGGTCGTGCCCTTCCTCGACCGCTGGTTCTTCAGCACCGTGCTGTCCGGCGTCTCCAGCGCGCTCATGCGCCACGGCTACGACATCACGCTCTACAACATCACCGCCGACCGGGATGTGCGCCGTGAGGTGTTCTCGACCGCGCTGCGCCGCCAGCGCGTCGACGCGATCATCGCGGTCTCGATCGAGCTGGACGACGACGAGACGAGTCAGCTGCTGAGCCTCGGCCTTCCTGTCATCGCGATCGGCGGACCGAACCCGCGCCTGGACACCCTCACGGTCGACGACGTCGCCGTCGCCGAGCTCGCAACCAGGCACCTGCTCGGTCTCGGGCACACCGACATCGCGCACATCGGCGCGAACCCGGAGTTCGACCTCGACTTCCACATCCCGACCCAGCGCCGGCAGGGGTTCGAGAAGGCACTGGCGGATGCCGGCATCCCCTTGAATCCGCTCTTCCTGGAGCCCGCAGACTTCACGGTCGAGGGGGGCTACCGTGCGGCCAAGCAACTGTTGGGGCGGCCGGGTCCGCGCCCCACGGCAGTGTTCGCGGCATCCGATGAGATGGCGATCGGAGCGATCCTCGCGGCGCGCGACCTGGGGTTCCGCGTCCCTGAGGACCTCTCGATCGTCGGCATCGACGGGCACGAACTCGGTGAGTTCTTCCGTCTGACGACGGTCGACCAGTTCCCGATCGGGCAGGGCGAGCTCGCCGCCGCCGCGGTGCTCTCCGGTCTCGAGGATGCCGCCCCGACGGGCTCTCACGGTGAACTGCCGTACGAGCTCATCGTGCGGGGAACGACCTCCCGGCTGCTGTCGGCCGGCTGACGCGACCTCCGTTCGCCGCGATTCCGGCCGGGCCTCTGGCCACGACGGCATGCCGACCGACATACTGGGCCGATGGACGCTCTGAACGATTTCGTGCTCGACTACGGCGACAAGCTCTGGACCTGGATCGTTCTTCCCGTGCTCGTCCTTCTCGGCGTCTACTTCACTCTCCGCTCCGGCGTGGTGCAGTTCCGGATGATCCCGGAGATGTTCCGCACGCTCACGGACAAGACGCCGCGAGACGCGAACGGCGAGCCGCAGTCGGTGTCGGCGTTCCAGGCGTTCACCATCTCGGCGGCCTCGCGCGTCGGTGTGGGCAACATCGCCGGTGTCGGCACGGCGATCGCGATCGGCGGCCCCGGTGCGGTGTTCTGGATGTGGACCATGGCGTTCATCGGCGGCGCCTCGAGCTTCATCGAGTCGACCCTCGGGCAGGCGTACAAAGTGCGCGACAAGGACGGCTTCCGCGGCGGACCGGCGTACTACATGCAGCACGGTCTGAAGGCGCGGTGGATGGGCATCCTGTTCGCGATCGTGCTGATCCTGTGCTTCCCGCTCGCGTTCAATTCCCTGCAAGCGAACACCATCAGCGCCACGCTGTCCGGCAGCTTCGGCGGCGAAGTGGGATGGATCCCCTGGGTGGTCGGTGGAGTGCTCGCGATCCTGACCGGGCTCGTCGTGTTCGGCGGTGTTCGGCGGATCGCTTCCGTGTCGCAGGCCGTCGTCCCGGCGATGGCACTGCTCTACCTGATCCTCGGGCTCGTGATCGTCGGGATCCACATCGATCAGCTGCCCGCAGTGTTCGCATCGATCTACACTCAGGCCTGGGGCACTGAAGAGGTCGCCGGCGGTACGATCGGCGCCATCATCATGGTGGGTGCGAAGCGCGGCATGTTCTCGAACGAGGCTGGCCTCGGCTCGGCCCCGAACGCGGGAGCGACCGCCGCCGTCACACACCCGGTCAAGCAGGGCCTGGTGCAGACGCTCGGGGTCTACTTCGACACGTTCCTCGTCTGCTCCATCACGGCCTTCATCGTCCTCGTGTCGACACCGGATCTCATGAACGCCGAGCAGGGCATCTCGCTGACGCAGAACGCCCTGGTCAGCGCGCTCGGCCCCTGGTCGAACGTGCTTCTGAGCGTGATCGTCTTCCTGCTGGCGTTCAGCTCGATCCTCGGCAACTACTACTACGGCGAGGCGAACATCGAGTTCCTCAACACGAAACCGGCAGTGCTGACCACGTTCCGCTTCGTCGTCGTCGCGGTCGTGTTCCTCGGCTCGATCGCGTCGGCCGATCTCATCTGGAACACGGCCGACGGGATCATGGGCATCATGGCACTGATCAACCTGGTGGCCATCGCTCTGCTCTCGGGCGTCGCCTTCAAACTCTTGAAGGACTACTCGCAGCAGCGAAAGGCGGGCCTGGATCCCGTCTTCACCAGAGCCAGGATGCCGGAGGTCACCGGCATCCAGTGCTGGGAGGACGAGCTCTCGGTGACCGGCCCGATCGATCTGCCGGTGAAGCGGCGCTGAGGAGGCGCGGCTCAGGCGCGCAGCGCGTCGGCCGCGGCATCCAGTGCGGGCTGAACGAGCCGGAAGTAGGCCCATCGGCCGCGCTGCTCCCTGGTCACGAGGCCGGCGTCGGCGAGCAGCTTCATGTGGTGCGAGACCGTCCCCTGCGACAGGCCGACGGGCTCGATCAGATCACAGATGCACGCCTCGCCGCCGTCGCCCGCGGCGATCAGCGAGAGCAGGCGCACGCGGGTGGGGTCGCCCAGCGCCTTGAAGACGCGAGCGACCTCCGTCGCCTCGTCGACCGACAGCACATCGGCGACGCGCGGCATGCAGCAGGTGCGGGCTTCGATCGTCACGGGGAGCGCCATGCCCCCAGTCTGCCACGTATTGACATTCTTCGATAGGTGCGCAACAGTCTTCATATTGACGTTTCTCGATCCGAGGAGATGTGATGTCCGAGTTGCCCGTCGCCATCGTCGGAGCAGGCCCGCAGGGTCTCGCCGCCGCCGCACACCTGACCGAGCGAGGCATCCCCGTCACGGTCATCGAACGCGGGAGCACGCCGGCCGCCGCCGTCTCCGAGTGGGGTCACGTCCGCCTGTTCTCGGCATGGCCAGAGCTGACGGATGCCGCGGCACGACGCCTGCTCGAAGCGACCGGTTGGAGCGCACCGGCCTCGGGCTATCCGACCGGCGCCGAGTGGGTGAGCGAGTACCTCGCACCGCTCGCCGATGCCCTCGGCGATCGCATCACCTACGGCGCGACCGTGACCGGAATCTCGCGTCAGGGTCGCGACAAGGTCGTCGACGGCGGTCGCCGGAGTCAGCCGTTCGTCGTGCACCTCCGTCACGCCGACGGCAGCGAGAGCCGGCTGAGCGCCCGCGCCGTGATCGACGCGAGCGGCACGTGGGGCCTCCCGAATCCCGCTGGCGCCGATGGCTTCCCCGCACTCGGTGAGGCGGAGGCATCCGAGCGGATCTCGTACCGCATCCCCGACGACGCGTCCGAGTTCGCCGGCTCGCACGCGGTCGTCGTCGGCGCCGGCCACTCCGCGGCCCACGCCGTGCTCCGGCTGGGCGAGCTGGCCCGACGGTCGCCGGGAACGCGGGTCACCTGGCTGCTGCGCCGCGGCAGCGCGACGAACGTCTTCGGTGGCGGAGCCGCCGATGAGCTTCCGGAGCGCGCGGCACTCGGCTCCCGCGCCCGCAAGGTGATCGACGAGGGCCTTGTGAACCTGGTCACCGGATTCCGCGTCGCCGCGTTCCGCGCTGTCGGCAACGACCTGACGATCGCCGCCGAGGACGGGCGCGAGGTCGCAGAGGTGTCGCACGTGTTCGCGCTCACCGGGTTCCGCCCCGACACGCAGATACTGCGGGAACTGCGCATCGATCTCGACCCCGCGCTGGAAGCCGTCGCGGGAATCGCCTCCGAGATCGACCCCAACATCCACTCCTGCGGATCCGTCTCGGCGACCGGCGCACGCGAACTCGCGCAACCAGAGCAGGGCTTCTTCATCACCGGCGTGAAGTCCTACGGACGCGCGCCGACCTTCCTCGCGCTGACGGGATACGAGCAGGTGCGCAGCATCGCAGCGCACCTCGCTGGCGACCACGAGGCGGCCGCCCGCAGCGAACTCGTCCTGCCGGACACCGGAGTGTGCGGCGGATCGGGCGACTTCGACGAGAACGGCGGCAGCTGCTGCGCAGCACCGACCGTACTGCAGATCGGCGCGCGACCGGTCGCCGTCGGCTGACGCGGCGAAACGTCGGCTGACGCGCGGAGCCGTCAGCCGACGACGCGGGCCGCGAGACCGCGAACGCGATCCGCGACGGCGTCGCGGAGCCCGCGCACGCCGTCCGCCTCCCAGTTGGACGGGTCGGGGAACGACCACTCGACGAGCTCGCCGGCGACGGGCCCTGGCAGAGCGAGTCCGGGCTTCATCAGCACGACGACGTCCGCGTTCTGCAGGTCGTCGGCCGTGACGGCGCGAGGCTGGGCCGCCGAGGTATCGATGCCGAGCTCCTGCAACGATGCGGCGACAGCGGGGTTGATCTCGTCCGCAGGACTCACCCCCGCGCTGGTCGCAATGAGCCGGTCGTCGGCGACGTGCGAGAGGAGATGGGCGCCGAGCTGCGAGCGCCCGGCGTTGTGGGTGCAGATGAACAGCACGGTCTTAGGCCGGGACATGACGACTCTTTCGTTTTCAGCTCAGCGGGTCTTGCTCATCCTCACGACCCGAGGTAGCCGATCGGTGAACTCCTTCGACGAGGGTTGCCGATTGATTCGATCGATGTCAATATAGACACATGTCGATTCAAGAGGTTGAGCTGGCCATCATCGGCCCCGGCCCTGCGGGCTACACCGCAGCCGTCTACGCGGCCCGCGCCGGGCTGGCGCCCGTCGTGCTCGCCGGGTCCGTCACGGCAGGCGGCGCCCTCATGACGACGACCGAGGTGGAGAACTTCCCCGGCTTCGTCGACGGCATCCAGGGCCCCGAGCTCATGGAGTCGATGCGCGCGCAGGCCGAGCGCTTCGGCGCCCGCATCCTCCTGGACGATGCGATTCAGGTCGATCTCGAAGGGCCTATCAAGACCATCGAAACCGGCTCAGGAGAGACCTTCCGCGCCCGCGCCGTCATCCTGACGATGGGATCGGCCTACCGCAAGCTCGGCGTCGCCGATGAGGAGCGCCTCAGCGGCCACGGCGTGTCCTGGTGCGCCACGTGCGACGGCTTCTTCTTCCGCGAGCAGGAGATCGTCGTCGTCGGTGGCGGCGACTCCGCGATGGAGGAGGCCCTGTTCCTGACCCGCTTCGCTGCCAAGGTGACGATCGTGCACCGCCGTGACGAGTTCCGCGCCTCCAAGATCATGGTGCAGCGCGTGCTGGATCACCCGAAGATCGAGGTCGCCTGGGACAGCGAGATCGCGCGCCTCAACGGCGCCGAGAAGCTCGAATTGGTCACGCTGCGCGACACGGTGACCGGCGACGAGCGCCAGTTGGCGGCGACCGGTGCGTTCATCGCGATCGGGCACGACCCGCGCTCCGAACTCATCGCGGGCCTCGTCGACACCGACCAGGACGGCTACGTCCTCGTCGACCACCCCTCGACCCGCACCAGCGTCGCCGGCGTCTTCGCAGCCGGCGACCTGGTCGATCACACCTACCGCCAGGCGATCACCGCAGCCGGAACCGGCTGCGCCGCCGCGCAGGATGCCCAGCACTACCTGGCCGCTCTCGAGAACGCCGGTCCCGCTCTGCCCGAGGCCGAGGAGGTCTTCGCATGACCACCGCGACGACCACCACCCCAGCGACCAGGAAGCTGTCGACGCTCGACCGCTGGCTGCCGCTCTGGATCGGCCTGGCGATGGTCGCCGGCCTCCTGCTGGCCCGTTTCGTCCCTGGACTCTCCGGCCTGCTGGCCGCCCTCGAGGTCGGCGGGATCTCGATCCCGATCGCCATCGGGCTGCTCGTGATGATGTATCCGGTGCTCGCGAAGGTCCGCTACGACAAGGTCGCCGCCGTCACCGGCGACAAGAGGCTCCTGATCCCGTCGCTGGTGCTGAACTGGCTGGTCGGACCAGCGCTGATGTTCACGCTCGCGTGGACGTTCCTGCCAGACCTGCCCGAGTACCGCACCGGGCTCATCATCGTCGGACTCGCACGCTGCATCGCCATGGTCGTCATCTGGAACGACCTCGCGTGCGGCGACCGGGAGGCCGCGGCGGTGCTCGTCGCGATCAACTCCGTCTTCCAGGTGATCGCTTTCTCGCTGCTCGGCTGGTTCTACCTCACGGTCCTTCCCGGCTGGCTGGGCCTGGATACCCAGGGGCTCGAGATCTCGGTCTGGCAGATCGCCCTCAACGTGCTGATCTTCCTCGGCATCCCTCTGGTCGCGGGATTCGCCTCGCGCTACCTCGGCGAGCGCCGCAAGGGTCGCGAATGGTACGAGGAGGCCTTTCTCCCCGGCGTCGGACCGTGGGCGCTGTACGGTCTGCTGTTCACGATCGTGCTGCTGTTCGCACTGCAGGGAGACCAGATCGCGCAGCACCCGTGGGATGTCGTGCGCATCGCGGTGCCGCTGCTGGCCTACTTCGCGATCATGTGGTTCGCCGGGCTCCTGACCGGCAGGGCGCTCGGTCTCGGCTATGCGCGCTCCACGACACTGGCGTTCACCGCCGCGGGCAACAACTTCGAGCTCGCGATCGCCGTCGCGATCGGCACGTTCGGTGCAACGTCGGGTGAAGCGCTGGCGGGCGTCGTCGGCCCCCTCATCGAGGTGCCTGTGCTCGTCGGACTCGTCTACGTCTCGCTCTGGACGGCGCGGCGCTGGTTCCACACCGATCCGTACACCGCAGAGAGGATGCCGTCATGAACGTCGCGCCGACCGTCGAGGACACCTGCAGCCCGGTCGCCACCCATGCCATCGGTGCGGATGCCGCGGCATCCGTCGCCTCCACGCTGAAGGCCCTGTCGGATCCGCTGCGGCTGCGGATGCTGTCGGCCATCGCCTCCGATCCCCGCGGCGAATCGTGCGTGTGCGATCTCGCCGAACTCGCCGAGGTCTCGCAGCCGACCGTGTCGCATCACCTCAAGGTGCTCAAGGACGTCGACGTGCTGACGTCGGAGCGCCGCGGCACCTGGGTCTGGTACCGGATCAACCCGAACCGCCGCGGTGCGGTCACCGCTCTTCTGGACTCGTTCGCTCCCGCGACCGTGGCACCCTGGAGCGATGCCGATGAGGATGCCGGCCGTCCCGATTTCGACGCGCGGATCACGCGCCTGGCGAACGAGCTCTCCGTCGAGGTCCCGGACCTCGATCCGAACGTCGTCCTCACGATCGTCCGCGAGTCGTATACGGCACTCGCCCGCACGGCGCGCGTGCACTCCGCGCTCGTCCCGCTGACCGAGCGCTTTGCTCGTCAGCGCCTGGCGGACCTCACCCGCGACCGCGACGCGTCGGTGCCGCAGGTGCTGTTCGTGTGCGTCGCGAACGCCGGGCGGTCGCAGCTCGCCGCAGCGCTGGTGAATCAGATGGCCGGCGGAAAGGTGGTCGCGCGCTCCGCAGGGTCCAGCCCCGCGGACGTCATCCACCCGCACGTGCGCTCGATCCTCGCGGAGATCGAGGGTGAGCTCGCGGCCGAGCGCTTCCCCAAGCCGCTCACCGACGATGCCGTCCGCGCAGCGGACGTCGTCATCACGATGGGATGCGGCGACGTCTGCCCGATCATCCCCGGCGTCCGCTACGACGACTGGGCCGTCGGAGATCCGGCGCTCGCCTCCACCGAAGGCGTCGCCGCCATCCGCGACGACATCGCGGACCGCGTGCGCATCCTCGTCGACGACCTCACAGGCTGACCCATCCCCTTCGATCAGGAGAAACGATGACCGAACCCACCACCAAGCCCTCCGTCCTCTTCGTCTGTGTGCACAACGCCGGACGCTCCCAGATGGCCGCCGGGTTCCTCCGCGACATGGCGGGCGACCGCGTCGAGGTGCGCTCCGCCGGATCCATGCCCGCCGAGCAGATCAACCCGATCGCGGTGGCAGCCATGGCCGAACTCGGCATCGACATCACCGCCGAGGCTCCCAAGGTCCTCACCACCGAGGCCGTGCAGGCATCCGATGTCGTGATCACGATGGGATGCGGCGACGCGTGCCCGTTCTTCCCCGGCAAGCGCTACGAGGACTGGGAGCTCGACGATCCGGCCGGACAGGGGATCGAGTCGGTGCGCCCGATCCGCGACGAGATCCGCGACCGCATCGCCGCGCTGGTCGCCGACCTGGTGGGCTGACGCCCTCCGCGAGCGAGCGGCATCGCGTCGAGTGCGCGGCCTGCGCGCGCGTGCAGGCCGTGCACTCGAACGCACGTCGTTCCGTCGGCGCGGACGCGGGGTGATGAGCGCGCTGTATGGATCCCGTTAGGACCGGGAACAGCGCCGGAATGCTCCCGTAGTGTGCCCTCTTGTGGTTCATACCGGCATCGCTCAGCGGTGTGGATGCCGATGAGGCCGTCGTCCAGTCGCTCAACGGCGCACTGACCCAAGTCGTGCGCGCCGATTCGACCAGGCTCGACGTGCTGCAGCAGCTGGCGATCGGCGAGTTCGACCGCGTCGTGGTCGCGATCGGCAGCGACATCACCGCGTCGATCCTCACGGCATCCCTCCTGCTGCAGCTGAACGTCCCGGTGATCTGGGCGAAAGCGGTCGAGGAGCAGCACGGCGCCGTTCTCGCGCAACTCGGGGTGCACAAGGTGATCTACCCCGAGAAGGACATGGGGCGCCGCGTCGCGCACCTCGTCCGCGGAGCCGCGGCCGACTACCTCGAGATCGACAAGGGCTGCGCCGTCGTCAAGACCGTGGCACCGCAGTTCCTGCACGGCATCACCCTCGCCGAGGGCGCTGTTCGCAAGACGCATGCCGTGACGATCGCCGCTTATCGCAGCGCCGACGGCGAGTGGCGCAACGCACAGGCCGACACAGTGCTCCGCGACGGTGACACGGTGCTGGTCGTCGGACCGACCAGGGAGGTCGAGCGCTTCGCGCAGCTGCGCTGACGTTTCGACAGGTCAGCCGACCGCCCTTCGACTAGAATGGGATGCGGAGTGTCGGGAAGCCTGGTCGACGGCCCCGTTCACGACCAGAAAGGCGCCGATGTCGCGCTCTGCCTCTCGCCTCCGCACCATCTTCCCCTCGGCATCCCGCGCTGAGTCCCGCCGCATCACCGAGATCCTCCGCAAGGAGACGGTCGGCGGCATGCTGCTCGTCGCCTTCGCCGCCATCGCGCTGATCTGGGCGAACTCCCCGCTGGCTGAGTCGTACTTCGCGATCCGCGACTTCGAGATCGGCTACGAGCCATGGCATCTGAAGCTGTCGCTGGGCGCGTGGGCGGCCGACGGACTGCTGGCGATCTTCTTCTTCCTGGTCGGTCTCGAACTCAAGCGCGAGTTCGTCGCGGGTGACCTGCGTTCCCCCAGTACGGCGATCGTCCCGGTGGTCGCGGCCATCGGCGGCGTCGCCGTTCCCGCCCTGCTGTACATCGCCGTGGTGGGTGTCGGATCGAGCGAGGCGCACGGCTGGGCCATCCCGACGGCGACCGACATCGCGTTCGCCGTCGCCGTGCTCGCGATCATCGGATCGCACCTGCCGAGCGCTCTGCGGATCTTCCTGCTGACCCTCGCCGTCGTCGACGACCTCATCGCGATCGGCATCATCGCGATCTTCTACACCGAGTCGATCGAGATCATGCCGCTGCTGCTCGCGCTGGTCACGATCGCCGTCTACGGCGTCGTCGCGCAGCGCTTCCGACAGTTCTTCCATGTGCGCCCGGCCGCCGCCTGGCTGATCCTGCTGCCGCTCGGCTTCGTCGCCTGGGCGCTCATGCACGCCTCCGGCGTCCACGCGACGATCGCCGGTGTCCTGCTCGGCTTCACGATCCCGGTGCTGCACCGCAAGGCGGATCGGTCGGAGGATGCCGGGCCGGGCCTCGCCGAGCTCTTCGAGCACCGCTTCCGCCCTCTCTCCGCCGGATTCGCGGTGCCCGTGTTCGCGTTCTTCTCGGCCGGTGTCGCGATCGGTGGCCCTGAGGGCTTTCTGTCGGCGCTGAGCGACCCCGTGCTGATCGGCATCGTGATCGGCCTCGTCGTCGGCAAGCCGCTCGGCATCACGGTCGCCACCTGGCTGATCACCCGGATCAGGCGGATCAACCTCGATCCGTCGCTGCGGTGGATCGACATCGCCGGAGTCGGCGTGCTCGGCGGCATCGGGTTCACGGTGTCGCTGCTCGTCTCGGAGCTGAGCTTCGACGAGGGCAGCACGCACTACGACCACGGCAAGGTGGCGATCCTGGCGGCATCCGTCCTGGCCGCGCTGCTCGCCGCGATCGTCCTCGGGCTGCGCAACCGGCGCTATCGCAAGGCGGAGGAACTCGCCGCGCTCGAGCCGACCGAGGACTGAGCGCGCGCGCCGCGCGGTCGCGGATCAGGCGGCGGGCAGCGCGTGGAAGCGGCGATCGAAGTAGACCACTGGTCGGCCGAGCGGACCGTCGAGGACCTCGAGGACCTCGGCGATGACGACGGTCGACGAGCCGACGGGGACGGTCTGCAGCGCGCGACTGCGGAGTGCGGCCCTGGCCGCGGTGAGGTGCGGTTCGCCGGTCGACAGGGTGCGCCAGCCCTGCTCCGCGGTGAAACGCTCGGCGCCGCTGGTCGCGAACGCCTGGGCGAGGTCGACGTGCGCATCGTCGATGAGGTGCACGACGAACGTGTCGGCGGCGAGGAGCGCTCCGGCGCTGCCTGTTGCCCGCGTCACCGAGAACATGATCGCCGCGGGATCCACGGCCACCGACGCGACGCTGGATGCCGTGAGCCCGACGGGGCCGGTATCGACGTTCGCCGTGATGATCGCGACACCGGACGGGTGGGTTCGGAAGGCCGCCTTGAGCCCCTCTCCGACGGGAGTGGGCGTGGGGGCGGTCGCAGCTGTCTCTCGGATCACCTGTCAACGATAAAACCTCAAGTATGCTTGAGGTCAAATCGGGAGGCGCCATGGCCGAAGCTCCACACGCACCGGATGACCTGCTCACGGTCGGCGAGATGAGCCGGCGCACCGGGGTCGCGGTGTCCGCGCTGCACTTCTACGAGCAGCTCGGGCTGATCGCCTCCACCCGCACGCCCGGCAACCAGCGGCGCTACGCCAGGCACATGCTGCGACGGGTGTCACTGATCGCGGTGGCCAAGCGGCTCAGCATCCCCCTGTCCGAAGTGCAGGACGTCTTCGCCGACGTTCCGATGGCCGAGACGCCCAGCCACGAGGACTGGCAGCGCGCGTCCCGCCGCTGGAAGCACGAGCTCGAGAAGCGGCGAGAGGGCATCGAACGGCTGGAGCGCGAGCTCACCGGATGCATCGGCTGCGGCTGCCTGTCGATGAAGGCATGCCGACTGCTGAACCCTGACGATGCGCTCGGCGCATCCGGAGCGGGCCCTCGACGACTCGAGGACGACGCAACGGCCTGATCACGCCGGTGGGAACCCACCGGAGAGGCGACCGTGGAACATGCCGCTCGCCTCGTTCAGCCCCACGAGCTCGACCGTCTTGCCGTGCTGCGCGTACTTCGTCTCGATCGCGTCGAGGGCGGCGACCGTCGAAGCATCCCACACGTGCGAGCGCGACAGGTCGATCACGACCCGATCCGGATCGGCGGCGTATTCGAACTGAGTCGTCAGGTCGTTGCTCGACGCGAAGAACAGCTCGCCGTCCACGACGTAGTGCGCGCGATCCGCGTCGACCGTCCGCGTCACGGCGACCACGTGCGCGACCCGGCGGACGAACAGGACCGATGCGATGAACACTCCGCCGACGACGCCGACCGCGAGGTTGTGGGTCAGGAGCACGAGCACGACGGTCGAGATCATGACGAACGTCTCGCTCTTCGGCATCCGCCTCAGCGTCGACGGACGCACGCTGTGCCAGTCGAATGCCCCGATCGCGACCATGATCATGACCGCGACGAGGGCGGCCATCGGGATCGTCGCGACGAAGTCGCCGAACACCACGACGAGCAGGAACAGGAACACCCCGGCGAAGAACGTCGAGATGCGCGTGCGCGCACCCGAGGACTTCACGTTGATCATGGTCTGACCGATCACCGCGCATCCGCCCATGCCCCCGAGGAAGCCGGAGAGCACGTTCGCGGCGCCCTGCGCCCAGCTCTCACGCGTCTTGTTCGAGTGCGTGTCCGTGATCTCGTCCACGAGCTTGGCCGTCATGAGCGTCTCCATCAGGCCGACGACAGCGACGCCCAGCGCGAACGGGGCGATGATCGTGAACGTCTCCCACGTCAGCGGGACGTTCGGCAGGAACAGCGAGGGCAGCGTCTCGGGCAGCTCTCCCTGGTCGCCGACGGTCGGCACGTGGATCGCGAACACCAGCACGACAGCGGTGACGATGATCACCGAGATGAGCGGCGCCGGGATCACCTTCGTGAGACGCGGCATCGCGATCATGACGAGGATGCCGAGCACCACGAGCGGGTACACGAGCCACGGAACGCCGACGAGGTGCGGGATCTGCGAGCTGAACACGAAGATGGCGAGCGCGTTGACGAACCCGGTCATGACGCTCCGCGGGATGAACCGCATGAGCTTCGCGACCCCGAGCACGCCGAGCAGGATCTGGAAGACGCCGGCGAGGATGATCGTGGCGATGAGGTAGTCGAGGCCGTAGGTCGGAGCCACCGGCGCGATCACGAGCGCGACGGCGCCTGTGGCAGCCGTGACCATGGCAGGACGCCCGCCGAGGAAGGCGATCGAGACGGCCATGATGAACGATGAGAACAGACCGACCTTCGGGTCGACGCCGGCGATGACCGAGAACGCAATCGCCTCGGGGATGAGGGCGAGACCGACGACGAGACCCGCGAGCACCTCGCGGGTGAGCAGCCGCGGACGCTTCAGCACGGAGAGCACCGACGGGTTGTCGCGGTAGCGGGCGCGGTCGTCGACGGCGGCTGACGCGGACATAGGACTCCCCGTGGCTGTGAAAGCATGGATCGGCCGGGCGGATCACCCGACACAGAAACCCTAACGTAACGTGAGGGTTAGGAGGACTGCGGATGCCGGAGACGATGCACATCGGCGAACTCGCCGACCGGACGGGCATGTCTCTGCGCACGCTCCGCCACTACGACGAGATCGGCCTGCTCACCCCCTCGGGTCGGTCGGACGGCGGGTTCCGCCTCTACACCGACGACGACCTGCGCCGCCTGCTCGTGATCCGCCGCATGAAACCGCTGGGCTACTCGCTGGAGCAGATGGGCGATCTGCTCCGGGTTCTGGACGCCGCGGATGCCGGCGACGACTCAGCCGAAGCGCGCACCGTGCTGCAGGACTTCCGCGCGGATGCCGCGGAACGGCGCGACCGGCTGGCCGCGCAGCTCGAGATGGCCGACGAGTTCCTCGAGCAGCTCGACCGGATCTGACCCCGCGCATCGGTTCACTCCTGCGTCGACCGGAGGCCATCTGCCGCGGCGATCGGCCCCTCCCTTCACTCCAGAACGAAGGATGCCTTCAGCAGCGTCTCCACGCGGGACGATGGGCCCACGAGCAGGCTGAACGCGCCCGACTCGACGATGCGCGCGCCCGCGGCATCCACGATCGTGCACTCCGCGACCGGGACCTCGATGCGCACGCGCGCGGACTCCCCCGGCGACAGCTCGACCTGGCGGTACGCCTTCAGTTCACGATCGGCCCAGCTCACCGAAGTCACCTCGTCGCGGACGTAGGCCTGCACGGTCTCGCGCACGGGGCGGGCTCCGGTGTTGGCGACCGTCACGTCGGCGGTCACGACATCGCCGGACACCGACACCGACAGGTCGGAGTACTCCACCGTCGTGTACGACAGCCCGTCGCCGAACGCCCATGCCGGAGCCTGGGTGAGATCGGCGTAGCGGTGACCGTGCTGACCGCGGATCTGGTTGTAGTACGTCGGCTGCTGCCCGGCGTGCCGGGCGAACGAGATCGGCAGACGTCCGGAGGGTTCGATCGCCCCGGTGATCAGCTCGGCGATCGCGCGCCCGCCCTGCATCCCCGGGTTCGCGGCCCAGATCACCGCAGCGGCTTGCGACGCCGACGCCGGAAGCACGAGCGGCTTCGATGCGAGCAGCACCACGACCACGGGCTTTCCGGTCGCGATGAGCGCGTCCAGCAACGCGTTCTGCCCCCCGACGAGTTCGAGCGTCGCGGTGGAGCGCCCCTCGCCGTAGAGCTCGACGCGGTCGCCGACGACGGCGACGACGACATCGGATGCCTCGGCGAGCGCGACCGCCTCGTCGATCAGAGCCGGATCCGGCGCGGCGGGGAGGAAAGCCCGATCCCACGGGACGGGATTCCGCTCCTCGTCAGGGTTCTCGAATGCGACGATGTCGGCGCCGCGCGCCGCGGTCACGGACCAGCCGTCGACGGCGCGCAGGCCGTCCAGCACGGTGGTGGTCATCGCGCGCGGCTGCTCGTCGAGCCAGCCGGCCTGACCGGAACCTCCCGCCCAGTCTCCGAGCTGCTCCTGGGCATCATCGGCCAGCGGACCGACCACCGCGACGCGCAGCGGCGCAGCCGGCCGAAGCGGCCCTCCAGGCGCCGCCGGCCGAAGCGGCCCTCTAGGCGCAGCCGGCCGAAGCGGCAGCGTTCCGTCGTTCTCGAGCAGCACGAGCGAACGCCGTGCGACCTCGAGATTGAGCGCGGCGTGAGCTGCGCTCCCGACGACGACCTCCACATCGTCGGCGGGCAGACGCGGGTCCTCGAAGAGTCCGAGCTCGAACTTCAGAGTGAGGATGCGGGCGACGGCCGCATCGAACGCGTCGTCGGGCAGGAGGCCCTTGGCGACGGCATCCAGAGCCCCCTCGAAGAAGTCGGGCGTGTTCATCACCATGTCGTTGCCGGCCCGTACCGCGGCCGCAGCAGCGTGCGTGTGGTCGGGCTGCACGTGCTGCTCCCACACCATGCGGCCGACGTTGTCCCAGTCCGTGATGAGGGTGCCCGCATAGCCCCACTCGCCGCGCAGCACGTCGCTGAGCAGCCAGTCGTTCACGGTGATCGGCACGCCGTCGGTCGACTGGTATCCGAGCATGAACGTGCGGCATCCCTCGCGGGCGACGCGCTCGAACGGCGGCAGGAACCAGCTGCGGAGCTTGCGTCGTGAGATGTCGGCTTCCGAGGCATCCCGACCGCCCTGCGTCTCGGAGTATCCCGCGAAGTGCTTCGCGGTGGCGAGGATCGCTGTCGGATCGTCGAGCCCCGTCCCCTGGTAGCCGCGCACCATGGCGCTGGCGAGCTCGCCGATGAGGAACGGGTCCTCGCCGAACGTCTCGTTCACCCGCCCCCAGCGGAGATCCCGTGCGATGCACAGCACGGGCGAGAAGGTCCAGTGGATGCCGGTGACGGCGACCTCCTCCGCCGTCGCCCGAGCGACCTTCTCGACGAGCGACGCATCCCAGGAGGCGGCCATCCCGAGCTGAGTCGGATAGATCGTCGCCCCCGGCCAGAACGAGTGCCCGTGGATGCAGTCCTCCCCGACGATGAGCGGGATGCGCAGGCGCGTCTCGAGCGTCAGCTCGCGCGCGCGGATGATGCGCTCCGGCGACGTGTGCAGGATCGAGCCGACGTGACGGCGCAGGATGTGATCGTCGATGTCGTCGCGGGCATCCAGCTGCAGCATCTGTCCGACCTTCTCCTCCACCGTCATGCGGCGCAGGAGATCGTCGACGCGGTCAGCGACGGAGAGCGAGGGGTCGAGGTACGGGAGGGTCTCGGTCTGCAGGGTCATCTCTTCGTGTTCGTCTCGGTCGGCTCGGAAACGGGTCGGACGGCCGTGACGGCGTCGTTGACGTCGAGCCCCTTCTTCTTCATGGCACGGGCGCGCTCCCCGGCGGAGCGCAGTCGGGGGTTGACGTACTCGTCGATGCCGAAGTTGATCAGCGCGAGGGCGACGCCGATGAACGCGATGCAGAGCCCTGGAGGCAGATACCACCACCACTGGTTCTGCCGGAACGCGCCCTGAGCGGATGCCCAGTTCAGGATGGTTCCCCAGTTGTAGGTCGTGACCGGGATCACGCCGATGTACGACAGCGTCGTGAGGGCGAGGATGGCGGCGGTGACGGTGCCGACGAAGCTGGCCGCGATCAGGGCCATGAGGTTGGGCAGCATCTCGACGGTGATGATGCGGTGCAGCGGCTCGCCGTTCGCGCGGGCGGCCTGGATGAAGTCGCGATTGCGCAGCGACATCGTCTGCGCACGCAGCACGCGGGCGCCCCAGGCCCAGCCGGTGAGGCCCAGCACGGCAGCGATCACCCACAGCGGCGGATCCTCGAACATCGCGGCGACGATGATGATGAGCGGCAGGCCGGGGATGACGAGGAACACGTTCGTCATGGCCGAAAGCGACTCGCTCTTCCACCCGCGGATGTAGCCGGCGATCACGCCGACCGTGATGGCGATCACGGTCGCGATCGCCGCCGCGAGGAAGCCGACCACGATCACGCCGCGCGTGCCGTGGATGACCTGGCTCAGGACGTCCTCGCCGATGTGGGTCGTGCCCAGCCAGTGATCGGCGGACGGCGGCTCGAAGCGGCGGGTGTTGTCGACCTGCGTCGGCGAGTACGGCGCCAGCACGTCGGCGAAGATCGCGATCAGAACGAAGAAGGCGATGATCGCGAGCCCGGTCAGCGACTTGCCGTTGCGGAACATCGTGAAGGCGCCGGCCGTCTTCGACCAGAACGTGCCCGACGGCTTCTCCCGCGGGACAGCCGTCCGCACGGCGTAGGTGTCGGCGGAGGTATCCTCCGCCGCGGGGCTGCGGGTGGGGGTCGATGCCTTCATGCTCAGGCCTCCGTCTGGCGCGTGCGCGGGTCGAGGAATGCGTAGGCGACGTCGGCGAGGATGTTCGCCACGAGCACCGACAGCGTGATCACCAGGAACACGCCCTGCATGAGTGCGTAGTCCTTGGCGTTTGTGGCGTCGAGCAGGAGCTTGCCGACACCGGGGTAGCTGAACACCATCTCCATCACGATCGTTCCGCCGACGATGAATCCGATCGAGAGCGCGAAGCTCTGGATCTGCGGCAGCACCGCGTTGCGCGCCGCATAGCTCCACAGCACGCGCTTGTTCGTCATGCCCTTCGCCTGCGCGACGGTGATGTAGTCGTCGTCGAGGACCGTCAGCATCATGTTGCGCATGCCGAGCATCCAGCCGCCCAGCGACGCGATGATGATGGTCACGGCGGGGAGTGTGCCGTGGTGGATCACCTCCCCGATGAACTCGAACGACCACTCCGGCTTCGTTCCGACGCCGTACGCCTTGCCGATCGGGAACCAGCCGAGGTTCACCGAGAACAGGGCGATCGCGAGGAGTCCGAGCCAGAAGTACGGGATCGTCCCGAGGAACGTCGTGATCGGGATGAGCGCGTCGGCACGGCTGCCGCGCCGCCATCCGACGATCGCGCCGCCGATCGTGCCGATCGCGAACGAGATCACGGTGGCGAACCCGACGAGGCCGATCGTCCACGGCAGCGCCTGCGAGATGACCTCGGTGACGGGGCGGAGGCCGTGCAGCAGCGAGACGCCCAGGTCTCCGCGCAGCAGCAGCCCCCAGTACTCGAGGTACTGCTGGAACATCGACTTGTCGGTGTCGAGCCCCAGCAGCGACCGGAGCGCGTCCGCCGCCTCCGGCGACACGTTGCGGTTGCGGGCCAGGTACTGATCGACCGCGTCGCCCTTCATCATGCGCGGCACGAAGAAGTTGATCGTCAGAGCCGCCCACAGGGTGAACAGGTAGAACGCCGCGCGGCTGCCGATGAAGCGCCACGGCACGCGCGCCCTGGCGGAGACGACGCGGGTGGCGGTCGTCCCCGTGGCGACCGCGTCGACCTGCAGCGGTTCGGTGCGGGGTTCGGTGACGGTCATCGCGCTGCTCCCTGGATTCCGGATGCCGAGGCGCTCGGCGACTCGCTCCGCTCGCGCAGCGAGCCGGCGGTCGACGTCCCGGCGAAGTGCTTGTCCGGGTCGGGCGACGCGGCGCGCAGCTCCTGCGTGTACGGGTCCTGCGGGCGCAGGATGACGTCATCGGCGGTGCCCGTCTCGACGACCCTCCCCTGGTTCAGCACGATGATCTCGTCGCTGAAGTGCCTGGCCGTCGCGAGATCGTGCGTGATGTAGAGCACACCGAGCCCCTCCTCCCGCTGCAGGTCGGCGAGCAGGTTCAGGACGCCGAGGCGGATCGACACGTCGAGCATGGACACCGGCTCGTCAGCGACGAGCAGCGACGGCCGGGAGGCGAGGGCCCTCGCGATCGCCACGCGCTGGCGCTGACCGCCGGACAGTTCGTGCGGGCGGCGGTCGATCACGGCATCCGGAACCAGACGGACGCGTTCGAGCAGGCGCCGCACCTCGGCATCCTGCTGGGCCTTCGGGACGACCCCGTGCAGGCTCAGCGGCCGCTCGATGTGGTACCCGATCGAGTGGTACGGGTTCAGCGAGGCGAACGGATCCTGGAAGACCATGCGCAGGTGCTGGCGGTAGTTGCGCAGCCCTTTACCGCGACGCGGAACAGGGACGCCGTCCAGCAGCACGCGACCCTGCGTCGGCGATTCCAGCTGGGTGAGGATCTTCGCGATCGTGGATTTGCCGCTGCCGGACTGACCCACCAGACCGATCGTCTGGCCGGAGCGCAGCGTGAAGCTGACGTCGTCGAGCGCCTTGATCTGACCGGCGCCGCGGACGTTGTAGACCTTGGTCACATGCGAGAACTCGAGCACAGTCATCGCGCCACCATCCCCTTCTCCCCGGTGAGCCGCGGGAAGGATGCCAGCAGCGTCCGGGTGTAGTCGTCCTGCGGATCGTTCCAGATCCGCTCCGCGGCATCGAGCTCGACGATCTCGCCGTCGCGCATGATCGCGATGCGGTCGCTGATCTCGAGCAGCAGCGGCAGATCGTGCGTGATGAAGATGACCGAGAAGCCGAACTCGTGCCGCAGCTGTGAGATCTGGCTGAGGATCTCGCGCTGCACGAGCACGTCGAGCGCGGTCGTCGGCTCGTCCATCACCATCAGCTGCGGGCGGAGTGCCAGCGCCATCGCGATCATGACGCGCTGGCGCATGCCGCCGGACAGCTCGTGCGGGAACGACCGGGCGCGATCCGCGCCGACCTTCACGATCTCGAGCAGTTCGGCGGCCTCGGCGCGGCGCTGGCGTGCGCCGAGCTGCGGCCGGTGGATCTCGAACACGTCCTCCAGCTGCGAGCCGATCGTCGCGACCGGGTTCAGGGCGTTCATCGCGCCCTGGAACACCATCGACACCTTGTCCCACCGGAAGCGCCGCATCTGCTCTGCGTCCAGCGTGTTGATATCGATGTCGCCCTCGGCGGCGTCGTGGAAGACGACGGATCCGCCGGTGATCACGGCGGGTGCGCGCAGCAGTCGCTGGATGCCGTAGGCGAGCGTTGTCTTGCCGCAGCCGGATTCGCCGGCGAGACCGAGGATCTCGCCGCGCTGCAGCTCGAGGGTCACGTTCTTCACCGCCGCCACGGGCGGGTCGACGTCGTACACGACCGAGAAGTCGTCCACGGTGAGCAGGGGGTGCGGCATGGGTGGTCCTTTCCGCCGTCGACGCACCGAGCGGGGCCGCGGAGGCCCCGCTCGGTGGGTGAAGGGGATTACTTCGCGGTCAGCTTCGAGAGGATCTGCACGATGCCGGGCTGCGTCGGGTCTCCGGAGGCGTACTGGTCATCCTCACTCGGCCACCCGACGTAGTTGCGGGTGTTGAACTGGCCGAGCAGCGGGTGCGCGCCCAGCGGGATCGCGGGGACGTCCTCCGCGAAGGCCTGCTGCAGCACAGCGGATGCAGCCGCGCGCTCGTCGTCGGATGCGGCGTTCGCGTATGTGTTCAGCGCCTCGGTGACCGCGGGGTTGTCGTAGCGGCCGAAGTTGAACTGGGCCTTTCCATCGACGATCCACTTCGGGTCCATGGTCGAGGTGTACAGGCCGTACGCGTTGCCGGTGTCCTCGAGCCAGTGGATGATCGCCTGGAACGTGCCCTCCTGACGTGCGGCATCCCAGCCGCCCCAGTCGGGCTGGTCGACCTTGACCTCGATGCCGAGGGCGGCGTCGAGCTCCTCAGCGATCAGCGCCTGCTCGGTGTTCCAGTCGCTCCAGCCGGCGGGAACCGAGATCGAGAAGCTGACGGGCTCGCCATCCGGGTCGACGAGCTTCTCATCGGCCCACGTGTACCCGGCATCCGTCAGGACCTCGCGCGCCTTGTCGATGTCGACCGAGTACTCCGTGGTCGCGAAGTCGTCGATGACCTCGTCCGCCAGCAGGTCGCCGAGACCCGTGACGTTCCACACCGCTTCGCTCGCACCTTCGCGCGACACGTCGACGTAGGCCTGGCGGTCGATCGTCCAGGCCAGCGCCTCGCGCAGTGCGGGGTCGTCGAACGGCTTGGTCTGCAGGTTGAAGAACACGGTCGCAGCGCCGGCGGTCGGCGAGACGAGGAAGTGGTTGTCCTCGTCGGCGGCGAGGTAGCTGTCCTCGATCTGCGGGATGAAGGCCTGCGCCCAGTCGGCGTCTCCGGACACGAGCGCCGTGGTCAGGGCCGCGTTGTCGCCGTAGGACACGTAGTTCAGCGCGGGGACGACGGGTGCGCCGCCCCAGTAGTCCTCGTTCGCGACGAGGGTGACGGACTCGGTGGTCCAGTTGTCGAGCACGTAGGGCCCCGTGCCGACGGCGAGGCCGTCCGCCGTGAGCGGGTCGGTGTTGGGGTCTTCGATGCCCTCCCAGATGTGCTGGGGGACGATCGGCGTGTGCAGTACGCGTGCCTGCGCGGTGTACTTCGAGTTCCCGAACTTGAGCGTGATCCTGTCGCCGTCGACGGTCGCACCCTGGTAGTTGAGTCCTGCGGAGTCGGTCAGCTTCCCGCTGAGGAACTGGTCGAAGGTGAAGACGATGTCGTCGCCGGTGAACGGCTCGCCGTCGCTCCAGGTGACGTCGGCGCGAGGGATGACCGTCAGCTCTGTGTAGTCGTCGTTCCATTCGACCGATTCCGCGAGCCACGGGGTCGTGCCCAGATCGCCGGTCGGATTCACGAGGGCGAGGGGTTCGAAGATGACCTTGGCGTAGCCGTACTTCGATGCGGAGGAGTCGCCCAGATACGGGTTGTGCGACTCGGTCGTGATCGCGCCGTCCGGCTTGGCGATCGTCAGCGCCGGCAGGTCGCCACCGGCATCGCCGCCGTCATCACCACCGCCGGACGCGCAGCCGGCGAGAACCGAGGCGCCGAGGGCCGCGACGGCGAACCCGGCGATGAGGGATTTCCTGAGCTTCATTGCTTCTCCTTGGACACGTCATCGTGCTGTGGGTGTAACTTACTGGCGAGAAAGTAAGATGATGTGAGGTTACCCATCGGTAAGCTTTATGGCAAGTCACAGAACGGCAACGGAGAAGAGGGATCGTGGCACACAGCGAGGATGCCGTGCGCACCCGCCCTGCGACCCGCGCGAAGCGCGAGCAGATTCTCAAGGCGGCGGTCGAGATCTTCGGCAGCAAGGGGTCGACGAACGGCACGCTCGCCGACGTCGCCGAGCAGGTCGGCATCACGCACGCCGGGGTCCTGCACCACTTCGGATCGAAGCAGAAGCTGCTGCTCGAAGTGCTCGCGTACCGCGACCAGGCCGACGTGCAGGATCTCGAATCCCAGCGCATTCCGGACGGGCCCGAACTGTTCGTGCACCTCGTCAAGACGGCTTTCGAGAACGAGAAGCGCCCAGGCATCGTGCAGGCGTACACGGTGCTGTCCGCCGAATCCGTGACGGAGGAGCATCCGGGCCGGGACTACTTCGAGGAGCGCTACACGACGCTGCGGCGCGAAGTCTCCAGCGCGTTCGCCGACCTCTGCGACCAGGAGGGCGTCACCGACACCGAGACGGTGGCCGCGGCATCCGCTGCGATCCTGGCCGTCATGGACGGACTGCAGCTGCAGTGGCTGCTGCACCCCGAGATCATCGAGCTCGGCGAGGCGAGCGCGTTCGCGATCCGCGCGATCGTGAACGCGGTGGTGCGCCCGGGTCCGGAGCTGACGGACTACGTCAGGCGGTGACCCGCGGGGCTAGGGTGAAGCCATGACGATCGACCTCGAAGCCCTGTACATCGATCTGCACCGGCATCCCGAGCTGTCCTTCCAGGAGACCCGCACGGCCGGCATCGCCGCCCAGCACCTGCGCGATCTCGGGCTCGAGGTCGAGGAGGGCGTCGGCATCACCGGTGTCGTCGGCCTGCTCGCGAACCCCTCGTCGGACGGGGAACCAGGGCCGACCATCTGGCTGCGCGCTGACATGGACGCCCTGCCTGTCGAGGAGCAGACCGGGCTCCCCTACGCGAGCACCGCGACCGGGATCGACCCGGCAGGGAACACGGTTCCCGTCATGCACGCGTGCGGGCACGATATGCACGTCACGGCGATGATCGGGGCGATCGAGCGACTCGTCGCGACGCGCGCCGAGTGGACGGGGACCGTCGTGGTCCTGATCCAGCCGGCCGAGGAGTACGGCGCCGGAGCACGAGCGATGCTGGATGCCGGCATCCTCGATCGGTACCCGAAGCCCGACATCGTGCTCGGTCAGCACGTCACCCCGCTGCCCGCCGGCATCATCGGCGTCCGCAGCGGCACGCAGATGGCGGCATCCGACGGCCTCACCGTGACCCTGCACGGCCGGGGCGGGCACGGCTCACGCCCGCACACCACGATCGATCCGGTGGTCATGGCCGCCGCCACCGTCATGCGTCTGCAGACCATCGCGTCACGCGAGACCGACCCGCAGGGCGTCGCAGTCGTCACGGTCGGCTCGATCCACGCCGGGCTCAAGAACAACATCATCCCGACCGAGGCGACGCTGGAGCTCAGCCTGCGCTACGCGGACGACGCGTCACGCGCCGCCGTGCTCGCCAGCGTCGAGCGGATCGTGCGCGCCGAGGCACTGGCGTCGGGTGCCGAGCAGGAGCCCGAGATCCGCACGGATCACACCCTGCCGCCGACGATCAACGACGCGGATGCCGTGGCCCGCGTGACCACGGCATTCCAGCGCGAGCTGGGGGAAGCAGCCGTGATCGACCCCGGCATGATCACCGGCAGCGAGGACGTCTCCTGGTTCGCGCGCGATGCCGGCGCGCCGCTGGTGTTCTGGTTCCTGGGCGGCGTCGACCCGGCGACATTCGCCGCGGCCAGGGCGAACGACACGATCGCGCAGGACATCCCCACGAATCACTCGCCGCTGTATGCCCCCGAGATCCACCCGACGATCGAGGTCGGCGTGACGGCTCTGACGACCGCTGCCAGGGAGTTCCTCGGCTGAGCCGGGTACACCTGCACGAGCCGGGAACGCCCGCGGGGCCAGAAACCGATTCTCGGCCGTGCATCCGTTCCCGGCTCGTGCAGCTGTACCGGAGAACGCCGCAACCGATTCCGCGTCTGGGCCAGGGAGTTCCTCGGCTGAGCCGGGTACACCTGCACGAGCCGGGAACGCCCGCGGGGCCAGAAACCGCTGTTCGGCCGTGCATCCGTTCCCGGGTCGTGCAGCTGTACCGGAGAACGCCGCAACCGATTCCGCGTCTGGGCCAGGGAGTTCCTCGGCTGAGGCCGGGGCTCAGACCTCGACGACGCGCGGTGGCGGCGGGGCGAGCTGCCGGCTCGGCGATCCGTGCGCCTCGCGGTGCAGGCGCTCCATCCGGACATCGAGCTCGGCGGCGGCATCCGCGGCATCCGAAAGACTGTCGACCAGGTGCGACGGAACCTGATTCGAGAACTTGTAGTAGATCTTGTGCTCGAGGCTCGCCCAGAAATCCATCGCGATCGTCCGGAACTGCACCTCGACCGGGACCGAAAGCGCGCCGGTGGAGAGGAAGACCGGCACCTCGAGGATCGCGTGCAGGCTCTTGTAGCCGTTCGGCTTCGGGTTCGCGATGTAGTCCTTGACGACGCGGACGGTGATGTCGTTCTGCGCGGTGAGCAGATCGAACAGGCGGTAGACGTCGGCGACGAAGCTGCAGGTCACGCGGACGCCGGCGATGTCGGTGATCTCGGCGCGGATGCGGTCGAAGTCCGGCTCCGCGATCCCCTTGCGGGCGATCTTCTCCACGATGCTGTCCGGCGACTTCAACCGGCTCTTCACGTGCTCGATCGGGTTGTACGCGTGGTCGTGCGTGAACTCGTCCCGCAGGATCGAGATCTTCGTCTCGACTTCGCGCATGCCGAACTCGTACTCCCGCAGGAAGCGCTGGAACTCGTCACGGAGTTCCTTCGTCTGGCGAATGGTGTCCTCGGTGACGTCAACGGTCGTCATGGGATCGACGTTACGGGTTCGTGATCGGAATCGGCTGTGCGTCCGTGCTGAGGGCGACAGACGTGAGGATTCCGTAGGGGAGCCGTGACGCCCCGTAGGGATTCCGTGAGGATCGCGCCCGGATGCCGCACAGCGGCGTAGCGTCACCGGACGTGACGAACGAGACACGTGATCCGCAACTGGTCAAGCGCATCCTGCTCGGCGACCCACTTTCGTCGGAGGAGAGCGCCGAGCAGCTGCTGCCGAAGCGGCGAGCGCTGCCCATCTTCGCGTCCGATGCGCTGAGCTCCGTGGCCTATGCGCCGCAGGAGCTGGTGATGATCCTGCTGATCGGCGGGCTCACGTTCCTCTCGTTCACACCGATCGTCGCCGTCGCGGTCGTCGTGCTGCTGATCGTCGTCGTGCTGAGCTACCGTCAGCTCATCAAGGCGTACCCTTCCGGCGGCGGCGACTACGAGGTGGCGCGCAAGAACCTCGGCGAGATCCCCGGGGTCGTCGTGGCATCCGCGCTGCTGGTCGACTACGTCCTCACGGTCGCCGTGTCCGTCGCATCAGGAGTCGACAACATCATCTCGGCGATCCCCGGGCTGGACCCGGCACGGGTGGAGCTGGCCGTCGGATTCGTCGTGCTCATCATCATCGTGAATCTTCGCGGCGTCCGGGAGGCCTCGTTCGCGTTCGCGATCCCGACCTACATCTTCATCGGATCCGTCGGCGTCATGATCGCGACCGGGCTGATCCGGACGTTCCTCGGCGATGCTCCGGTCGCGTCGAGCGCCGAGTTCGCCGTGCACGCCGAGGATCTCAGCCAGGCCGCCGTGATCCTGCTGATCCTGCGCGCGTTCTCCAGCGGATGCTCGGCGCTCACCGGTGTCGAGGCCGTCGCCAACGGGGTCCCGGCGTTCCGGGCGCCGAAGGTGCGCAATGCCCAGGCCACGCTCGTGCTGATGGGCTCGATCGCCATCTGCCTGTTCGCCGGGCTGACGGCGCTGGCGCTGATCAGCGGCGTGCACTACGCGGAGGATCCGTGCGCTCTCATCGGTTTCGACTGCGCGACCCCGCAGCCGAGCCTGATGGCCCAGGTCGCGTCTGCGACGTTCGGCGGCGGCAGCATCCTGTTCTTCATCGTCCAGGCGGCAACCGCCTGCGTGCTGCTGCTGGCCGCGAACACCGCCTTCAACGGCTTCCCACTGCTCGGGGCCGTCCTCGCCCGTGACGGCTACGCGCCGAAGGCGCTCAACACCCGCGGCGACCGGCTGGTGTTCTCCAACGGAATGATCCTGCTCGGCGTGGCCGCGATCGCCGTGCTGATCGTGTTCCAGGCGCGCCTGACCACCCTGATCCAGCTGTACATCATCGGCGTCTTCGTGTCGTTCTCGCTCGGGCAGATCGGGATGGTGCGCCACTGGCGTCGGATGCTCCGGTCGGCGGCGGTCGGGCCATCCGATCGCCGGGGAGCGCGGCTGGGGCTCGTGATCAACTCCGCAGGCGCCACGCTCACGGTCCTCGTCCTGGTCATCGTCACGATCACGAAGTTCACGCACGGGGCGTACCTGGTGTTCTTCGCGATTCCGATCCTGGCTTTCCTCATGATGGGCGTGAAGCGCTACTACCGCGATGTCGACCACGAGATCGCGATCGACGACACGACCCGCTTCGGCTCCACCGGCGACGTGGCTCTCGTCCTGGTCAACAAGCTGCAGAAGCCAGTCGTGAAGGCGCTCGACTACGCAGTCGCGGCCAAGCACGGCAAGACCGTCGCCGTGCACGTGGCCGTCGAAGGCGACGAGGCCGCCCAACTGCAGCAGGAGTGGGCGGATCACCTCATGCCGGTGCCGCTGATCATCCTGCAGTCGCCGTACCGCTCCTATGCCGAGCCCATCGCGCAGTTCATCGCGCAGTACCGCGACAAGCACGGCCCGTCGGTCGTCACCGTCTACCTTCCGCAGTACATCGTCGGGCACTGGTGGGAGAGCTTCCTGCACAATCGACGGGCACGTCGAGTGGCCTCGCAGCTCATGCTCGTGCACGGCGTGACGATCACGCTGGTGCCCTGGCTGCTGGATTCGTCCGAGATCATCTACGGGCGCCGCTCGCGTCCCGTGCCTGGACAGGAGCGGGCCGGCCGACCGGTTGTCGCGAACGGCCGTCGTGCGCACCGTCCGGCGGGACCGCCGGACCTCGGAGCGTGAGCATCCCGCATGGTTCCGGCCCGATCTCGTAGGGATGCCGTGAGGATCGATGCGTCCCGCACGGCGCGGGAGTTGTATCGGGTCTCGTGCTCGATCTCCTTTATCTCGCGCTGACTCTCGCGCTGTTCGCCGCCATCTCCCTCGTCGCGAAGGGGGTGGAACGGCTTTGATTCTCTTCGAGATCGCGGCCGTGGCTCTCGCCCTCGCCGCCGTCGTCTACCTCGTCATCGCCCTCGTCCTTCCGGAGCGCTTCTGATGACCGCCACGATCTGGCTCGGCATCCTGCAGGCGGCGACCCTCGTCGCCGTGCTCGTGGTGCTGTATCGCCCGCTCGGCGACTACATCGCCCGCGTCTACGCCTCCCCTCGGCATCTGCGCGTCGAGAGCCTGACCTACCGGGTGATCGGCGTCGACGCCGAATCGGAGCAGACGTGGCGGGCGTATGCCCGCGGCGTGCTGATCTTCTCGGTCACCGGACTCCTCCTGGTCTATGCACTTCAGCGCGTGCAGGCGGTGCTTCCGCAATCGCTCGGGCTGCCGGCCGTGCCGGAGGGGTTGGCCTTCAACACCGCCGCCTCGTTCGTCGCGAACACGAACTGGCAGTCCTACTCGCCCGAGCAGACGATGGGCTACACGGTGCAGCTCGCCGAGTTCACCGTGCAGAACTTCGTCTCGGCCGCCGTGGGCCTCGCCGTCGCCGTCGCGCTCATCCGAGGCTTCGCCCGGCGCGGCTCGACGAGCATCGGCAACTTCTGGGTGGATCTTACCCGCGGCCTCGTGCGCATCCTGCTCCCGCTCGCCGCGCTCGGCGCGGTGGCGCTCATCGCGGGCGGAGTGGTGCAGAACTTCTCCGGCTTCACCGATGCGACCTCGCTCTCGGGGGCTGCGCAGGCGATTCCCGGCGGCCCCGTGGCCTCCCAGGAGGCGATCAAGCTGCTCGGCACCAACGGCGGCGGATTCTTCAACGCGAACTCGGCGCACCCCTTCGAGAACCCGACGGCGTGGACCAACCTGCTCGAGATCGTGCTGATCCTCGTCATCCCGTTCTCGCTGCCCCGCGCCTTCGGGCGCATGGTCGGCGATGACCGTCAGGGATACGCGATCGCCGCGGCCATGGGTGTGATCTTCCTCGCATCGACCTTCGCACTGTCCGCGTTCGAACTGGCCGGCCGCGGCGCGGCGCCCGAACTGGCCGGCGCCGCGATGGAGGGCAAGGAGCAGCGCTTCGGCATCCTCGGTTCCGCCCTGTTCGGCAGCGCATCGACGCTGACATCGACGGGCGCCGTGAACTCGATGCACGACTCGTACACGGCGCTGGGCGGCATGATGCCGATGATCAACATGATGCTCGGAGAGGTCGCCCCCGGCGGCGTCGGATCGGGCCTGTACGGCATGCTCGTGCTCGCGGTGATCGCGGTGTTCATCGGCGGGCTGCTCGTCGGCCGCACCCCGGAGTACCTCGGCAAGCGCATCGGACCGCGTGAGATCAAGCTCGCCAGTCTGTACATCCTGGTGACGCCTGTCCTCGTCCTCGGTGGCACGGCGCTGAGCTTCGCGCTCCCCGGCATCCGCGAGGACGTCGCGTCGACGAGCATCCTGAACCCCGGCGTGCACGGCATGAGCGAGGTGCTCTACGCGTTCACATCGGCCGCCAACAACAACGGCTCCGCCTTCGCGGGTCTCACCGCGAACACGCCCTGGTTCAACACGGCCCTGGGGATCGCGATGCTGCTCGGTCGGTTCCTGCCGATCGTGCTCGTGCTCGCGTTGGCCGGATCCCTGGCCGCACAGGAGCGCATCCCCGCGACCACGGGGACCCTGCCCACCCACCGGCCGCAGTTCGTCGGTCTGCTCACCGCCGTCGCGGTCATCGTCACGGCGCTCACCTACTTCCCGGTCCTCACTCTCGGACCCCTCGCCGAAGGACTCGTCTGACATGGCACTGCTCACCTCCCCCTCCCCTGAGACCCCGACGGCTGAACTCGTCGGCGAGGCATCCGCATCATCCGCCCCGCGCCGGGCCTTCGGCTGGCGGCCCCTCGTCCAGGCCCTTCCCGGCGCCGCTCGCAAACTGAACCCGGCCGCGCTGGTCCGCAACCCCGTGATGCTGCTGGTCTGGGCGGGCGCCGCCTTCACCACGATCCTCGCCGTCGTCGAGCCGTTCCTCGCGGGAGCCGCGGAATCCGGCGGCGCGCCGCTCCCCGCCGGTTTCACCTGGGGCATCGCCGCCTGGCTGTGGCTGACCGTGTTCTTCGCGAACGTCGCCGAGTCCGTGGCCGAGGGCCGCGGCAAGGCGCAGGCCGCGACGCTGCGCAAGACCCGCACCAGCACACTCGCCCGTCGCGTGGTCGGTTACGACGCGACGACGGATGCCGATGCGCTTCGCGCACAGACCGCCGAGGTGGCCTCGTCGGAACTGCAACGGGATGACGTGGTCGTCGTCGAGGCCGGCGAACTGATCCCCGGAGACGGCGACATCGTTGCCGGCATCGCGACCGTCGACGAATCGGCGATCACGGGCGAGAGCGCACCGGTCATCCGCGAATCCGGCGGCGACCGCAGCGCCGTCACCGGCGGGACGCGCGTGCTGTCCGACCGGATCGTCGTGCGCATCACGTCGAAGCCGGGCGAGACGTTCGTCGACCGCATGATCGCGCTCGTCGAGGGCGCGAACCGGCAGCGCACGCCCAATGAGATCGCGCTGAACATCCTCCTCGCGAGCCTGTCGATCGTGTTCGTCGTCGCGGTGCTCACGCTCAATCCGATCGCGGCCTTCGCGGCATCCCCCGTCAGCATCCCTGTGCTCATCGCCCTGCTCGTCTGCCTGATCCCGACGACCATCGGCGCGCTGCTCTCGGCGATCGGCATCGCCGGCATGGACCGGCTCGTGCAGCGCAATGTGCTGGCGATGTCCGGACGCGCGGTGGAGGCGGCAGGCGACGTCACGACCCTGCTGCTCGACAAGACCGGCACGATCACGTACGGCAACCGCCGCGCCGACGAGGTCCTGCCGCTCGACGGCGTCGACGACGCAGAACTGCTCCGCACGGCCGCGTTGTCGTCCCTGGCCGACCCGACCCCGGAGGGCGCATCGATCGTCGACCTCGCCGGAGCACGCGGCATCCGGATCGATCAGCCGTCCGATGCCGTCGTCGTGCCGTTCACGGCGCAGACCCGGATGAGCGGCCTGGACCTCGCGGACGGCACGCAGATCCGCAAGGGTGCCGGCTCCGCCGTGAGCGGCTGGCTCGGCCTGGGCGGTGCGGATGCCGAGCTCACCCGCCGGACGGATGCCGTGGCCGGCAGCGGCGGGACCCCGCTCGTCGTGGCGGTGAAGACCGCGGACGGCACGGGACGCGTGCTCGGCGTCGTGCACCTCAAGGACATCGTCAAGGCGGGTCTGCGCGAGCGGTTCGATGAGCTGCGATCGATGGGCATCCGCACCGTCATGATCACCGGCGACAACCCGCTCACCGCTGCGGCGATCGCGCAGGAGGCCGGTGTCGACGACTTCCTCGCCGAGGCGACTCCGGAGGACAAGCTCGCCCTGATCCGACGGGAGCAGGAGGGCGGACGGCTCGTCGCGATGACGGGCGACGGCACGAACGATGCACCCGCGCTCGCACAGGCGGACGTCGGCGTGGCGATGAACACGGGCACGTCGGCGGCGAAAGAGGCCGGCAACATGGTGGATCTCGACTCGGATCCGACCAAGCTCATCGACATCGTCCGGATCGGGAAGCAGCTGCTCATCACGCGCGGAGCGCTGACGACCTTCTCCCTGGCGAACGACATCGCGAAGTACTTCGCGATCATCCCCGCCATGTTCATGGGAGTGTTCCCCGGGCTCGCCGCGCTGAACATCATGCAGCTGCACTCACCGGCATCCGCGGTGACGAGCGCGATCATCTTCAACGCGATCGTGATCGTCTTCCTCATCCCGCTCGCGCTGCGCGGCGTCGCGTATCGGCCGGCCGGCGCCGCGCAGATCCTGCAGCGCAACCTCCTCGTCTACGGCCTCGGCGGCGTCATCGCGCCGTTCATCGGCATCAAACTCATCGACCTCGTCGTCAGCCTGCTCCCCGGCTTCTGACGCCCCCAGGAAAGGCACACCATGTCCCAGCCCCGCACCACAGTGCGCACCATCGGCGTCGCGGTCCGCGCGATGCTCGTCTTCACACTCGTCCTCGGTGTCGGGTACACGCTCGTCATCACCGGGATCGGACAGCTCGCGATGCCCTGGCAGGCGAACGGCTCCCCCGTCGCCGACGAGAAGGGCGACGTGGTCGGCAGCGCCCTGATCGGGCAGTCCTTCACCGATGCGGCCGGAGAGGCCCTGCCGGAGTACTTCCAGTCCCGCCCGTCGGCTGCCGGATACGACGGACGCGGCTCGACGGGCAGCAACCTGGGGCCCGAGAACCCCGAGCTCGTCGCCGCGATCGACGAGCAGCGGCACGCGATCGCCGAACGCGAGGGCGTGCCTGTCGAGGAGGTCCCGGCGGACGCGGTGACCTCGTCCGGGTCAGGGCTGGACCCGCACATCAGCGTCGACTACGCGCTGCTGCAGGTGCCTCGCGTCGCCGAGGAGCGCGGCATGGACGAGACCGAGGTGCGCACCCTCGTGGAGTCTAGGATTCAAGGGCGGGACCTGGGGTTCCTCGGCGAGGAGCGCATCAACGTCGTGGAGCTGAACCTCGCACTCGACGGGCAGGAGGGCTCATGACGGGAGGGCGCACGACGCGTCGCGGCCGCCTCCGAGTCCTGCTCGGGGCGGCCCCCGGCGTGGGCAAGACCTTCGAGATGCTCGTGGAAGGCAATCGGCTCCGGGAGGACGGCGTCGACGTCGTCATCGCGTACGTCGAAGCGCACGGGCGCAGCGCGACCGCTGCGCAGGCGGCGGGGCTGCCCGTGGTGCCGCGGCATGTCGAACGGCATCGCGGTGTCGATCTGACCGAGATGGACGTGGCCGCCGTGCTCGCCCGCGCGCCGCAGATCGCGCTCGTCGACGAGCTCGCGCACACGAACGCGCCGGATTCACGCAACCCCAAGCGCTGGCAGGACGTCGACGAGCTGCTGGACGCCGGGATCGACGTGATCACGACGGTCAACGTGCAGCACATCGAATCGCTCAACGCCGTCGTCGAGAAGATCACCGGCATCGCCCAGCAGGAGACCATCCCGGATGCCGTGGTGCGCGGCGCTGACGAGATCGAGGTCGTCGATCTCGCGCCGCAGACCCTGCGTGACCGGTTGGCTGCGGGGCTGGTCTACCCGGCCGAGCGCATCGACGCGGCACTGTCGAACTACTTCCGTCTCGGAAATCTCACCGCCTTGCGAGAGCTGGCGCTGCTGTGGCTCGCCGACGAGGTGGACAGCGCCCTGCGCAGCTACCGGGCCGAGCAGGGGATCGAAGGCAGCTGGCAGGCTCGTGAACGCGTCGTCGTCGCACTCACCGGAGGGCCGGAGGGCGAGACGCTCCTGCGCCGGGGGGCGCGCATCGCGGCTCGGTCGGCCGGCGGCGAGCTGCTCGCCGTGCACGTGTACTCGCAGGACGGATTGCGTCGCGACGTGCCGGGGGCGCTGACGACGCAGCGGTCGCTCGTCGAGTCGCTCGGTGGCACCTACCACCAGATCGTCTCGGACGACGTGCCTGAGGCCCTGGTCGAATTCGCGCACACCGTGGACGCCACGCAGCTCGTGATCGGCGTCAGCCGGCGCGGCCGCGTCGCCGCAGCGCTGACGGGTCCCAGCGTCGGCACGGAGGTGATCCGCCGGTCCGGCGACATCGACGTGCACATCGTTACGCACGCCGCGGCCGGCGGGCGGGCCAGGCTGCCGCGGATCACCGGGGGCGCTCTCGGCTGGCGTCGGCAGCTGCTCGGATTCGCGGTCGCACTGGTGTTCGGGCCGCTGCTGTCCTGGCTGCTGTTCTCGCTGCGCAGTCCCGAATCGATCACGTCCGAAGTCCTCGCGTATCAGCTGCTCGTGGTCATCGTCGCCCTCATCGGCGGCATCCGGCCGGCGGTGTTCGCCGCTGTACTGTCCGGCATCACGCTGGACGTGCTGTTCGTCGCGCCGCTGTACACGGTGACGATCGCGCATCCGCTGCACGCGATCGCGCTGCTGCTGTACGTCACGATCGCGATCCTGGTGAGCATCATCGTCGACCAGGCCGCCAGGCGTGCGCGAGACGCGCAGCGGGCGACGGCAGAGGCCGAACTGCTCGCTTCGGTGGCTGGGAACGTCCTCCGCGGTGACAGCGCCGTGCTCGCCCTCGTGTCTCGCACTCGCGAGGCGTTCGGTCTGAGCGGGGTGCGGCTGGTGGCCCGCGACGGCGATGTGATCGCCCGCGATGGCGAGCCGTTGCGCGACGGGCGATCGACGACGTATCCGGTCGGCGATGCGAACGGCGAACCACGCGCCACGCTCGAACTGCACGGCGAGCCGCTGGACGCACCGTCACGCCGTCTGCTCGACGTGATCATCGCCCAGTTTTCCGCTGCCATCGAGCACACCGACCTCAGCGCGACGGCGCGGGAGGCCGAGGCCCTCGCCGAGACGGATCAGGTGCGCAGCGCTCTGCTTTCGGCGCTGAGCCATGATCTTCGTCGCCCGCTCGCCTCCGCTGTCGCGGCGATCGGCGGCCTGCGCGGAGCCGGCCGGATGTCCGCCGCCGATCGCGCCGAGCTGCTCGCCACGGCCGATGAGAGTCTCGAAACCCTGTCGAAGCTCGTCACCGACCTGCTGGACGTGAGCCGCGTGCAGGCCGGCGTCCTGGCGGTGTCGACGACGCACGTGGACGCCAGCGGCAGTATCCTCGCGGCTCTCGATGAGCTGTCTCTCGGGCCGGCGGACGTCGAACTCGCGCTGGACGCCGAGCTGACGCCGCTCAGCGCGGACCCCGTGCTGCTGCAGCGTGTGCTGGTCAATCTGCTCGCCAACGCGTTCCGCCACGCCCCCGACGGCGAGCGCGTGCTGGTGTCGACGAGCCGGTTGGGGACGAGAGCCGAGATCCGCATCGTCGATCGAGGCGTCGGCGTCCCGCAGGAGCGACAGGGAACGATGTTCCAGCCGTTCCAGCGGCTGGGCGATACCGACAACTCGACCGGGCTCGGGCTGGGGCTCGCCCTCTCGCGCGGATTCACCGAGGGCATGGGCGGTACCCTGAGCCCCGAGGACACCCCCGGGGGAGGCCTGACCATGGTCGTCTCGCTCCCGCTGGCAGAGCCCGACATCGACGGAGGAGGAACCGCGGGATGAAGCTCCTCATCGCCGATGACGATCCGCAGATGGTGCGCGCGCTGCGCATCACTCTGGCCGCGCACGGCTACGACGTGGTCGCCGCAGCGGACGGGGCCGCGGCCATCGCCATGGCCGCGCAGGCGCACCCCGACATCATCCTCCTGGACCTCGGGATGCCGAGGCTGAACGGGATCGAGGTGATCCAGGCGCTGCGGGGATGGACGACCGTCCCGATCATCGTTGTGTCCGGGCGCACCGGTTCCGCCGACAAGGTGGATGCTCTGGATGCCGGGGCCGACGACTACGTCACCAAGCCGTTCCAGGTGGATGAGCTGCTGGCCCGGCTGCGCGCACTCTCGCGGCGCGCGGCGCCGACCGGGGGCGAGTCGACGGTATCGTTCGGCGACGTCGTCGTCGACCTGTCGGCGCGGATGGTCACACGTGCCGGCGACCGCGTGCATCTGACGCCGACGGAGTGGCGGATGCTGGAGCATCTGGCGCGGCATCCCGGCGCCCTCGTCACCCGACAGGAGCTGCTCAAGGAGATCTGGGGAACCGAGCAGGTCGCGGACTCGGGTTATCTGCGGTTGTACATGTCGCAACTGCGCAAGAAGCTCGAGCAGGAGCCGAGCGCGCCTGTGCACCTGCTCACCGAGTCGGGCATGGGCTACCGGTTGGTGCTCTAGACGCGCTGCCTGTTCTCTTGCTCCGCGCGGGGGTCGCGAATGGTCGTCTCACCGCGTCCGAGGCGACCGAACGCGACCGGTCACGCGCCCAGCGCGACCTCCCTCGCTCGTTGAGCGAGCGGAGCGAGTCGAAATGCGCCAACTCAAGCGTCGCGCGACCGCCAGAGCAGCCAGACGAAGTACGGCGCACCCAGCAGCGCGACGACGAGGCCGGCCGGCAGCTGCTCGGGCGCGATGACCGTCCGCCCGATCGTGTCGGCGGCACCCACCAGCAGGGCCCCGAGCAGAACGGCGACGGGGATCACCCGCGCGTGCTTCGCCCCCACCAGCGCCCGCGCCGCATGCGGGGCCACGAGGCCGACGAAGCCGATCACGCCGACCGCGGTGACACTCAGCGCCGCCAGCACCGCGGCGGTCACCAGCAGCACGAGTCGCGTGCGCTCGAGGCCGATGCCGACCAGGCGCGGGGTGTCCTCGTCGAGCGCGAGCACGTCTTCCTCGCGGCGCAGCGCGAACGCGAGCGGCAGAGCGATCAGCAGGACGATGGCGATCGGGACGATCTGCTCCCAGACCCGCCCGTACGTCGTCCCGGACAGCCAGGTGTAGATCTTCGGGGTGTCCCACGGGTTGGCCCGCAGCAGCACGAACGTCGTCAGAGCCACGGTCCCGTACGAGACGCCGATGCCGATCAGGATGAAACGGTCGGCGTTGAGCCCTCGTCGCCAGGCGAGCAGGTAGACGAGGGCGAAGGCGAGCAGCGCCCCGACGACAGCCGCGACGACCATCCCCGCGGTGGAGGCGACAGCGCTCGTCACCACGATGACGGCGCCGAGACCCGCACCGCCCGTCACCCCGAGGATGCCGGGGTCGGCCAGCGGGTTCCGGCTGACCGCCTGAATGAGCGTGCCCGAGAGCGCCAGCGCCGCGCCGGCGCACACCGCTGCCGTGATGCGCGGAGCACGTTCGGAGAGGGCGAAGGCGATCTGCGGCGGCGCGTCGCCCTGCAACCACAGGGCCACGTCCCCGGTGCGCAGCAACGAGGCACCCAGCAGGAGACCCGCGATCACGATGCCGACGACGCCGACGATCGACAGGGCGAGCACCGTCCAGAACCGGGTCGTGCTGCGCACCCCGAAGCGCACGGACGGAGGTTCGCGGGTGGGGCCGGCATCCCTCAGCCTGCGCGCCATCAGCACCAGGATGACGGCGCCGAGCAGCGTCGTCGCGACGCCGGTCGGGATGCTGATGGCCTGCTCGGCCCCGAGCAGCGCGCGCAGGATGGCATCCGAGAGGATGACGACGAGGGCGCCGATCAGGCCGGATGCCGGCAGCAGGAAGACGTGTCGTGCGAGACCCGGAATCACACGGGTGAGCAGACGGGCGAGCACGGGCGCACACAGCCCGACGAAACCGAGCGGACCGGCGAGCGTCACAGAGATCGCCGTCAGCGCGACCGCGAACAGGATGCCGACCGCGCGCGTCGAGCGGATCGGAACGCCCAGCGACGAGGCAGTGTCGTCGCCGAGCGCGAGCACGTCGAAGCGCCGCCCCATCAGGATCGCAACGGCGAGCACGAGCAGGACGATCGGAGCGGCCTGCAGGAAGGCATCCAGATTCAGCTGCGTGAGCGAGCCGCTCCCCCAGGCGAGCAGACCGTCGGTCTCCTCCTGGAACAGGATGAGCAGCGTCGACGTCCCGGCCTGGAACGCCATCGCGAGCGCGGATCCGGCCAGCACGAGCCGAGTGGTCGAGGAGGCAGCACCGCCGGCGAGCCCGAGCACGATCACCGCGCCGACCAGCCCGCCGGCGAACGCCACGGTGCCGGACGCCCAGATCGGCACGGCGATCCCGAACGCCGTCACGATCGTCACGGCGAGGTACGAGCCGGCCGTGACGCCGAGCGTGTCAGGGGAGGCCAGCGAATTGCGCGCCAGTGACTGCAGCAGCGTTCCGGCCACGCCGAGCGCGATGCCGACGGTCACCCCGGCGGCGAGGCGCGGGATGCGCGAACCCCACAGCACGGTCTCGTCGGCGAAGACGGCGCCGCTGGTCCCCTGCGTCAAGTGCCACAGCGACACCAGCACGAGCAGGACGCCGAGCGCGACGAGCGCAGCGACAGGACCGAGACGCGCGGCGCGTCGACCGGTCGCGGCATCCGCCCCGACCGGCGCGCCGCGCGTCTCGGTGAGCGTCACTTGCTCAGCGCGCCGACGTATGCGTCGATGATCTGCTGGGCCGAGCGGGGACCACCGAAGGTCCAGATGCCGGCCGGGAAGCTGTAGACACGCTCCTCGGTGACGGCGGGGAGGGACGCCCAGACGCTGTTGCTGTTCAGCGCGGTGACGAAGTCATCCTCGGTGTCATCGACGGTGCCGGTGTGCAGCAGGTTCGCGTCGCCGACGGCGACCATGCCTTCGATGTCGGTCTGACCGAGGCCGTAGGCGGCGTCGACCTCTCCGGTCCACGCGTTCGTGAGCCCGAGCTCCTCACCGAGCTCACCGATGAGCGATCCCTGCCCGAACGGACGGATCGCGACGTTGCCGCCGTCGATCCAGCCGTCGAAGAAGACGAAGTCGGTCGTGGCCAGATCGGCGTCCGCGAGCTCGCCCTTGGCGTCGGCCAGGTAGGCGTCGAACTCGTCGGTGACGACCTGGGCGCGCTCCTCGCGACCGGTCGCCTGCGCGATGAGGTCGAACGTCGAGAGCATCTTGGCGATCGGGTCGGCGGCGTCAGCGCCGATGGTGGCGAGCACGGGCACGTCGTACGCCTCGAGCTGCGCGATGATCTCGTCGTCCGCACTGGATGCCTCGACGATCACGAGGTCGGGATTGGTGGCGAACAGGGCCTCGAGGTTCGGCTCCTGGCGCGTGCCCACGTCGGCGACGCCCTCGGGGAGGACCTCTGCGGTGTCCCAGGTCGAGTAGCCCTCGACATCGGCGACGGCGACCGGCGTGACGCACAGCGTGAGGGCGTCCTCGATCTGCTGCCATTCCAGGATGGCGACGCGCTCGGCCGGCTTGTCGAGCTCGACGGTGCGACCGTAGTCATCGGTCAGAGTGACCGCATCGGTGGAGGTCGCGGTGTCGTCGGCCGAGCAGTCCGCGCTGGCGACGGTCTCGGGGGCAGCGGTGTCCTCCGCGGCGACGTCGGTGGTTCCGCAGCCGGAGAGCGCGAGCGCGAGGACGCCGAGCGCCGCGAGCGAGGCGAGGGGTGCCTTCTTCATCATTCCTCTGTTCAGATCGTCGAGGCGGCGGCCAGGGCATCCGATGCCGAGCGGCGCCGCTCTTGGTGACGCCCGCGCGGGTACACGCGGACGTGGCCTGTCTCGGCGTCGACGACGGTGTCGATGCGCAGTCCGTAGACCTCGGAGAGGTTGTCGGAAGTGAGCACGTGTTCAGGGGATCCGGCCGCGTGGACGCGGCCGTGGTTCACGAGGACGACCTCGTCGGCGACGGATGCCGCGTGGTCGAGATCGTGCAGCACGACGCCGAGCGCGGTGCCGCGGTCGGCGAGGTCGCGCACGAGTTCGAGCGTCTCGATCTGGTAGCGCAGGTCGAGATGATTCGTCGGCTCGTCCAGGAGAAGGATGCCGGTGTCCTGGGCGAGGCAGGTGGCCAGCCACACGCGCTGCAGCTCACCGCCGGAGAGTTCGTCGACAGCGCGGTGCGCCATCTCCGTGAGCCCGGTGAGAGCCAGCGCTCGGTCGATGGCCGCGCGGTCGGCATCGCTCACGCCCGAGAACCGGCCGCGGTGCGGGTGGCGTCCGAACGCGACGACGTCGCGGATCTCCAAGCCGGACGGATGCGGTCGCGACTGCGACAGCATGGCGACGGTCCGCGCGAACTCCCGGGCGTTGAGCGTGCGCGACTCGGCGTCTCCGACGTGCACGCTGCCCGCGTCGATCGGGTGCAGCCGCGCCAGCGAACGCAGCACCGTGGACTTGCCGCTGCCGTTCGGGCCGATGAGCGCAGTGACGGCGCCAGGGCGCAGTTGCAGCGACACGTCGTGGACGACACGATCCTTGCGGTACCCGAGTGCCAGGTTCGCGCCGCGCAGGGCGCTGGCGGGAGCGTGAGGATCGGGTGCATTCACGTTAGGAGAGCCTAACCTATCGAAGCGGGCGAGCCAAGCCCGGGACGGCTCCGTCGGTTACCCCGTGAGCGGAGGCTCAGCGGCGGGCGAGCACCAGCGCCGCCTCGGTGCGCGTCGCGACGCCCAGTTTGCGGAGGATCGCCGACACATGCACGCTGGCCGTCTTCGTGCTGATGAACAGGCGTTCGCCGATCTGACGGTTGCTGAGCCCTTCCGCGACGAGTTCGAGCACCTGGCGCTCTCGGGCCGTCAGTTCGGAGCCCTGGGCGGCCGCCGCGTGCGTGCCGGTCCTTGCGCTCAGCTCCGCCACGGAGCGCTGCAACCGATCGTGGCCGATCTCCGCGGCGATGCGCGCTGCGTCGTCGAGCAGAACGGTCGCGCCCGCGCGATCGCCATCCGCGAGCAGGGCACGGGCCAGCTCCAGACGGACAGCCACCCGCACGACGGCAGGCATGTCGTCGGCATCGCCGGCGACCATGGCCTGCTCGAGCGCGGACCGCTCGCCGCCGAGGAGAGCATGCAGGACCTCCGCCCAGGCGGCATCCTGCAGCGACTCTGGCTGCGTCGCCCAAGCGTCGTGGATCGCCGCGGCTGCGGCATCCGACCGAACCCCGGCGGCTCGCGCCTCGGCGACGGCCCAGGCTCCCTCGAGCAGCAGCCGGCGCTGGTTCGCCAGCGCGGGCCCCTCGTCAGCGGTCATCCGGTCGATCACGCCGAGGGCGCCGGACCAGTCGCCGCGGGCGATCGCCAGGGCGAAGTCCGCCTCGATCGCGTAGTACCAGACCTGCCGTTCCATCGGCGCGGTCCGCAGCAGCGCCGGCATCCACTCCGCCCACACCTGATCGCCGTCATCGACCCGCCCCCGCCAAGCCAGCGCGCGGATGCGCGACGTCGACAGATACAGCCCCGAGCGCTGCACGATGTGACGATCCGGCACCGTCGCGAGCAGACCCTCCACCTGATCGATCTCGCCGAGCGCGATCAGCGGTTCGATCATGTTCTGCGTGAGAGCACCGCCCGAGCTGCGCAGGACTCCGAGCTTCCGCACGCGCTCGAGCCCCTCCTCGGCCACGCGCAGTGCCGCGCGATAGTGCCCGCGCAGCGTCAGCGAGTCCGAGTAGTTGACGCGGAACTGCACTCCCGCCCGCCCGTCCTGTGCGAGCTGCTCGGCCTCATCGAACGCCTGCTGGCCGAACTCCAATTCGCCGAGCAGCATGAGAGAGCAGGCGCGCAGGTTCAGCGCGATCGAACGCTCGCTCTCATCGGCTGCCGATGTCGCCGCACGCTCCGCGGCGGTCGCCGCGATGACCGACGAGACCACCCTTCCCGCGAGCATGTGCCGGCTCGCCAGCCCGTTGAGCACCGTGGCGCGCAGATGGCCGTCGTCGATCCCGTGCTCATCGAGCAGCGCGAAGGCGCGCTCGTACCCGGCCCTGGGCCCTGGGCGTCCGAGGTTCGAGAGGTACTGAGACCGGTCGCGCACGAGGCGGACGTGCTGCACGGGATCGACGGACTGCTCATCGAGTTCGTCCAGGCCGAGCTGAACGACGGCGAGTGCCCGCTCGTCATCGCCCGCATTGCGCAGGACCGACCCGAGCGTGATGAGCAGAGCGATGCGGTCGACGCCCGCCGCGTCCTCGGCATCCGGGACCTGCTCCCAGAGTTCCAGCACCAGCTCGCCGAACCGGGCGGCGCTGGCGAACGCATAACCGGACTTGGCCTGCCGCATCGCCGCCACGGCCGACGCGAGCGCGCGCCGGCGATCCTGCGCGAGGCGCCAGTGGTACGCGAGCGAAGCGTGGTTGCCTGACCCGTGCTCTTCGAGCGCCTCGGCGTATGAGCGATGCAGCCGCGCGCGCTCGCCGGGCAGCAGATCGTCGTGCACCGCTTCGCGCAGCAGAGCATGACGGAAGCGGTAGTGCTCGTCGTCGATCACCAGGATGCCGCTCACGGCGGCCTCTCGAATCGCCGCGTCGAGGCGCTCGTCGTCGAATCCGGTCAGCCGTGCGAGCAGCGGATGCGACAGCGCCCGCTCTGCTCCAGCGGCGATGCGCACGACGGTCCTGGCGTCATCCGCGAGCCGGTCGAAACGGGTGAGCAGCAGACCGCTGAGGCTCTCCGGGAGAGGCTCGTTCGCGCAGCACGCGAGCTCTTCGATGAAGAACGGCACTCCCTCGGCGCGCTCGTGCATGCGCTCCAGTGCCGCATCGCTCAGCGGTCGCCCTGAGAGCTGCTCAGCGAGGGAGCGGGTGGCCTGGGCATCCAATCGGTCGAGCACGATCCGTTCGACCAGCCGGGCCCGCCGTACGTCCGCGATGAAGCGGCTGGTGGCGTCTCCGCGCCGGACGTCCTCGGAGCGGCAGGTCAGCAGGATCAAGACACGACCGCGCTCGAGGGTGCGCAGCAGGAACGACAGCAGCGCCAGAGTGGAGTCGTCCGCCCAGTGCAGATCCTCGACGAGGATGATCTGCGGACGGCGCATCGCCGCGGCTTCGATCAGCGTGGCGATCGCGTCGCGCAGCGCTTCTGGGCTGGTGCGCTCGCGCCGCACCGCCTCTGTCGAGAGCTCGGGCAGCAGCATGCGCAGCGCCTCGCCGCCCGCGCCGACCGCGGCCAGCGCGTCGTCGGGCCCGAGGACCGACACGAGCGAGCGCAGGATGCCGATCAGCGGGCCGAAGGGCGTGCGGGCGGCCCCGAGGTCGAGGAACCACCCGGCGTGGACATCGGCCCGATCGCCGACGGATGCCTGGAACTCGCGCACCAGTCGGGTCTTGCCGATGCCGGCCTCGCCTTCGACGAGGACGGCGGTCGGGTCGCCGCCGTCAGCGCGCTCGAACGCACGCACGACATCGGCGAGATCGGCGTCGCGGCCGACCATCGTCGACGTGAGCGTCGCGAGGGACATGCCTTCATCGTGCCACTGCCCACGGACGTCCGGGGCGGACGCGGTGAGGACCGCGGCTGTGCTCGTCACCGTGCGGGGGCGGGTGCGGGTGTTCGGCCCGCGCTGTCGCTCGACGCGAACTCGGCAGGTCGCACTGCCGACTTTCGCGTGCCCGGTCGCAGTGCAGCACGGATGCGCTCGAACCAGCTGGGCCGCAGCATACCCTGCGTCTCGAGTCGTTCGAGAATCGCGCGCCGACGCTCGACCGCACGGTTGAGCATCTGCTGCTCCTCGAGCATGGCGGTGATCGTGAGAGACGGGTGCTCGTACATGGTGACTCCTCGGTTGGGATGTCTCCACACTCCGCTCTAAGGCACCCGCCGGACATCGGGCGAATGCCCTATTTCTCTCCGCGCGGCGACACCCCGCCGCGCCAGTGGGGCGTCGTACCTCACCGCATGAGAGCTCTGCGCCGTGAGACGCATCCAGGCTGACGCGGTCTCACCTCGCAAAGTAAGTCTCATGGTCACGGACGTGCCCGCCCGGTCGCAAGAAAACGTTTCCCGTGCCAGACTCGATCCGTGACCTATCACCTCGCCGGCGACTCGACCGTCGCCCCCATGAAGCCTGAAGAGATTCCGCTGACCGGGTGGGGCCAGTTCCTCGAAGAGGCCTCTGGCGTCCCCACCCGCAACCACGCGTTCGGCGGTGCGACGACCGAGTCGTTCATCGAGTCCGGCTCCTGGGAGCGTCTGATCGCCGATGTCCGCCCCGGCGACACCGTGGTCATCCAGTTCGGGCACAACGATCAGAAGCAACCTGAGCTGCTCGCCTCTCGCGGCGGCTACCAGGATCGCCTGCGACGGTTCGTCTCCGACGTGCGCGAGCGCGGAGCGGATGCCGTGCTCTGCACGTCCTGCGCGCGCCGCTGGTTCGACGGCGACCGCGTCACACCGACGCACGGCGACTACCCCAACGCCGTCCGCGACCTCGCCCATGAGCTCGATGTGCCGCTGATCGACCTGTCGGTGTTCACCACCTGGCTCTACGAGGATCTCGGCGACGAGGGGTCTGCCCGACTGCTCTCGCATTACGCGCCGGGCGAGACGACGGCGTGGCCGGACGGGCTGACCGACGACACCCACTTCCGCATCGAGGGTGCACGCAAGATCGCGGCGTTCGTCGCGGCATCCCTCCGTGGAATCGAACGCCGCGACGGCGACCTGCCGCCGCGCGGCGGCGCACTCGTGCACTGACCGCGCTTCCGGTCGCACTTCGTGTCGGAAAGCTCGCGCGCAAGCGACACGGAGTGCGACCGGAACAGCCCGAACCGCAACCGAACGACGTGAAGTGCGACCGGAGAGTCCGCACGCTGGCACGGCACGCCCCGCTCCGTGCGGGTGCCACGCGCGACTCAGGGCGTCATGCGGTCGCCCCGCGCACCCCGTCCGACGCCGTTGACGAGGAGCAGCGCACCGGTGTCGCTGAACTCCTGCAGGATCTCCCGCTGACGCTCGGAGTCCGCGCGGTGCGTCAGCAGGCTCACCACGACGGCGGCGATCATCGCGCACACGAAGGCCGGCAGCAGTTCGTACATCTCCGGCCAGACGGCATCCCAGATGAACACGCCTGCCGCACCGACGAACATGCCGGCGAGCGCTCCCCAGTTCGTCAGTCGGCGCCAGAACAGGCTCAGCAGGATCAGCGGCCCGAACGCCGCACCGAACCCGGCCCAGGCGAACGACACCAGCCCGAGGATGGTGTCGTCGGGGACGAGCGCGAGGACCGCCGCGATGATCGCGACAGCGAGCACGGCGATGCGCCCGAGCAGCACCATGCGCTTCCCGTCCGGCGGCGTCTTGCGCATCACTTTGTAGAGGTCTTCGACCAGCGCCGACGAGCACACGATCAGCTGGCTCGAGATCGTCGACATGATCGCTGCGAGGACGGCAGCCAGCACGAGGCCGGCGACGAAGGGATGCAGCAGCGTCTGCGACATCACCAGAACCACGGTCTCCGGGTTCGCCAGGTCGATGCCCTGCGACGCCATGTAGGCGATGCCCACGAATCCCGAGAACACGGCTCCGACCAGCGAGATGACCATCCAGGTCATGCCGATGCGACGCGCGCTCTTGGCCTCACGAGGACTGCGCAGCGCCATGAACCGCACGATGATGTGGGGCTGGCCGAAGTAGCCGAGCCCCCACGCCAGCGAAGAGATGATGGCGAGCAGCGTTCCGCCGGTCAGCGCTGTGCCGCCGAGGAACGACATGTGGTCGGGCGCGAGCTCCTGCACGTAGGCGCCGACCTCGCCGAAGCCGCCGACCGCCACGACCGCCGCCACCGGGACGACGATCAGGGCGATCAGCATCATCAGCCCTTGGACGACATCGGTGAAGGATGCGCCGAGGAAGCCGCCGAACAGCGTGTACAGCAGCGTGACACCGGCCACGAGCGCCATCCCGAGCAGATAGTCGGAGTTGAAGGAGCTCTCGAAGAACACGCCGCCCGCGACCATCCCGGACGAGATGTAGAGGGTGAAGAACACCAGGATGACCACACCGGCGAGGATCCGCAGCAGCCGCGACGAGTCGCGCAGCCGGTTCTCGAAGAAGCTCGGCACCGTGATCGAGTTGCGCGAGACCTGCGTGTAGGCTCGCAGCCGCGGCGCCACGAGAAGCCAGTTCAGATACGCGCCGATCGTCAGACCGATCGCGATCCACGCCTCGATCAGACCGGAGAGGTAGATCGCGCCGGGCAACCCCATGACGAGCCAGCCGGACATGTCGGATGCCCCGGCGCTGAGCGCAGCCACCCACGGCGGCAGGTTCCTGCCGCCCAGCATGTAGTCCTCGTGATCGGTCGTGCGTTTGAACGCCACGTAGCCGATGATCAGCATGGCCGCGAAGTACAGCCCCAGCGCGATGAAGATGAACACCTGGTCGGACATCGTCGTCCCTTCCGTCGTGCGGCGAGTCCTCCGATCCTGTCAGGGCCGGATGCCGAGGGCCACCCCTCCTGCCGACGCGACCGCCCGGCGTGTCAGCCGAGCGCCGCCGAGATGAGCACCTCCGCGGCGTCCCTGGCCTGGACGGCCGCCTGCGGATCGCCGGAGATCGCCGCCGTGCTCTGCGCGCCCTCCGCGAGGATGGACAGCTGCGCCGCGAGCGCCGTCGTGCCACCGGCATCCTCGACGAGCTCTGCCATCGAGCGCTGGAACGAGGCCTTGTGCTCGCGGACGATCCGGGCGACCTCTGGGTGGGTGCCGCCGAGCTCGCCGAACGCGTTGATGAACGCGCACCCGCGGAAGCCGTCGGTGCAGAACCAGTCCTCGAGATAGCCGTAGACCGCGAGCAGCCGATCGCGCGGGTCGGCACCGGCAGTCGCCACCGCGCCGGCCAGCGCCGCGTCCCATTGGGCGTGCTTGCGCTCCAGCACCGCGGACACGATCTGGTCCTTCGACGGATACAGCGCGTACAGACGTCGCAACGACACGCCGGCCGCCGCGCGCAGCTCATCCATCCCGACCGCGGCGTAGCCCTTGCGGTAGTAGCGCTCCTCCGCGGCGGCAAGGATGCGCTCACGCGCCTCGCTCTCGTCCATGCGATCAGTGTACTTGACATGAGAACGCTCGTTCTCTAGTGTCGGAGTCATCAGCGAGAACGATCGTTCTCACCCGGACAGAGGAGACATCATGGGCTACATCACCGTCGGCCAGGAGAACAGCACGCCGATCGAGCTGTACTACGAGGACCAGGGCCAGGGACAGCCCGTCGTGCTCATCCACGGCTACCCCCTCAACGGCCACAGCTGGGAGCGGCAGACGCGTGAACTGCTCGCTTCGGGCTACCGCGTCATCACCTACGACCGCCGCGGCTTCGGGCAGTCGTCCAAGGTCGGCACCGGATACGACTACGACACCTTCGCCGCCGATCTGAACACGGTCCTCGAGACCCTCGATCTGCGCGAGGTCGTGCTCGTCGGCTTCTCGATGGGCACGGGAGAACTGGCACGCTATGTGTCGCGCTACGGCCACGAGCGCGTCGCGAAGCTCGCGTTCCTCGCCTCGCTCGAGCCGTTCCTCGTCGCCCGCGACGACAACCCGGAGGGTGTGCCGCAGGAGGTCTTCGACGGCATCGCCGCCGCGGCCAGGGGCGACCGGTATGCGTGGTTCACGCAGTTCTACAACGACTTCTACAACCTCGACGAGAACCTCGGCGCGCGCATCAGCCAGGAGGTCGTCACCGCCAACTGGAACCTCTCGGTCACGAGTGCTCCCGTCGCGGCCTACGCGGTGGTGGCGGCCTGGATCGAGGACTTCCGTGCGGACGTCGACGCAGTCCGCGATACCGACAAGCCCACTCTGATCCTGCACGGCACGAAGGACAACATCCTTCCGATCGACGCCACTGCCCGTCGGTTCCACCAGGCGGTGCCGGCGGCCGATTACGTCGAGGTCGACGGCGCACCGCACGGACTGCTCTGGACGCACGCCGACGAGGTCAATGCGGCGCTGAGCGCTTTCCTGGCCAAGTGAGGCGAATCCCGGCGCTGAGATCAGGACGATCGCCCCGGATCAGGAGATTCTGGCCGGAGTTCTCCTGATCTCGGCTCGGTCTCCTGATCTCGGCCGAGGCCGGACGGCCATGGATGCTGGGGTTCGCGCCTCAGCGTGCGCGCAGCGTCGGGCGCGCGGACGGGCGCGACTGCACGGGCGACAGCACGGCGAGGATGCGCACGAGCGTGGTCATCCAGAGAAGGCCGAGACCGACGGCGATCACCTCGAGCACCGTGAGCGAGTACACCTGCAGCGGATCGCACAGGAGGAAGGCGATGACGAGCAGCACCCCGACCACGATCGTGGTGAACACGAGCGGCTTGGGCGGACCCGGCATCGCGATCGTCGTCACGACGGCCGCCGCGAGGAACAGGGCGAGCGTCGCGAAGGCGGCGATGTTGTGCGCCAGGACGATGCGGTGGATCGGGAAGATCCCGACGCAGGCCAGCGCGATGCCAGCGCCGGCCCACAGCGCCACGACCCAGAGGATCTGCCGGAACCGGCCGTCGCCGAGGATCCGGTGCAGGTCGCGGCCGATGTATGCACCGACGGTCGCGACGAGCAGTCCTGCGACGACGAGCGTGCCGTTGAACGCCCATGACCCGGCCCCGATCCCGAGCTGGGAGAAGTTCAGCGCCCACCAGTCGGGGTCGGCCGCCGTCAGCATCGCGAACACCGTGCCGATCACGAGGTAGCTGAACAGCAGTCCGGCGAGGTCGCCCGTCTCGAGCCCGACGCCAGCGGCGAAGGCGAGGCGCCCGCCGACCGCCGAGGCGACTCCGGTGAGGATGCCGCCGCCGATCGCCGGCAGCTCGAGCCCCTGCAGGCCGACGCCCAGGATCTCACCGGCGAGCAGCACGCCGAGCGCCGTGACGCCGGCGAAGGCGATCGTCAGCGCGACCGCAGAGGCATCGGAGACCGCGGCCTGCCAGCGCGGCATCGGCCGGGTCTCGCCGCGCCGGTGCAGGAACGTGCTGGCGACGAACGATGCGGCGGCGATCACGCCGGCGATCACGGCCGCGGGGATGCCGACGGAACCGTCCCCGGCGATCGGCCGCGGATTCCCCCACAGCGCGATCGTGCCGATCACCGTGCCGACCAGGAAGCTGATGGCGGTGGCCCAGATCGCCCGGGTCTCCTGCAGCATCCGCTTCCCTTCGTCCATGTCTCCATAGAACCATGCCCCGCCGACGTCGCCGACCCGCAGAATCAAGCGCATCCGTCGGTCACGCGCGATCCAGCGGAACAGATGCACGACCCGGGAACAGCTGCACGACCGATTCACCGGTTCGGCCGTGCAGGCGTGCCCGGGTCGTGCAGCTGTACCCGCGGCGACGGCCGAGAACGTGTTCGACTCGGCCCTGCCCCTGACGGCGCCGGCACGCAGCCCGCGCCCGCCCCGCACCCCCTCAGCCGCGCATCGCGACGCCGCGACGCCAGTACCCCATGAACGCCACCTGCGACCGATCGATCCCGAGGTCCTTCACGAGGTGACGGCGCAGCGTCGTGACGACGCCGCTCTCGCCGGCGATCCAGAAGTAGCGGTCGGCGGAAGCGCCGGTGCTCTCGAAGGCCTCCCCCGTCCCCGAGTACACCGGCGTCTCCCACACGAGATCCTCGCCATCGATGTCGGTGACGACGATCTCGTCCGCCGAGGCATCCCCCAGATAGTCCAGCACCGTCGGGATCAGACGCAGGCCGTGGTTCGCGTCCCCACGCGGCAGCCAGTGCACCTCGACCCCCGACGGCGCGTCGATCCGGAGGATGTCCTCGGCGACCGGAACCTCGATGAACGCGTGACCGCGGAGATCCCGCGGTGCGTCCTCGAGGATGCGGGCGATGGCCGGCGCCGCCGTCTCATCCCCCGCGAGCAGCACCGAAGACGCGCCCCCCGGTGCGTATTCGATGCCGCCGCGATCCTCACGGCCGCGTCGCGGTCCGATGAGGAACAGCTCTTTGCCCGGCTCGGCCGAGCTCGCCCACAGCGATGCAGGGCCGGTGAGCCCCGGCGCCAGATGAAGGACGAAGTCGATGACGACCTCGGTGTCACCGGCATCCGACACCCGCAGCTCCCGGACGGAGTAGGTGCGCATCGAGCCCCTCTCCTCCTCCGGCACAGCGAGGTAGGCGCCCCACCAGTCGTCGGTCTCGCGATCGAGCGGAGGCAGGATGCCGGAGGCCGGCGGGAAGATCAGCTTGATGCGCGCGTCGAAGACGTCGCCCGGGGTGCCGAAGTCGGCGATCTCCGCGCCGCCGAACGTGATCCGCACGAAGTTCGGCGACACCCGTTCGACCGAGCGCACCTCGGCGCGCCCGAGGACGTACGAGGGCTTCTGCTTGGTGGTCGTCTCAGCGGACATGGTGCCTCCCGATTGGCGTGACCATCGGCTTTCCGGAAACCGGGTCGGTGGTGATCTGATTGGCCATGCCGAACACGGACTCGACGAGGGCGCTGGTGACGACCTCGGTCGGGGTTCCGGTGGCATGCACGCGCCCGCTCTTCATCGCGACGAGTTCGTCGGAGTAGCGGGCAGCGAGATTGAGGTCGTGCAGCACCATGACGATTGTGGTTCCGCGCGAGACGCTGAGGTCGGTGAGCAGGTCCAGCACCTCCACCTGGTGGGCGACGTCGAGGAACGTCGTCGGCTCGTCCAGCAGCAGGATGTCGGTCTCCTGCGCGAGCGCCATCGCGATCCAGACGCGCTGGCGCTGACCGCCGGAGAGCTCGTCGACGCTGCGGTCGGCGAGCTCGGTCGTCTCGGTCGCGGCAAGCGCGTCGGCGACCGCTTCGTAGTCGCGCGCGCTCCAGCGCGCGAGCACCTTCTGGTGCGGATGCCGTCCGCGGCCGACCAGGTCGGCGACGGCGATGCCCTCCGGTGCCACAGGCGACTGCGGCAGCAGGCCGAGGATGCGAGCGACCTCCTTGGTCGGTCGAGCGTGCACCGACTTGCCGTCCAGCACGACTTGCCCCGCGCTGGGCGACAGCAGCCGCGCGAGGGAGCGCAGCAGCGTCGACTTGCCGCATCCGTTGGCGCCGACGATCGTCGTGATCTTCCCCGGCGCGATCGACAGATCGAGGCCGTCGATGATGGTGCGGTCGCCGTACGCGAGGGTGACGCCCTCGGCGCTGAGCTGGTGGGAATCGGTCACAGCGATGCCCCCTGTCTGTTGGTGCGGATGAGCAGGTAGATGAGATACGGAGCGCCGAGGATGCCGGTGACGACACCGACCGGGTAGCGACCGGGCAGCAGGAACTGGCCGATCAGGTCGCCGGCCAGCACGAGAAGTGCACCGATCAGCGCGGAGGGCAGCAGCAGGTTCGCGCCGGGGCCCGTGATGCGGGAGGCGATGGGCCCCGCCATGAACGCGACGAACGCGATGGGCCCGGTCGCGGCAGTGGCGAAGGCGAGCAGCGCGACGGCGCCGACGATGAACAGCAGCCGCGTGCCGGTCACCCGCACGCCGAGGCCGGCAGCCGAATCGTCGCCGAGGCGCAGCATCCCGAGCGATCGCGCCTGCGAGAACAGGAGCGGCAGGATGACGAGGCTCGCGATCGCGAGCGGCGTCACGCGCTCCCAGGAGGCGTTGTTCAGGCTGCCGGTCATCCACTGCATGGCCGTCTGGATATCCCACTGCGCCGCCCGGGACAGCAGGTACGAGATCACGCTCTGCAGCATGGCAGCGACGCCGATTCCGATGAGGATCAGTCGCGTGCCGGCGAAGCCGCCCTTGTTCGAGAGCAGGTAGATCGCCAGGGCGGTGATGAGCGCCCCGGCGAGCGCCATGGCCGAGACGACGGGGCCGTCGAGCGACAGCACGATGATGCCGATGACGGCCGCGACGCTGGCGCCCTCCGTGATGCCGATGATGTCCGGCGAGGCCAGCGGGTTGCGCAGCAGGGTCTGGAACGAGACGCCCGCGATGCCGAAGGCGGCACCGGCGAGGATCGCGAGCGCGGTCCTCGGCAGCCGGAGCTCGCCGACCGTGAACGATGCACCGGGAACGGTCTCGCCGAACATGACGCGGATGACCTCGCTCGGCGTGTAGAACGTGTCGCCGACCATGAGGGCGACCGCGGCGAGCACGAAGACCGCGACGCCGAGCACGATCACGGCGATCGCGTGGCGGCGGTGACGCCCGCGGCGACCGGCGATGACAGCGGCGACGTCCGGGCGCCCTGCGACGGGCTCAGGGACCTGTGGGAGTTGCTTGATGTCCATGACGCTCACAGCTCGCGCACCTTCTGGCGGCGGACGATCCAGATGAAGAACGGTGCGCCGACGAGTGCGGTGATGATGCCGACCTGGATCTCCTCGCCCGAGGGGGCGATCACGCGACCGATGATGTCGCTGGCGAGCAGCAGCACGGCTCCGGCGATGGCCGAGAACGGCAGCAGCCAGCGATGGTCGGTGCCGAGCAGCATCCGGCAGAAGTGCGGGATGACGAGGCCGACGAAGCCGATCGGGCCGGCCACGGCCGTCGCGGCGCCCGCGAGGACCACGGCGCCGATCGCCGAGAGGAGCCGGGTGCGGAAGACGTGCTCGCCGAGACCCTTGGCCATGTCATCGCCGAGGGCCAGCGAGTTCATGCCCCGAGCGGAGGCGAAGCAGATGATCGCGCCGATCGCCAGCACGGGCGCGGTGATCGCGATCCGCGGCCACTCAGCGCCTCCCACACCGCCGACCTGCCAGGACTGGAAGGACTGCAGCAGATCGACGCGGGGCAGCATGATGGCGCTGATCAGCGACGCGAATGCCGCCGACGTCGCGGCTCCCGCGAGCGCGAGTTTGAGGGGAGTCGCTCCGCCGCGGCCGAGAGACCCGACCGTGTACACGAACGTCGCGGCGACGGCCGCGCCGAGGATCGCCACGAAGAGGGTTCCGGTCGCATCGGCAAGACCCAGGAACGCGATGCCGATCACGACGGCGAGCGACGCTCCGGTCGTGACGCCCAGGATGCCGGGGTCGGCGATGGGGTTGCGGGTGACCGCCTGCATGGTTGCGCCGGACAGTGCGAGGGCGGCGCCCACGAGGATCGCGAGCACCGTGCGCGGCATCCGCTTGATGACCGCCGCCTGGGCGATCGTGTCGTCGTGACCCGCGAACGCGGCGGCGATGTCGTCGATCGTCACGGCTTTGACGCCGAACGAGAGCGACAGGATGCTGAGCACGACGATCACGCCGAGCCCGGCGAGCACCCAGAGCACGCGCACCGCCGCCGGGCGCCGCAGATCGGCGGCGCCCGGCGGTGCGGTGATGGCTGCTGAGGTCACTCGGGGCGAATCACTCGGAGACGAGCGGAGCCTCGAGGAGCGCGAAGTACTCGTCGATTCCCCACGGGATGGACAGCGGCGACGGGTTGGCGGAGGCCGCCAGCGGGGTCGCGTCGCCGAGGACGGCGATCTGGCCGGCGGCGATCGCCGGGATCTTCGACAGCAGCGGGTCGGCCTGCAGTGCGGGAATGGTCGACTCGTCGCCATACGAGACGAAGACGTCGACGTCGGCGAGCGCCTCGGCGTTCTCGGCGCTCGTCGTCAGGTAGAACTCGGTGCTGTCGGCGTTCTCCTCGACGATGGACGGCAGCGGCAGCCCGTTCGCGTGCAGGAATCCGGGGCGCGTGTCGGCCGCGGTGTAATAGCCGATCTGGCTGAGGTCGCTGGGGTCCAGGTAGGCGAACAGAAGCTTCGCGTCCTTGAGCGCCGGATGCGCCTCGAGTGCGGCATCCGTCTGCGCCTGCAGGTCGGCGTTGAGCGCTTCGCCCTCTTCGGCAAGGCCCAGGGCCGTGGCGTTCATCGTCACCATGTCCGCGACCGAGGTGCCCCAGGCGACGCCGGGCTGAGCGACGACGGGCGCGATCTTGGAGAGCGTGTCGTACTGCTCCTGCGTGAGGCCGGAGTACGCGGCGAGGATCACGTCGGGCTTCGTGTCGGCCACGGCCTCGTAGTCGATACCGTCGGTCTCGTCGAAGAGCACCGGCTCCTCGGCATCCAGCTCCTCGAGCTTGTCCTCGACCCAGGGCAGGATGCCGTTGTCATCGTCATCGCCCCAGGTGGCCTTGCTCATGCCGACCGGCACGATGCCGAGGGCGAGCGGAACCTCGTGGTTGGCCCACGCGACGGTCGCGACGCGCTCGGGCTTTTCCGTGATGGTGGTCTCGCCGTAGACGTGCTCGATCGTGACGGGGAAGACGCCGTCCGAGTCGGCGGCGTCCGAGCCGGAGTCGGTGCTGGTGGGGGCGGACGACGAGCAGGCGGCCAGGCCGATGGCCAGCACTGCGGCGGCGCCGAGGCCGATAAGACGAGAGGTGCGCACGGAATCCCTTTCGGGTCGGGGTTCGGGGTGTCTGCTCGGTCGCGTTCTGCCGAGCGAATGCTTTGGTAAGCCTCGCCTAATTTAGCAGAGACTTAGGCTCACCTCACTTCCGGTTGTCGAAGCGCGCGCGGACTAGCGTGGAATCATGCGGATGACAGCGGCAGTGCGCAGCGCGAAGCGCGGACCTCTGCTGCAGGTCGTGAAGTCCGCGGTCGCGACGATCTCGGCCTGGCTCATCGCGGGGTGGCTGATCCCCGGTCCGCTTCCGGTGTTCGCGGCCATCGCCGCTCTGCTGGTCGTGCAGCCGAGCGTGAACCAGTCGCTCGCCAAGGCCCTCGAGCGCAGCATCGGCGTGATCGCCGGCGTGCTCATCGCGGTCGGACTCAGTCTGCTGCTGGGTCCGCAGAGCTGGGTGGTGCTGCTCGCCATCGTCGTCGCGATGCTCGTCGCCTGGGTGTTCAGGGCGACACCGGGGACGGGAAACCAGGTCGCGATCTCGGCGATGCTCGTGCTCGCGCTCGGCTCGGACAGCCCCGAGTACGCCGTGGACCGGATCGTCGAGACCCTGATCGGCGTCGCGATCGGCATCGTCGTGAATGTGCTCATCGTCCCGCCGGTGCTCGTCGCCCCCGCGCGGCGCGACCTCGGCCTGCTCGGCGCCGAGCTCGCAGCGAGCCTTGACCGACTGGCCGAGAGCCTGCCCTCGGCCAGGACGACGGCGCAGCTGCAGGAGCTCATGCTCCAGGCGCGCCTGCTGCGCCCCATGCAGGCATCGGCCGAAGCATCCATCGCCTCCGGCGAGGAATCACTGACACTCAATCCGCGGCGCTCCTCGCACCGCGACGAGCTGCGCGAGATGCGCGCGCTGCTCACCAGGCTGACGCCCATCGTGACGCAGGTGATCGGGATGACCAGGGCGTACTTCGACCACTACGACGATTCGCTCGGCGACGAACCGACCGTCCATGCGATCGCCGAACAGCTGCGTCGTGCCGGTCACGACGTGCGGCTCGCCGTGCAGATCGCCGATGTCGCACCGGAGCCCGAGGCGCTGACCTCGGCCATCCCCGCACTGACCGCGCCGCTCGAGGTGGCGCCACCGGCATCCGCGCACTGGATCCTCATCGGATCGCTGCTGGAGGATCTCCGTCGCATCCGCGGCGAACTCGTCGGCGAGCAGTAGACGCCGCGTCGCGAGGTCGTGTCAGCGGCGCTTGTCGTCGTACATGGCCCGGTCGGCCCGGGCCATGGCGCTCTCGAAGGTGTCGTCCGGGCGGACGTCAGTGACGCCCCACGACCACGGATGCGGCGCGAAGTCGCGCAGCCGGCGCATGACCTCCTTGGCCTGATCGGCCTCTGTCTCCGGCAGGAGCATGGCGAACTCGTCGCCGCCGAGACGCCCGACGATGTCGGTGGTGCGCGACAACGACATCCACTGCGCTGTCAGCACCCGCAGCACATCGTCGCCCGCGGCGTGCCCCGCCTCGTCGTTGATCTCCTTGAACTTGTCGAGGTCGAGCACGGCGATCGCCAGGGGCCGCGCGTGCCGTGCGGCGCGACGGAACTCCATCTGCGACTTGCCGACGAACCCGCGGCGGTTGAGCACCCCGGTCAGCTCGTCGGTGTGCGCCTCGAGCAGGATGCGGTGACGGACGTAGAGACCCGCCTCCAGGCAGAGACCGGTGAACAGCGCCGCCCCGATGAGGTTCGCGGGCCCCAGCGGACCAGGAGGGCCGCCGACCTCGCCGGTGAACGGACCAGAGATCGCTGCAGCGCCCACCGCGATCACGATGATCAGCTCGCCGGTGCGGGCGATCCTGGCGCCGTAGAACCAGGAGAAGTACATCGCCATGATCGGCAGTTCCTGCAGCGCGGCGACGGCGTTCTGCCGCTCGTCCGAGAAACCGAGGTAGTAGACGGACACCGCCGCGTGCAGGGCGACCAGCGCGATGCCCAGCCACCTCGGAAGCTCCATCCCTCTGAACACGACGGCCGCCGCGACACCGAGACCGGCGACCAGGATGCCGATCGACAGCCAGACCTCGAACGTGGTGATGTCGGTCTCGAAGAGCTCCAACGCCCCCAGCGACGCGAACAGCAGGGCGACGCCCGCCGTGACCACCGAGTAGATCGAGGTGCGTTCGCGCGCATGCCGCAGCCACCCCGTGCGCAGCCAGCGGAGCTCCTCGGCATCCGCAGCCCGAATTCCTTGTACGACCATGAGTCCCTCTCCCAGGACCCTCCCCAGAGCCCTTCCCCACCCCTAGAGTACGACGTTTCCGCAGGTCTACACTGAACCGTGATGAAACACGAGCCCCTCGCCTCCCCCCACGCCCTGGGTGCTCGAATCGTCTTCCAGCCCATCGTCGACCTGGTCGCGTGGAAGGTCGTCGGCTTCGAGGCACTGGCCCGATTCGCCGACGGAACTCCCCCGCCGGTGCTGCTGGCCGAAGCCGAACGCCAGGGCGTTCGCGAAGAATTCGAGCTGCAGCTGATCGCGATGGCCGTCGAGGCGGCGACGCCGCTGCCCGATGACCTGTTCATCACCATGAACGCCTCAGGAACGACGATGCTGCGTGACGAGCTGTCCGCGATCCTGGCGGCATCCGATCGCCCATGGGGACTCGAACTGTACGAGGGTGCGACGCCGGCGCATCTGCCGACCATCCGCGAACTGGTGACGAAGTTGGGCGGCCAGCTCCTCGTCGACGACGCCGGCGCCGCATCCGCCGATGAGGCGCGCATCACCACCCTCCGCCCCGACGTCGTCAAGATCGACCGCGGACTCTTCTGGGAGGTGCGCACGGACGAGGATGCTCGCGCACGGCTGCGCCCCCTGATCGACGCGGCCAGGGCCGCCGACGCGCGCGTCCTCGTGGAGGGCGTATCGGACCCCGAGCACGTCGACCTGGCGCGCGAACTCGGCGCCGACCTCGCTCAGGGGTTCCACCTCGGCATGCCGACCGGCGCCGCGCAGATGGCGACCGCGCTCGAGGACCTACGCCGGAGCGTCGGGGTGGATGCTCCGGGTCTCTGACCTGCGGCTCGCGCCACCCCGACTGCGGCGGCGCACCTTCGGCAGCACCTTGATGATGCCGAGCACGACATAGATGACGGTGTTGATCGCGACGAAGGTCGCGAAGACGCTGAACCAGTCGGAGTAGAGAATCGACTCGGGCAGCAGGAATCCGGTGCGCACGGCATCCGTCGCCAGCAGGATCATGCGGTCGCCCCCTTCGCGGAGCCGTGCTCGACGTGCTTCCAGGTCGCGCTGCGTCCGAACGCGATCTCGAACACGCCCCTCAGGAACGCGAGATTGAGGAAGCAGTCGTAGACGAGTTCGGGAAACACGAGAGCCGCGACGATCCGGGCGCGCCACCCGCCCCGCCAGACCGTGATGACCCGTTCGGCAGCGAACAGGACTCCGATCCCGAGCCAGAACGGGAACCACACCCAGGTGTCCATCGCGACGATCATCAGTAGGATGAGCGCGAAGTAGGCGAACAGCGCGAGCACGCCGTAGCCGATGCCGATCTGCTGAGCCCAGTAGCGCAGCGTCTGCGGCGTGACGCCGTATGCTCCGAGGTTCTCCAGGGCTCCGCGCTGCCAGCGCAGGCGCTGCGCCCACAGCATCCGCCAGGAGGGCATGAGCTCGGTGACGACGCTGCACTCCCGCGGCGAGATCGTCAGACCGCCCAGCGACTTGATCGCGATCGTGAGCTCGTTGTCCTCGGTGAGCGCGAACGTGTCGTACACGTCGCCGGTTCGGCCGGGGAGCTGCGTGCCTCTGGCCTCGGCGACGGCGCGCAGGGCGGACGCACGGAAGACCGAAGCCGTACCGGTGAGGACGAACACGCGGCCGTCACGGCGCTGGATCTCGCGCTGATAGCGGAAGTACTCGTTGCGCTGGAACTGTCCGAGCAGCCCGTGGCCCTCCTCGCCCTCGAAGAGGCCGCCGACCGACATGAGCGCACGGTCGGCCGTGAAGCGACGGACGGCCTCGGAGAGATAGCCGACGCCGATCTGACTGTCGGCGTCCATCACCATGACCGTGTCGTTGTCGCCGAGCACCGGCAGCAGGTCGGCGAGCGCCTGATTGAGCGCGCCGCCCTTCTTGTGCGTGTTCCCGACCGTCTCGAAGACATCCGCGCCGTGCTCTCGTGCGACGCGCACCGTGCCGTCCGTGCAGTTGTCGGCCACGACGATCACGCGCGTCGGCGGCGTGGTCTGCTGCTGCAGCGAGCGCAGCGTCTCCCCGATCGACGCCTCCTCGTTGTACGCCGGGATCAGCACCGTGACCGTGACCTCTCCGGCGAACACTCCGCGGGTGCGCTCCATGACGGCGCGGGGTGCGAGCGTGAGCTTGGTGACCTCGACCCCGGCGCGGCGGTACCGGCTCGCGACGATCCGCTCGCTGACGACGACGAACAGCACGAGCACCAGCGCGATGCCGAGGGCCGTCGCGAGCACGGCGAGATTCGGCAGCTCGGTGCTGTACATCACCTGCCAGACGCCGGCGAGCGTGAGGTGCGCCGGGTCCCACAGCGTCGGCGGATCGGTCGCCGCGATCCCCCACCACAGCAGCCCGGCCGCGAGCAGCACGATGACGATGACCGCGAGCCCCACGAATCGCTGAAAGACCTTGTTCACAACCGCCCCCTCCGACGTCTGATCCCTGCGTCAACCCTGCCATAGGCGGTGGGTCGATGCGGGTGCCGCGCAGCACGAACGCGCCCGACGTACGCTGAGTGCATGACCCGCTTGGATGAGGCCCTCGGCGATCTCGCCGCCCTCGAAGACCCGAAGATGCGCGCCGCGAACGAGAAGCGCGGCGACGACCACGGGATCAATCTGTCGCAGATGCGTGCGCTCGCGAAGCGGATCAAGACGGATCAGGAGCTCGCGATCCAGCTGTGGGCGACCGGCGAGACCGCCCCGCGGCTGCTGTCCATGCTGATCTGCCGGGTGAAGGACTTCTCCGCCGACGACCTCGACGCGATGGTCCGCGAAACCGAGGTTCCGAAGGTCAACGACTGGTTCGTGAACTACCTCGCGAAGAAGTCGCCGCACGCGGAAGAGCTCCGGCTGCGCTGGTTCGACGATGCCGATCCGACCGTCGCCGCGGCGGCCTGGTCGCTGACCAGCGTCCGCGTCGCGAAGACCCCGGAGGGACTTGACCTGTCCGTGCTGCTGGATCTGATCGAACGCGACATGAAGGATGCCCCGTCGCGCCTGCAGTGGGCGATGAACGAGACGCTTGCCCAGATCGGCATCTACCACCCCGAGCTGCGCGACCGTGCGCTGGCGATCGGTGACGCTCTGCAGGTGCTGGCGGACTATCCGACGGCTCCGGGATGCACGTCGCCGTTCGCGCCGAGCTGGATCGCCGAGATCGTCCGTCGACGCGAGGGCTGAGGACGGCTCACACCGCGGGCGCGCCCGGTGCGTCCTCTTCGGTCGTGGTCTTGGCGCCGCTCCACCCCAATCCGTGTGTTCCCTGCTGGGTGATGAGCGTCTGCAGATCGGCGTGAATCGCATCCAGACGATCGCAGATCGCCTGGCCGTCGGTCGTGGTGGCCTGGGTGAAGGTGTCGTTGGTGGTCATGCGTCGACTCTTCAGGCCGAGTCACGATGAGCACAGACCGTTGAACCGCTCTGCAGTCCGTGGTAGCGGAGCGTGGCGGCGACACGGTCCCGGTAGGGGATGATCGAAGGACCATGACTTCCTCTCCGCGGCTCGATCCCTCCCTCGTCCAGGACGGTTCCGATCCGGATGCCGTGTACCTGGCGTTCGTCGAGTGGGCCGAGTCCACCGGCATCCGTCTGTATCCGGCGCAGGACGAGTCCGTCATCGAGATCGTCTCGGGGAACAACCTGATCCTGTCGACGCCCACGGGCACCGGGAAGTCTCTCGTCGCGATCGGCGCGCACTTCGCGGCTCTGGTCGACGGCCGCCGCAGCTACTACACGGCTCCGATCAAGGCCCTCGTCAGCGAGAAGTTCTTCGCACTCGTGGACGTCTTCGGCCCGGAGAACGTCGGCATGGTCACCGGAGACTCCGCCGTCAACGCGGATGCCCCCATCATCTGCTGCACCGCGGAGATCCTCGCGAATCTGTCGCTGCGCCAGGGGACGGATGCCGCGGTCGGCCAGGTCGTGATGGACGAATTCCATTTCTACGGCGATCCCGATCGCGGCTGGGCCTGGCAGGTGCCGCTGCTCGAGCTGCCGCAGGCGCAGTTCATCCTGATGTCGGCGACGCTCGGCGACGTGACCGACCTCGCGGAAGACCTCACCCGCCGAACGTCGCGCGAGACGGCGACGGTCACCGGAGTCGAACGTCCGGTGCCCCTGCACTACTACTACGAGACCACGCCGATCCACGAGACGGTCGAGGAGCTGCTGTCGACCGGCCAGGCGCCCATCTACGTCGTGCACTTCTCGCAGGCCGCGGCCATGGAGCGAGCGCAGGCGCTGTCGAGCACGAAAATCGCCACGCGGGAGCAGCGAGATGAGATCGCCGAGCTCATCAAGGACTTCCGGTTCACGACGTCGTTCGGCAAGACGCTCTCGCGCTTCCTCCGCGCGGGCATCGGCGTGCATCACGCGGGGATGCTGCCGAAGTACCGCCGGTTGGTCGAGCAGCTCGCGCAGCGCGGTCTCCTGCGCGTCATCTGCGGAACCGACACGCTCGGTGTAGGCATCAACGTCCCGATCCGCACGGTGCTGCTCACGGCGCTGACGAAGTTCGACGGCACCCGAATGCGGCAGCTCAACGCGCGCGAGTTCCATCAGATCGCCGGCCGAGCAGGCCGCGCTGGCTTCGACACGGCCGGCACCGTCGTCGCCCAGGCGCCGGAGCACGAGTCCGAGAACATCGCCGCCGTCCGGAAAGCCGGCGACGACCCGAAGAAGAAGCGCAAGATCATTCGCAAGAAGGCGCCGGACGGCTTCGTGTCCTGGGGAGAGCCGTCGTTCCAGAAGCTCATCGCCGCCGAGCCGGAGACGCTGACCTCGCACATGCAGATCACCAGCGCGATGATGCTCAACGTCATCGCCCGCGGCGGCGACGTGTTCGCCAACATCCGCTCGCTCGTCTTCGACAACCACGAGCCCCGAGCCAGGCAGCGCGTGCTCGCGATCCGCGCTCTGGGGATCTACCGCACCCTGCGGGAGTCCGGTGTCGTGGAGGACGACGTCGACGGCATCCGCCTCACGGTCGACCTGCAGCCGAACTTCGCCCTCAACCAGCCCCTCTCGCCGTTCGCCCTGGCGGCGTTCGAGCTGCTCGACCCTGACCCGGCGGTCGGCTCAGGGACCGGGCAGTACGCACTCGACATGATCTCGATCGTCGAGTCCACCCTGGACGACCCGCGGGCGATCCTCAGCCAGCAGGAGTTCGTGGCGCGGGGCGAGGCGGTCGCGTCGATGAAGGCGGAGGGGATCGAGTACGAGGAGCGCATGGAGCTTCTCGAGCAGATCACATATCCGAAGCCGCTCCAGGAGCTGCTGGATGCCGCCTTCGAGACCTACAGTGCGGCGCAGCCGTGGATCCGCGACTTCGAGTTGCGTCCGAAGTCGGTCGTCCGCGACATGTACGAGCGAGCCATGTCGTTCGGGGAATATGTCGCCCAGTACAAGATCGCCCGTTCCGAGGGCGTGGTCCTGCGCTACCTGTCCGATGCGTTTCGCGCGGCATCCCAGACGATTCCCGAAGATCTCAAGACCGAGGAGCTCCGCGACCTCATCGAGTGGCTCGGAGAGCTCGTCCGCCAGGTCGACTCGAGCCTGCTCGACGAATGGGAGGAGCTGCGGGCCGGCACCGACAACGGCATGGTCGACCTCGGAGAGGCGCTGTCGAAGCGCGACGAGCCGATCATCCCGCCGGCACCCAAGCGCCTGACCTCGAACGTGCGCGCGTTCCGCATCCTGGTGCGCAATGAGATGTTCCGCCGCGTCCAGCTCGCGGCCCGCGAGGACGTGGACGCGCTCGCCCTGCTGGATGCGGACTTCGGCGCCGCCGCATGGGATGCCGCGCTGGACGGGTACTTCGCCGATCACGACGAGATCCTCACCGGCCCTGACGCCCGCAGCGCGAAGCTGCTCCTCATCACCGAGGGCCGTGAGGCGTGGACCGTGCGCCAGATCCTCGACGACCCCGCAGGCGACCACGACTGGGGCATCGCCGCGACGATCGACCTCGCCGCCTCGGATGAGGCAGGCGAGGCCGTCGTGACGGTGACTGCGGTCGACCGGCTGTAGTCCGGCCTTCGTGCCACTGTCCTTACCGGGACACCTGCACGACCCGGGAACAGCTGCACGACCGGATGCCGGATTCCCCCGTGCATCCGTACCCAGATCGTGCAAGCGTGCCCGTCAGACGGCGGAGCCGACCGACCGCGTCGTCGGGACGCGCGCTCCGGCCACGAGGCGCCCCACCAGGTCCTCGTAGCCGACGTCGGCCGCGGCGAACATCCGCGGCACCTGGGAGGCCGCGGTCATCCCCGGCATCGTGTTCACCTCGTTGAGCACGGGTCCCTCCGGTGTGAGGAAGAAGTCGATCCGCGCGACGCCCGAACAGCCGAGCGCATCGAACATGGCCAGCGCCGCCTGCGTCAGGGACGCGTGCTCGACGGCATCCAGAGCAGCCGGCACCGTGAACTGCGCCGAGCCGTCGTACTTGGTCGCGGTGTCGAAGAGTCCGCTCGTGCGGATCTCGAGCGGCGGCGCGGCCCAGCGCGTTCCGTCGGCCTCACGCAGCACGGCGACGTCGATCTCGCGCCCCCGCACGACCTCCTCGACGAGGATCCGACGATCGAACTCGGCTGCGGTGCGCAGCGCCTCGCGCAGCTCACCGGCATCCGAGACCAGGGACACCCCGAAGCTCGACCCCGCAGACACCGGCTTCACGACCACCGGACCGTCGTACTCCTCATCGCCGATATCGGATGCCGAGACGAGCCGCCCCCGCGCCACGCGGATGCCGAGCGCCTGGGCGACCAGCTTGGTCGCCCACTTGTCCATGCCGATCGCACCGGCGCCCAGCCCCGACCCCACGACCGGCGCGTGCGCGAGCGCACACAGAGCTGCCAGCGCCCCGTCCTCGCCGAGACTTCCATGCACGACGGGGAATACAGCATCCGCCCGCCCGAGAAGTGCGACCGCGGCGGCCAACGAGTCGGACACCCCGAACCCCAGCGGACCGGATTCCGAGCACCAGCTTCCGTCGCGGCCGATCGTCAGCGCATCCACTGCCCATCCGCGTGCGCGCAGCGCCTGCACCACCCCGGCCGCAGACGCGATCGACACGTCGTGCTCCGCATTCTCTCCCCCGCCGATGACGACGACATGCTGATTCATCCGATGCTCCTTCTCACACGCGGACCGATGCCGGTGACGATGGTGTGCGGGATGGTTCCCGCCCACCTGGCCCACTCCTGGATCGTGGGTGCTGCGGTGCCGGCCGACCCGAACACGGTCGCTCGCCGACCGCGTTCGATCGCGACGGCACCCGTGTCGACGACGATCTGATCCATCGACACGCGTCCGACGATCGGATGCCGCGTCCCGTCGATCGCGACGCACGCCTCGGGGGCGAGCTCGCGAGGGATGCCGTCGGCGTACCCCACCCCGATGATGCTGAGGTGCGTGTCGGTGCGCGTGACCGCCTCGTGTCCGTAGCCGATCGGGGTGCCGACAGGGACGCGCGCCGAGTGCACGACCGGAGCCGTGAACGTCCCGGCTCCCGCGAGTTCGGCCGTGCCGGACGGGTCGATCCCGACCAGTCCAGCGCCGATCCGGACGAGATCGAAATGCGTCGACGGATCCGTGAGCGTCCCCGCCGTCGCCCCGAGGTGCACGATGAGGGGTCCGAAACCCGCACGCAGCGCGGCGTCCCTGGCATGGCGCATGCGCAGCACGGCCGGGGCGTTCGCCGCCGGATCCGCACGGTCGGCGAGCGGGAGATGACCCATGACCCCGACGACTTCGATGCGGCCGCAGCCCTCTCGAGCCACGCGAAGCAACTGCGGCCATTCGGCCAGCGGACTGCCACCACGCGCCATTCCGGTGTCCACGTGCAGGTGCACCCGGACCGGACGGTCGGCTTCGGCGCTGCCGGCGATCAGCTCGCGCAGCTCGTCGACCGAGCCGACGGCCACGTCGACGCGCAGGTTCGCGGCGAGCGCGGCATCCGCTCCGGCCGGGTTCAGCCACGAGAGGATCGGCACGTCCAGCCCGGCATCACGGAGCGCGGTGGCTTCAGCGACGTCTGTGATGCCGAGCCAGCTGGCGCCGGCGGCCACTGCCGCCCGAGCCACGGCGACGGCTCCGTGGCCGTATCCGTCCGCCTTCACGACGGCCATGATCGTGGACGATGCGGCGCGGCGCATGGTTGCGAGGTTCGCGGCGACGGCGGAGGGGGCCAGGCGCAGCGTCGGAGCGGTCATCGGGAGCGCAGCCGTGGTCGCCGTGGTCCGGTCCCCCGGTACAGCTGCACGACTCGGGAACAGTTGCACGGCTCCGTCCCGGGAATCGGTCGTGCATCCGTTCCCGTGTCGTGCAACTGTGTCACCCGTTCCCGTGGCGTCCGCGGCACCCGCCGGGAGCGCCATCGGCAGCACGGCGCTCATGACCGCATCCGCGGGTCATCGGTGGGATCGCCGTACATCGCCGGGCAATCCTGCTCCTCGGCATCCGCTCGCAGCTCGTAGTGCCAGCGCTCGTTCGCGTAGATCTGGCACAGACCGAACCGAGTGCCGTGCTGAGCGAGCCAATCCAGCGCCGAATCGGGGCCGAGGTCGACGGCGTCTCCGGTGACGTGGGCCGAGGTATCCGGCGTGGCCACCCATCGCGCGGCCTCATCCTTCGAGCCGTACTCGGCGGTCGCATTGTCGAGCAGCCACTGCTGGTAGCGCGGGGTCCGCCATCCGCCGTTCACGCGCAGCTCGACGCCGTCGCGCTCGGCGCGCTCGGCCGCCGCCCTGAGCGCGGCGAGAAGATCGGGGTTGAGGTTCGCCACGGCCGGCACGGTGTCGTCGAAGACGGTCGGTCGCGCGTCCTCCGGGATGAATCCGTCATCGGCGCCCGGCGGAAACACGACGGTGTCGACGGATGCATCGTCCGCCACTGCGACGGCACCGTTCACCCCCGGAATCGCCTGCAGCACGACGACTGTCGCGACCGCGGCGACGGCGAGGGCGGCGGACAGGGTGACGGCACGCCGACGGATGCGGAGCCGCGCAGAAGGATCGTTCATGCTCTCCAGTGAACGCACCGACGTGTTGCGGGGGCGTATGCGATTTCTCATATGCTCCCGATATGCGCGTCTGCGTAGGATGCAGAAATGCGCGTGCTGATCGTCGAGGACGAGCCCTACCTCGCGGAAGCCGTCCGAGACGGCCTCCGTCTCGAGGCGATCGCATCGGACATCGCCGGCGACGGCGACACCGCGCTCGAGCTGCTGAGCATCAACGCCTACGACATCGCCGTGCTCGATCGCGACATCCCCGGCCCGTCGGGCGATGACGTGGCGAAGTGGATCGTGGCGTCGGGCAGCGGCATCCCGATCCTCATGCTGACCGCGGCCGACCGGCTCGACGACAAGGCGTCCGGGTTCGAGCTCGGCGCGGATGACTATCTGACGAAGCCGTTCGAGCTGCGCGAACTGATCCTGCGGCTGCGTGCGCTGGACCGCCGACGCGCGCATGTCCGACCTCCCGTGCTCGAGATCGCCGGGCTCCGACTCGACCCGTTCCGACGCGAGGTGTTCCGCGACGAGCGGTACGTGTCGCTCACCCGCAAGCAGTTCGCGGTACTCGAGGTGCTCGTCGGCGCAGGCGGCGGGGTCGTGAGCGCCGAGGAGCTGCTCGAGCGCGCATGGGATGAGAACGCCGATCCGTTCACGAACGCCGTCCGGATCACCGTCTCATCGCTGCGCAAGCGACTAGGTGATCCGGCGCTCATCGTCACGGTCCCCGGCGTCGGCTACCGGATCGGAACGGATGCCGATGCCTAGGCCGCGGGGCATGAGCGCCCGCCTCAAGCTCACCCTCAGCTACGCGGCCGTCGTCGTGACGTCCGGCGTGCTGCTGCTCGCCGCGGTAGCTGTATTCCTTCTGCGGTATGTACCGGATGCCGTCGACTTCTTCCCCAATCGCGGCGACCTGACTCGGGCGTTCATCCCCTCTGCGATCTTCGTGATGCTCGTGCTGCTGGGGCTCGGACTCGGCGGCGGATGGTGGCTGGCCGGTCGGATGCTGGCCCCCCTGGATCGGATCGGAGCTGTCGCCCGCGCCGTCGCGCAGGGTTCGCTGTCGCAGCGCGTCGGAATGGAAGGACCGGGCGACGAGTTCCGCGACCTCGCCGATGTGTTCGACTCGATGCTCGATCGGCTCGAGGCCGATGTCGCCGAGCAGCAGCGTTTCGCTGCGAACGCGTCGCACGAACTGCGCACGCCGCTGGCGATCTCGCAGACGATGCTCGAGGTGGCCCGCACCGATCCCGAGCGCGACGTCGACGCCCTGATCGACCGGTTGCAGCAGGTGAACGCCCGTGCGATCGAGCTGACCGAGGCGCTGCTGGTTCTCAGCCGCGCCGAGCGGCGCGCCTTCGCCAGGGAGAGCGTCGAGGTCTCGCTGCTGTGCGAGGAGGCGGTCGAGACTCTCGCTCCGCTGGCCGACCGGCACGGGGTCACGATCGATGTCGGAGGGGATGCCGGGACCGTGATCGGCTCGCCTGCCCTGCTGCAGCAGCTGGTCACGAACCTCGTGCACAACGCGATCGTGCACAACGTCCCGGCCGGAGGAACCGTTGCGGCGCGCTCGCATGCGCTCCCCGGAGCGATCGCGCTCGTGGTCGAGAACACCGGACCGCCGCTCTCGCCGGCGATGATCGAGACGCTCACAGAGCCGTTCCAGCGCGGCGCCGAGCGCGCGCGGACCGATGATCACGTCGGGGTCGGACTCGGTCTCGCCATCGCGCGGCGGATCGCCGAGGCGCATGACGGCGAACTCGTGCTGTCGCCGCGTGACGGCGGAGGGCTCGTCGTCACGGTCTGGCTGCCGCGCGCCCTGATCTGACGCGGGGCATGTGGATGCCTCGGCTCCGGGCCGCTGGTACACCTGCACGACGCGGGAACACCTGCACGACCGGATGCCGGAATCCACCGTGCATCCGTGCCCCGATCGTGCAGGTGTCCTCGCGAGGGGGATGTCAGGCCGCGGCGCCGCGCTTCGCCGCGATCTCGCGACCGTACGTGCGGGCGGACTCCTCCGCCGCCTGCTTCAGCTCCTGAGCGGCGTCGGCGAAGGCATCCATCGCCGGGTTCACGCCCACCAGGGTGAACGGGCGCTGGACGACGCGGAGGTCGAGGCCCCAGACGTCTTCGAGGACGCGCCGCAGCCACGCGGTGGAGTGGTCCCAGCCCTCCTTCGGGGTGCCGGGGGCGTAGTTGCCGCCGAGGACCGTGACGAGCGTGGCAGGCTTGCCGTTCAGCGCGGTGCCGGCCGGGTCGATGCGCGGGTCGGTGTAGGCCAGGTCGAACCAGGTCTTGAAGTGCTGCGAGACGCCGTAGTTGTAGAGCGGGACGGCGAACAGCAGCGCGTCGGCGCCGATGAGCTCGTCGGCGAACGTCGTCGCGAGTTCGCGGGCGGCGTTCTGCGCGTCGGTCCGCTGTGCGGCGTCGACGAAGCCGCCGGTGACGGCATCGGCCCAGGCGGTCGCCGGGACGGGATCGAGTGCCAGATCACGACGCGTGACGGTCGAATCCGGGTGCGCGGCGGTCCACTCGGCCTCGACGAGGTCGGCGAGCGAACGGCTGGCGGAGCTCGCGGGCAGGATGCTGGCATCCAGACGGAACAGCGACATGAGGGGCAGTCCTTTCTCTTTTCGTAGTCGCTCTGTTTTTCTTAGCGACTGCGGACAGACTAGCACCGTTAGACTGTGGTCATGGCCGAGACCGAGGTGAGCGTCCAGATCTGCGACGCCGCAGTCACTCTGGCCTTCAGCGTGCTCGGAAAGCGCTGGAACGGAATGATCGTCGCCACGCTCGGCGGCGGCGCGACCTCGTTCGCCGCACTGCGCAGAGCCGTCGACGGCATCAGCGACACCGTTCTCTCCGACCGCCTGTCCGAGCTCGCACAGGCGGGGCTCGTCGTGCGCACGGTCGACGCCGGCCCTCCCGTCTCGGTGTCCTACGAGCTCAGCGAGAGCGGCCGCGGTCTGCTGCCCATCCTCGATCAGCTCGGCCGGTGGGCATCGGCGAATCTGGGCGCGCAGGCGCACTGACCGGGGCGGTCCGGATGCCGCGCGTCTCGCCGCGCCGGCGGGACAGTTGCACGATCCGGGAACACATGCACGACCGGATGCCGGTATTCATCGTGCATCCGTTCCCGGGCCGTGCATCCGTTCCCGGACAGCGCCGCCTGGTGCGAACGCGGGTGACGCCACCACGGGGGCCGACACGGCGAGCCGACACGGCGAGCCGCCCGAGCGATGGCGGAGACGTCACCAGGGGTTCGGCTTGTAGTCCTTGAGGAAGACGCCGTAGAGGTCGTTGCCCGCCTCGCCCTGCACGATCGGGTCGTACACGCGTGCGGCGCCGTCCACGAGGTCGAGCGGAGCGTGGAAGCCCTCCGCGGCGAGGCGCACCTTGGTGTAGTGCGGGCGCTCGTCCGTGATCCAGCCGGTGTCGACCGCGGTCATGAGGATGCGGTCGGTCTCCCACATCTCCCCCGCGCTCGTGCGCGTGAGCATGTTCAGCGCCGCTTTCGCCATGTTCGTGTGCGGATGCCCCGGCCCCTTGTATCGGCGCGAGAACTGGCCCTCCATGGCGGACACGTTGACGATGTACTTCTTGTCGAACCCGGATGCCGTCATCGACGCCCGCAGCCGGCTGATCAGCAGGAAGGGGGCCGTCGTGTTCGCCAGTTGCACCTCGAGCATCTCGAGCGGGTCGACCTGGTCGACCGACTGCACCCAGCTGTTGCTGCGGTTGACGTCCGGCACGAGACCGCCGGCATCGATCGCCGTGCCGTCCGCGTGCTTCTCGAGCGACGATGATCCCGGCGCCATGGCGAGCTTCGCGAGCTCTTCGGCGGTGAGCGCCTGTCCCCCCTGCTCGGCGACGGTCCCGGCGAGCGCGGCGACCGAGAGCAGCGGATGAGCATCCACCGACGCCTGCAGCGCCTGGGGGTGCGGGTCGGCCGTGTGTCCGAAGGTCTCCATCTCGGGGAGCGGTCCGTCCGGCAGCGGCTGCAGCTCGGCATCCGCCAGCAGCGAGTACGCACCCGGCGAGCGCCGCACCGTCTGGGCAGCGTTGTTGATGAGGATGTCCAGTGGACCCTGCGCCGCGACCGAATCGGCCAGGCCGATCACCTGGGCAGGGTCGCGCAGGTCGATCCCGACGATCCGCAGGCGGTGGATCCAGTCCGACGAGTCCGGCAGCGAGGTGAAGCGGCGGACGGCATCGCGCGGGAACCGCGTCGTGATCGTCAGGTGCGCGCCGTCACGCAGCAGACGCAGCGCGATGTACATGCCGATCTTGGCGCGCCCGCCGGTGAGCAGAGCGCGGCGCCCGGTGAGGTCGGTGCGCGCATCGCGACGCGCATGGCTGAAGCGTGCGCAGTCGGGGCAGAGCTGGTGGTAGAACGCGTCGACCTGCGTGTACGGCTGCTTGCAGATGTAGCAGTTGCGCGGCTTGAGCAGGGTTCCTGCGGTTGGCGCCTCGGTCGATGCTGCGAGCGGGATGCCCCGCGTCTCGTCGTCGATGCGGTCCGGTGCTCCGGTTGCGGTGTTGGCGACGACGGCCTTGTCCGCTTCGGCGATCGCGTCTCGGATCTCTTTGCGACGCACCCGCTTGGCCGCCTTGAACATCGTGGCCGTCGCGCGCCGGACGGTGATGAAGTCAGGGTGCTCCTGATCGATCTCGTGCAGAGCGCCGAGCACGCGCAGCGTCGTCTCGAGGTCGGCGGGGTCGATGCCGGAGTCCAGCACGGGGTCAGGGGCATCGGTCATTGCGCCGATTTTACGCGAGCCACCTGTATGTCGCCGGTCCGGCGTACGGTCGTTGTCATGAGCACAACATCCCCCGGCATCGTCCCCGCCTATCTGCTCGCACGCCTCGCCGAATCGGGGCGGTTCCCCCGTGCTGCGGATGCCGCGCGGCAGACGCTCCTCGCCGGCCGGCCCGCGTTCCGCGGGCGCATCGATCTGTCGATCGACGCGGACGGCTCGCTCGTCGCCCAGCTCTCGGACGCCCCGAACCGCACGATCAGCGACGCGCAGAACGCCGAGACGCTTCCGGGCATCATCGTGCGCTCCGAGGACGACGACGCCGTCGAGGATGCCGCGGTGAACGAGGCGTTCGACGGTCTCGGCGCGACTTTCGAGCTGCTGCTCAGCGCCTTCGCCCGCAACTCGCTCGACGATGCCGGCGCCCCGTTGGATGCCACCGTGCACTACGGCGTCGACTATGACAACGCCTTCTGGGATGGCGAGCGCATGGTGTTCGGCGACGGCGACGGCGAGGTGTTCCGCGGTTTCACCGGCTCGCTGTCGGTGATCGGTCATGAGCTCGCGCACGGCGTCATCCAGCACACTGCTGGCCTCGAGTACCAGGGGCAGTCCGGTGCGCTCAACGAGTCCATCGCCGACGTGATCGGGGCACTGACCGAACAGCACGCCGCCGGGGAGACCTCGGAGCAGGCCGACTGGCTGGTCGGCGAGGGCATCTTCACCGACGAGGTGCAGGGCCGCGCGCTGCGTTCCCTGATCGAGCCGGGCACGGCGTACGACGACGACGAACTCGGCAAGGACCCGCAGCCCGCGCACATGCGGGACTTCGTGAACACCACGGAGGACAACGGCGGCGTGCACATCAACTCGGGCATTCCGAACCGCGCGTTCGCGCTGACGGCGCGGGAGCTGGGCGGCCACGCCTGGGAGCGGGCGGGGCAGGTCTGGTACCGCGCGCTGACCGGCGGACTGTCGAGCACGGCGGATTTCCGGACGTTCGCGGATGCCACTGCGGATGCCGCGACCGAGTTGTACGGTGAGGAATCGGAGGTGACGACCGCCGTCCGCACGGCGTGGACGACGGTCGGCGTGTACGAGGATGAGCGATCAGCACCACGATGACATCGTGACGATCGTCGTCGTGCGCACCGGCGGCTTCGCCGGTCGCCGACGCCGATGGACAGTGGATGCCGCCAGCGACGACGCCGATCGATGGCTCGTCCTGGTTGACGCCTGCCCGTGGGACGACCCATCTCCGGCCGCATCCGCCCCGAACGACGCTGCGCCCGGGCAGCAGGATGGCGCCGAAGAATCGGAGGGAACGCCTGGACTCGAGCCGGGCACGGACCCCGACGTCGCCCCCGCCCCCGCACCGGCCCCGCGCACCGAACCGACACCGACTCCGACACCGACACCGACTCCGACTCCGGCATCCGATCCCGCGGTCGGTCGCGAAGCGTCCCGCGGCGCCGACCGGTTCGTCTGGAGCATCCGCGCGCACACGCCGCAGCAGCGACTCGAACGGCAGCTACCGGAGCCCGAGCTCGTCGGTCCGTGGCGAGTACTCGTCGACGCCGTCCGATCCGCGGGCTGACGACGCAGACGCCCTTGCACCGACGGCGCGGCTGGCGCACTCTGGAAGCACATCGAGCGACGGAGAAGTCATGGCGCAGAAGATCGTCCCCAATCTCTGGTTCACCCGCAACGCCGACGAGGCGGGCGGCTTCTACAGCGAGGTGCTCCCGAACACGGGTTCCACGGTGAGCGCGCGCTATCCCGACGAGGTTCCTGATTGGCAGGCGGAGTTCGCCGGCGAGACCCTCGTGGTCGATCTGGACGTCGACGGCTACCTGATCGCCCTCATCAACGCGGACGACGCGTTCCGTCCGAATCCGTCGATCTCGTTCATGCTGAACTTCGATCCACTGGCGTTCGACGACGATGCGGATGCGGCCAGACGGGCGCTCGACGAGACCTGGGAGGGACTGTCGAGCGGGGGTCGCGTCCTGATGGAGCTCGGCGAGTATCCGTTCAGTCGCCGCTACGGGTGGGTCGAGGACCGCTTCGGCGTGAGCTGGCAGCTCATCCTGACCGACCCGGAGGGCGAGCCGCGGCCCTTCGTCATCCCTCAGCTCATGTTCGCGGGCCCGGTGCAGGGCAAGGCGCAGGAGGCCGCCGAGTTCTACGTCTCCCTGTTCGACGACGCACGCCTCGGCTTCATCGCCGAGTATCCGGCACCGACCGGGCCGGCCGCCGCCGGCGACGTCATGTTCGGCGAGTTCCAGCTCGCCGAACAGCCGTTCGCGATGATGGACTCGGCCGTCGAGCAGGATTTCACGTTCGGCTACGGTGTCTCGCTCGAAGTGCGCTGCGCCGATCAGGCCGAGATCGACCGGCTGTGGGAGGCGCTCAGCGCGGTGCCTGAAGCCGAGCAGTGCGGCTGGCTCGCCGACCGCTACGGCGTGAGTTGGCAGATCGTGCCCGCGAATATGGGCGAGCTCATGGCGCGGCCCGGTGCCTACGACACGATGATGCAGCAGAAGAAGATCGTCATCGCGGACTACTGACCCTCGATCGAGCGCACAATGGTCGCATGGGAATGTTCTCGCAGCGCCCCGAGGAGAAGAGCACGTGGGCGGCTCTGCCCGGCGAGCCGGTGGAGTCGGATGCCGCGGACGTGCTCCCCTCCGGCGACATCGATCCGCTGAGCATCGGCCTCGGCGCCTCCGTCGAATCGATCGTCTTCCCGGTCGCGCCTCCGTCGCCCGAAGCATCCGATCACAGCGACGGCGAGCCGCCGACGACCACCTGACCGATCTGCATGTGTACACTCGTACGCATGCAGGATTACTTCCTCGGTGACCCTCGGACGAACCATGAGCGGATGCTGGCTGGCGACCTCTACATCGCCGACGATCCCGAGATCGAGAAGCGGTCGGCGCGCGCGGCGCGCCTGGCTGATCTCTACCACCGCCAGGTGATCTCGGGCGATCCGGCCGCCCGCGGCTGGCTCCAGGATCTCATCGGGGATCTCGCCCCGGATGCCGTGATCCGCCCTCCCCTGTTCGTCGACTACGGCGAGCACATCTCGATCGGTGCGCGCACGTTCATCAACTTCAACCTGACGGCGCTCGACGTCGCGAAGATCACGATCGGCGCCGACTGTCAGATCGGGCCGAACGTCCAGCTGCTCACGCCGACCCATCCGGTCGATCCTCAGCCCCGACGTGACAAGCTCGAGGCCGCGCAGCCGATCACGATCGGCGACAACGTGTGGCTCGGCGGCGGCGTCATCGTGTGCCCCGGCGTCACGATCGGCGACAACAGCGTGATCGGCGCCGGATCCGTCGTGACCAGGGACATTCCGGCGGACGTCGTCGCGGTCGGCAACCCGGCCAAGGTCATCCGGAGCATCTGATGGCGACGAACCCCCGTTACGACCCCGCACGACGGGACCGCATCATCGACGCGTGCCTGGACGTCATCGCCGAACGCGGTGTCGCCGGCACGACGCACCGGCGCGTGGCCGAGGCGGCAGGGGTCCCGCTGGGGTCGATGACGTATCACTTCGACGGAATGGACGATCTGCTCCGTGCGGCCTTCACGCGCTTCTCGCACGAGGTCGCCGACGGCTTCGAGGCCAGGCTCGGACGCGAGATGACCCGGGAGGAAGCGAAGGATGCCGTGGTCGATCTCATCCAGCAGGACGTCTTCGCCGGACACCGAGAGCTCGTGCTCTCGCATGAGCTGTACACGCTCGCGGCGCGCGACCAGCGCTATCGGGAGCTGACCGGCGCGTGGATGAGCCGCAGCCGCGTGGTGCTCGAACGCCACTTCGACCCGATGACCGCGCAGCTGCTCGATGCGCTGATCGAGGGCGTCAGCATCCACAGCGCTCTGGATGTGACGCCGACCGATCGCGCCCTCATCCGCGAGGCGGTCGACCGGGTCGTCGGTCCGTAGCCCGCGGGCAGGGCGCGCCTGCGGTGGCGCCGGTTCATGATCTGATGTTCCTGTGATCCGCGACACGATTCGGCCTCTCCTGCTCCTGCCCGGCCTGGCCGTCGCCTTGACGGGGTGCGGTGCCCTCGGCATCCCCGAGTCGCTGGACGACGAGGCGCTGGGGCAGATCTCGGAGCGCGTCTCCGACGTGCAGGACGGCCTGGAGGCGAGCGTCCGAGCCGATGCCAAGCCGTGCGAAGGGCTGTGCCAGCGGATCTACGTCGACCTGGTGCCGACGACGCCGGACTACACCGCGGTCGACATCGCACTGGCGATCCACGAGGCGGACACCGCCCTCGAAGAGCGATCGATCTCGGCTTTCGAGTGCTGCTTCCACTCGAACAGCTGGGAGCTCGCGGACGCCCAGTACCTCGATGCGCTGCTTCTCGAGATCCCGGCCCTGGGTTACGACGCATTCCGGGATGCCGAGCTGGGCCGGCCGCTCTACGACTGCCGTTCGTTCGCCGCGATCGACGCCAGGGACCGCCTGGAGGCCTTCCTCGCCGAGCAGGGCGCGCCGGGATTCTGATCGCACCGTGCAGAATGGCACCGGCGCCGCGCGGCTACGCTCGAAGGATGACGATCACCGCCGCCGCAGACGGCTCCGCCCTGGGCAATCCCGGCCCGAACGGCTGGGCCTGGTACATCGACGACGCGAACTGGGCAGCGGGCGGTTCCCCGCACGGCACCAACAACCAGGGTGAGTTGCAAGCGGTGCTCGAGCTGCTGCGCGCGACGGCCGGCACGGACGAGAAGCTCGTGATCGAGTGCGACAGCAAGTACGTCATCGACTCGATCACCAAGTGGATGCCGGGCTGGAAGCGCCGCGGCTGGCGCAAGTCCGACGGTGGTCCCGTGCTCAACCGCGACCTCATGGAGGCGCTGGACGAGGCGATGCGCGGACGCGACGTCTCCTTCTCGTGGGTCAAGGGTCACGCCGGCCACGCACTGAACGAAGCGGCCGACGAGCGGGCGAACGCCGCGGCCAAGGCCTACCAGCTGAAGGTCGAGCCGCGCCGCGGTCCGGGTTTCACGCTGGCATCGGATGCCAGGGACGCCGTCGCCGGTTCGGCAGCCGTCGCCGCGAGCGCACGACCCGACACCGCTCCTTCCTCGGCGTCGCGCATCGCCGTCTCCTCCGCGTCGAGCGTCGCGGCAGCCGCAGCCTCGTCTGCGCCGTCCCCCGCAGCGGCGGCGTCACTGGCCGCGCCACTGTGGGCCGAGGCATCCGATCTGCTGGCCGGGCTCGACGCCCCGGCGGCCGAGGCGATCGACCTCGTCGTCCCGCTCACGTCGGAGCAGCACGCGCGCCTGCGCGACCGCGCCGACGCGCAGGGCATCTCGCTCGAAGAGGCGCTGCGCCGACTGATCTGAGGCCGCCTGACACTCAGATCTGCACGGCCGAGACACTCCCGGTCAGCCAGCGCACATCACGGAAACCACGATCGACGAGCAGTCCAGCCGCGCGCTGGGCGCGCACTCCCGACGCGCAGACGAGCACGACCGCATCCGTCGGCGCGAGAGCCTTCGGCGGCGACCCGGCGACCTCTGCCAGCGGGATCCGCAGGGAACCGGCGAGGATCCCGTCCGTCTCGTGCGGTTCGCGCACGTCGATCACGATCGGCGCGCGCCCACCCGCGAGCTCAGCGGCGAGCGCGGACGGCAGCACGGCGGTCGCTCCGGCACCCGCACCCGCACCGACACCCGCGCGGCATCCCGAGCCACCCGCCTGCCCGATCGTTGGACTCCGATCCGCCAGCAGGGACATGTTCGGCCCGGCAGTTCGACTCGGATCCGGCACGACGGAGAAGGTCCGCCAGGTCGCATCCAGCGCGTCGAGGAGCATGATTCGGCCGAGCAGCGCATCGCCGACGCCGGTGATGAGCTTGACCGTCTCGGCAGCCATCATGGCCCCGATCGCGTGGCACGCCATGCCGAGCACTCCCCCGGTCGCACACGTCGCCGCGGCATCCGGAACATCAGGATGCAGGTCGCGATAGCTCGGACCGTGCGGCGGCCAGAACACGCTCACCTGCCCGGTGTACCCGAGCACGGCACCCCACACGGTCGGGATGCCGAGCCGCTCGGCGGCATCCGCGACGAGGTAGCGCGTCGCGAAGTTGTCCGAGCCGTCGACGACGACGTCGTAGTCGGCCAGGATCCGCTCGGCGTTCCTGTCGCTCAGCCGGACCCGGCGCTCCTGCACCCGCACGTGCGGGTTGATCTCGGACATCGCCTCGTGCGCCGATGTGGTCTTCGCCCGCCCGACGTCGCCCGTTCCGTGCAGCAGCTGACGGTGCAGGTTCGCGACCTCGACCACGTCGTCGTCGACGATCCCGATGGTTCCCACACCCGCCGCCGCGAGCGCGGCGAGCACGGGGGTTCCAAGCCCTCCGGCACCGATCACGAGCACGCGCGCAGCGGCGAGTCGGCGCTGGCCGAGCTCGCCGAAACCGGGCAGGGCGATCTGCCGCGCATACCGCGACCGTGCCGCGTCGTCGAGCGGCGCGGCCGGTGCGATCAGTGCCCCGCTCACAGGTCCGGCCTGCCGGCCATGGTCGACGACGCCAGTGCGTGCTCGCGGCGCGGGATCCGTCCGGCGCGCGCAGCCAGACGTCCTCCGATCACGGCGTGGCGGAACGCGGCGGCCATCCGGTCCGGATGATCGGCCCGGGTGATCGCGGTCGCGAGGAGCACGGCGTCGCAGCCGAGTTCCATGGCGAGCGCGGCATCCGAGGCGGTGCCGATACCGGCGTCCAGCACCACGGGAACCGACGAGCGCGAGACGATCAGTTCGATGTTGTGCGGGTTCAGGATGCCGAGGCCAGTGCCGATGGGAGCTCCGAGCGGCATGACAGCCGCGGCTCCGAGATGCTCGAGGCGGAGCGCGAGCGCCGGGTCGTCGTTCGTGTACGCGAACACCTGGAACCCGCGCTGGACCAGTTGCTCGGTCGCATCCACGAGTTCGAGGGCATCGGGCAGGAGGGTGTCTTCGTCCGCGATCACCTCGAGCTTGATCCAGTCGGTCTCGAACGCCTCGCGGGCCAGCTCCGCCGTGAGGACGGCCTCGCGGGCGGTGAAGCATCCGGCCGTGTTCGGCAGCAGCCGGATGCCGCGCTGCGCGATCATCGGATACAGCGCCGCCCCTTCACCTGGTGCGTACCGTCGGACGGCGACGGTCGTGAGCTCTGTACCGCTCGCCGTGAGAGCGGCGTCGAGGTCGGCGAGGTTCTCGGCACCGCCGGTGCCCATGATGAGCCGTGAGCCGAGCGCGACGCCGGCCACCTCGAACGGGTCGTCGATCAGGTCAGCCACCCTGCACCGCCGTGAGGACCTCGACCTCGTCGCCCGCGGCCAGCGCGGCGGAGCTCCACCGGCTGCGCGGAACGACGGCCTGGTTGACCGCGACGGCGATGCCGAGCGGTGAGCCGTCTGTCGCGATGCCGTCCGCTCCGATCGCGCGGCCGGTGAGGTCGGCGATCAGGTCGGTCACGGTGCCGGCGGCCTGGGCCGGTGCCCCGTTGAGCAGGATGTCGATCATGGTGCCTCCACGGTGTTGATCGGGTGAGCAGGAGCGGACGAAGAGAGCTGTGCCGTGTCGAATCGATCAGGCCGGAACGCATCAATCATCGGCGTCCCGGTTCCGGCGACGAGCGCGTCGACCACGGCAGCGGCGATCGGCGCGAGCATCACGCCGTGCCGCCCGAAACCGGTCGCCATGATCAGGCCGGGGGCGAGCCGCCCCAGCAGCGGCGCATTGTCCGGGGTCACCGGACGCGCACGCGCCGTGGCCTCGCGCAGCGACAGCTCGAGGACCGCGGGGACGACCGTCGCTGCGTCCCGGAGGAGCTCGTACACGCCGCCGACCGAGACCTCGCCGCCACCGTGCTCGCGCTGCGTCGCTCCGATCACGAGAGTCCCGTCGAGGCGGCGCACGAGATACACCGACGCGCCCCGGACGCGCGCGCGGACGGTATGCGCGAGAAAGGGCTGCAGCCGCGCGGGTACGTTCGCGCGCAGGATGTCGCCGTGCACGGGCCGCATGTGCACGGCGTTCGGCAGCCCGCTCAACTCCGCGGCGCCGAGCGCGGCAGCGACCACGACCTCGTGCGCTGCGACCGAGCCGGTGCCGGCGAGATCGACGCCGGTCGCCGGCGAGGCGGCATCCGTCGGATCGGCATGCCGGATGCCGGTGGCCCGTGCGACGATGACCCGGTCGCCCAGGGCCGCACGCAGGCGCGCGACGAGCGCCCGCGGGTCCACCCGATGCTCGTGGACCCGACGGATCGCCGAAACGCGCGGACCCAGCAGCGGTTCGAGGCGCCTGGCCTGTCGCGTCGTGAGAGTTTCGACCTGATCCGGATGCCGTGCGGCGACATCGTCCAGCATCCGGCGATCGGCGTCGTCGACCGCGACGAGCAGCGTCGCGGCCTCCTCGTATCCGCACGCGCCACCGCGTGGAACGCCCTGAAGGAACTCGGGGTAGCGCTGCGATGAGGCCACCGCCAGTGCGTGCAGCGCCGGCTCGGTGAGCCGTTCCTCGCTGATCGGAGCGATCATGCCCGCTGCGGCATACGTCGCCCCCGCTGTCGGCGCAGGGTCGACGACCCGCACGTCCCGACCGGCCCGCACGAGCTCCCATGCGATCGCGAGGCCGATCACCCCGCCGCCGATGACGACGACCTCCGCAGACGCCGATACACTCGCCGGGTGCTCCTCGCCCATGCCCAGCTGTACCTCTGCACCGATGCCCGCCGCGACCGCGGAGACTTCGCGGCCTTCGTCGATGCTGCCTTCTCCGGCGGCGTCGACATCATCCAGCTGCGCGACAAGCGGCTCGAGGCCGCTGAGGAGCTCGAGTTCCTGAGCATCCTGCGCGCGATCGCCGAACGCCATGACCGACTGTGGTCGGTCAACGATCGCGCCGACATCGCCGCCACCGCGGCATCCCCGGTCCTGCACCTCGGGCAGGGCGACCTGCCCAGGCCGAGCGCGCGGCGGATCGTCGGCGACACCGTCGCTCTCGGCCTCTCGACGCACGACACCGCCCAGCTGCACGCCGCCAGAGCTGAAGCCGATCTCGGCTACTTCTGCGTCGGCCCCGTGTGGGCCACGCCGACCAAGCCTGGCCGGCCGGGCGTCGGGCTCGATCTCGTGCGCGCGGCGGCCGAGGCCGACCGGCGCGACGGAGCCGTGCGCCCGTGGTTCGCGATCGGAGGGATCGATCACGACACGGTCGACGAGGTCGTGGATGCCGGGGCGCAGCGCATCGTGGTGGTCCGCGCCATCACCGAAGCGGACGATCCGGCCGAGTCCGCACGTCGACTGCGCGCGCGGCTGCCCGAGATCGTCTGACGCCGGGCGTCGTGAGGGTGCGCGGGAACGCGCACCCCGATGGGGGTGCTCACTGGGGTCCTACTTCCTACGCCGGCATTACCCGGACAGGTTCGACGGTCGCAGGCAGCATCAGCCAGATCTCAGCCCGTGCTCGGGCACCCGTGTGGTCGGGACGATGCTAGCAGAGGGTCGTTGCGGCCCCCGTGGTCGCGATCGGCTACGTCGCCGGTGCGTCGACGAGCACCCGCGTCCGCGGCAGAGCCTCTGGATGCTCCTGTTGCAGCCAGGCCATCATGTTCTCGCGGACGTGGCAGCGCAGATCCCACTGGTCGGAGGAGTCCTTCGCGGACATCACGAACCGCACCGTGACGTGCCCGCCGACCGAATCGGTCACGACGGCGCCAGCGGAACGGCCGTCCCAGGTGGGGGCGGCCTCGACGATCTCGAGGAACTTCTCGCGCACGGCATCCATCGGGACGCGCCAGTCGAGGTCCATGTAGACGGTGCCGAGGATCTTGTCCGAGTGGCGGGTCCAGGTCTCGATCGGGTTGGTGGTGAAGTAGCTGCACGGCACGACGAGTCGGCGCTCGTCCCAGATGTAGACGACGACGTACGACAGGTTGATCTCGCCGATCGTGCCCCATTCGTCCTCGACGACGACCACGTCGCCGACGCGGATCGCGTCGGTGAAGGCGATCTGGATGCCCGCGATGAGGTTCCCGAAGATCGACTGGGCGGCGAGGCCCGCGATGATGCTGACGATTCCGGCGGATGCAAGAAGGCTGGTCCCGACGACGCGCAGTTCGGGGAAGGTGAACAGGGCGGTCCCCACGGCCGCGACGCCGATGAGCACCAGCACCAGGCGATGGATCACGATCACCTGGGTGCGGCGGCGGCGCATGTCGGCCCCGATGAGCGTGGCGTCGTTGCGCAGCAGGAGGCGTTCGAAGCCGAACGACACGAGTGCTGCGATCAACCAGGCGCCGAAGAGGATCGTGAGGATGAGGAAGAGCCGCGCGACCCCCGGCCACCACTGCTCCTCCAAGGGCTGCGAGACCGCGCAGGCGATCCACAGGGCGATGACCGCGCAGAGTGCGGCCCAGGCCCGGCGGATGCGGCGATCCAGGTCGGCGACCCACGGGACCTTGCGACTCACGATCGTCGCGATGAGCCGTGTCAGCACCACGGCGATGACGGCGGCGAGCAGAGCGATGGCGATAGCGACGGCTGTTCCGGTCCAGGAGGTCCAATCGATCATCACTCCACCGTACGTCGCCCCGGCAACCGGATGCGAGCCGCCCGGAACGGCCGATCGGGCGCGTACACTCGCACCATGTCGTCTCCCGCACGGACCATCGGCCGCCTCTTCCTCGGATCCGCGCTCGTGTTCGCGGGCGTCTCGCACCTCACGTTCGCCCGTGAGGAGTTCCGCGCGCAGGTGCCGGAATCCGTGCCCCTCGACCCGGACACGACGGTCGTCGCATCGGGTGTCGTCGAGGTCGGCCTCGGCGCCGCGCTGCTGTTCGCCGGACGACGCCGCAGCCTCGTCGGAAAGGTCGCTGCACTGTTCTTCCTCGCAGTGTTCCCCGGCAACGTGTCTCAGTGGATGCACCAGCGCGACGGCTTCGGACTCGACACCGACATGAAGCGCTTCGTACGGCTGTTCTTCCAGCCGGTGCTCATCGCGCTCGCGCTCTGGTCGACGAAGAAGGGGCGAGGCTGACGGTTCCCGACGCACGAGACCGGCCGCCCCGCGCGGGGGACGACCGGTCTCTGAATCGCTTCGATCAGACGGTGAGCAGGGTGCTCTCCAGACGTGCATAGGAGGACTCCATGCCGTCGGCCATGCCGGTGGCGAGGATCATGTCCCGCGTCTCGACGTCGGGGTACTCGATGAGCAGCGTGATGAGCGTGGCGCCGTCCTCCTCATAGAGGTTCAGGTCGTTGAGCGTCTCGGTCGGCATCCCCTGCATGCGCTCGGTGGTGACCGAACGACGCGGCGGGTCGAACAGCAGGACCTCGCCCTCGAAGCCGAACGGCTCGCCCTCGGTGTCGCCGACCGGAGCCCACGACGTGCGATAGGAGGCGCCGACCTCGGTACCAGGGATGTTCTCCGTCATCTCCCAGCCATCGGGTCCCAGCATCCACTTCTCGAGCAGTTCGGGGTCATGGTGCGCGCGCCAGACGAGCTCGCGCGGACCGTTCACGAGCCGGGTGATGCGGACGTGCGTGTCGTCGAGAAGCTCGACCTGCGTGCCCTTGCCCTGTGCGTACTCGCGGAGGTCCTGCAGGACGGCGTCGAGCTGCCCCATCGCCATCTTGATGCCCTCGACCTGTCCCATCTCGACGACCTGCTCCAGGGCGTCGACCGAGTCGAAGTGGCTCGTGGTCGTCATGCGCGTGCCGCCGGCGGTGGACTCGAAGGCGAACGACATCCGCTGCGCGGGGAAGCCGTCGAGCGGGTTGCCGTCGTCGTCGACGAACGAGTCGAGGACCTCGAAGCGGTGCGGCTCCTCGATGGCGACGAACTCCCACGAACCGGACGACTTCTCGCCTCGAGGGCCGTTCATCGCATAGACGGCGCGGCCGCCGACCGTGTGGTCCCAGGTCGTGAAGGTCGCGGGCCATCCAGGAGGACCCCAGAAGCGTTCGAGCTGGCGCGGATCGCTGTAGGCGTTCCAGACGCGCTCGATCGGTGCGGCGAAGTCCGCGACGACGGTCATGGTGAGAGCGTCGACATCGGTGGTGACGTCGGTGACAGGCATTTCAGTCTCCTTGCTGGTGGGTGTCGGTGGTGTCGGTGTCGCGACCGGCTGGCGTCTCGGCCAGCAGGTCGTCGAGCCGGGCGATGCGCGATCGCCACAGCTCTTCGTATCGGGCGAGGAGCGCCCTGGCGCGGGCGATCATCGCGGGGTCGGCGCGGACGAGCCGCTCGCGTCCCTCGGCGCGCTTGATGATGAGGTGCGCGGCCTCGAGCACGGCGACGTGCTTCTGGACGGCCGCGAACGACATGTCGTACTCGGCGGCGAGAGTCGAGACGGACTGCTCCTGCTCGATCGTCCTGCGCAGGATGTCACGCCGCGTCGACGTCGCCAGTGCGTGAAACACACGGTCGATCTCCGCTTCGCTCAGTTCTGTTTGTGCAACCATTTGGTTGTACGTTATGCCAGAGCGGATGCCGTGTCAAGAGATTCTTGTCGGGATCGCGGTGCGGGAGACTGGGGCGATGTCCGATCCCACGCCAGCACTCCGTCAGGACGCCGACCACCGCGACGCCGAACATGCCTTCACCGACGCCGGCTGGACCCCGTGCGGCGCGGGCGACTGGGCCATCGCACTGCTGTCGCCGGACGGGCGAGCCGTCGCACGCATCAGCCCATTCGACCCGACCGCGCCGTACACGGCCGAGCTGTACCGCCGCGCCGAGCACACCCTGCTCGTGCCGCGACTGCTCGCGCATCGTCGCCTCGCGGGCGGCGGAGACCTCCTGCTCATGGAGCGCCTGCATCCGGTCGATCCCGCGGATGCCGCAGGACTGCACCGCCTCATCGCGGAAGAGGACGAGAGCGTCGCCGAGCTGACCGGCATCCTGCACGAGATCCACGCGCGAGCCATCGCAGAGCTGCCCTGGTGCGGACCGATCGACGACAACCCGTCGAACGTCATGCGCGGATCCGACGGCAGGCTCGTCCTGACCGACCCGTTCTACGCGGACGGACCGGCGCTCTACGCGACGGCCGCGGCGGATCCGGATGCCCTGGTCGCCCGCATCCCCGAGGATCAGCGCCGCTTCATGACCGAGATCCCCCTGGCCGCCTCCGGCCCGTGGGACGCCGCGGACCGCGAGGCCATGCGGGCGGGCCTGGTCGCCGCCGACGCCCGGCGCTGACCACCACCGGCATCCGCTCCGGGGATTCGAGTCACGCAGCCACGGCTACGCGAGCACCTCGACCCCGAACCCCGCGACGACCGCCCGCACCTCTTCGAGGTACCGCTGCGCCTGATCGGTGAGCGGGATCGAGGCGTGGTCGATCCAGCCGATCTCGATGCGCTCGTCGACGTCGAGCGGGATCGCGATGATCTCAGGGTCGAGTTCGTCGCTGATGATGCCCGTCGAGATCGTGTAGCCATCCAGGCCGATCATGAGGTTGAAGATCGTCGCGCGGTCCGAGACCCGGATCTCCTGTTTGCTCGACATGGTGGAGAGGATCTCCTCCGCGAAGTAGAACGAGTTATTGGAGCCCTGATCGAACGTGAGCCGCGGCAGATCCGCGAGGTCCTCGAGGGTCGCTCGGCTCCGACCGGCGAGCGGGTTGCTCCGCGAGATGAAGATGTGCGGTTCGGCACGGAAGAGCGGATGGAACGCGAGACCCGAATCCCGGAGCAGCTTGTCGATGACTCTCCGGTTGAACTCGTTCCGATAGAGGATGCCGACCTCACTGCGCAGCGTCCGGACATCCTCGATGATGTCCCACGTGCGCGTCTCGCGCAGCGAGAACTCGTACTCGGCCGCGCCACTCGCCTTGACCATGCGCACGAACGCATCCACGGCGAACGAGTAATGCTGAGTCGAGACCCCGAGCAATCGTCGCATGGGCGGCCGACCGAGGTAGCGCTGCTCGAGAAGCACCACCTGCTCGACGACCTGCCTCGCGTACCCGAGGAACTCGGCGCCATCGGGGGTGAGCGTGACGCCACGTGCCGAGCGGACCAGGAGGGCGCGGCCCACACGAGCCTCGAGATCCTTCATCGCCGCGGACATCGTCGGCTGCGCGACGTACAGAAGGTCGGCCGCCGCGGAGATCGAGCCTTCCGCGGCGACCTCGATGAAATAGCGCAGCTGCTGCAGCGAGAGACCGCTGGATCCTTGTGCCATAGGCAGACTCTATACGAACCTATAGCCAAGCCGAGTTACCTGATATCCGCGGCGCTCGTTCACGATGGATGCATCCCCCTTCGAAGGCCGACCCCGGCCGCAGAGCAACCGGATTGGCCACACATGGCGGACGAATTCGCTTTCAGCATCACGACCACGCGCTTCGACGAGGACTACTCGCCGTCGGAGAGCTCCCGCGCCACGACGAACTTCGCCAATCTGGCCCGCGGTGAGCACCGCCAGGAGAACCTCCGCAACGCTCTGACGATGATCGATCGCCGCTTCAACGATCTCGCGCACTGGGACAACCCGCACGGCGACCGCTACTCCGTGGAGCTAGACATCATCTCCGTGCAGCTGGAGTTCTCCGCCGAAGGAGCCGATCGGCAGTTCCCGCTGATCGAGGTCCTCGACGTCTGGATCGTCGACCGGCTGACGGGCGCCCGCCACCACGGCATCGTGGGCAACAACTTCTCGTCCTACGTCCGCGATTTCGACTTCAGCGTCCTTCTGCCCGCCGCCAAGGCGAGTGCCGGAGCGCCTGCGATCCCTGACGACTTCGGAGATCTGCACGGCAAGCTCTTCGAGCACTTCCTCGGCTCCACCGCCTACCAGGAGCGCTTCTCGACGTCGCCCGTGATCTGCATCAGCGTCTCGACGAGCCGGACGTATCGTCGGACCGGAAACCACCACCCCGTGCTCGGCATCGAGTACCAGCAGGACGGCGATCCCGCTCTGACCGACGCCTACTTCGGCAAGATGGGCCTTCGGGCTCGCTACTTCATGCCCCGCGGCAGCGCAGCGCCGCTGGCGTTCTACTTCCGCGGCGATCTGCTGAGCGACTACACGGATCTGCAGCTCATCGGCACCATCAGCACCATGGAGACGTTCCAGAAGATCTACCGTCCAGAGATCTACAACGCGAACTCCGCGGCCCCTGCCGTCTACCGACCGAGCCTGCAGCAGGACGACTACTCCCAGACGCGGATCTCCTACGACCGCGCCGAGCGCAGCCAGCTTGCGATCACTCAGGGCAAGTACACCGAAGAGCACTTCATCACGCCGCACCGGGATGTTCTCGAGCAGTGGGCCGCCGACTATCTGGTTCCCGTCGCATGACCGGGAACTCTCTCCTGCCGACCTCGATCGTCGGCAGCCTGCCCAAGCCGTCGTGGCTCGCACAGCCCGAGACCCTGTGGTCGCCCTGGCGGCTCGAAGGCGCCGAACTGGTGGAGGGCAAGCACGATGCTCTGCGCGCCGCAGTGCAGGAGCAGACCGCCCGTGGCATCGACATCATCAGCGACGGCGAGCAGACGCGGCAGCATTTCGTCACCACGTTCATCGAACATCTCAGCGGCGTGGACTTCGAGCACCGCGAGACCGTCCGCATCCGCGATCGCTACGATGCGAGCGTGCCGACCGTCGTCAGCGCGGTCGAGCGCAAGCAGCCCGTCTTCGTCGAGGACGCGAAGTTCCTCCGCGCCGCGACCGATCGTCCGATCAAGTGGGCGCTCCCCGGCCCGATGACCATGGTCGACACCCTCTACGACGCCCACTACAAGAGCCGCGAGAAGCTGGCGTGGGAGTTCGCGACGATCCTCAACCAGGAGGCGCGCGAACTCGAAGCCGCAGGTGTCGACATCATCCAGTTCGACGAGCCGGCCTTCAACGTCTTCTTCGACGAGCTCAAGGATTGGGGCGTCGCGGCGCTCGAACGGGCCGTCGAAGGGCTGCGCGCCGAGACCGTCGTGCACATCTGCTACGGCTACGGCATCAAGGCGAACAACGACTGGAAGGCGTCACTCGGGTCGCAGTGGCGCCAGTACGAGGAGTCCTTCCCGCTGCTTCAGCGCTCCAGCATCGACACCGTCTCGCTGGAGTCGCACCACTCGCACGTGCCGGTCGAGCTGATCGAACTCCTCCGCGGCAAGAACGTCATGCTCGGCGCGATCGACGTGGCCGATGAGGCCGTCGAGACGCCCGAGGAAGTCGCGGACACACTGAGGAAGGCGCTCGACTTCGTCGACGCGGACAAGCTCATCGCCAGCACGAACTGCGGCATGGCACCGTTCCGGCGCGACATCGCCCTCGCCAAGCTGAGTGCGCTCAGCGCGGGTGCGGGGATCGTTCGCGACGAGCTGTCCCGCCCCGCCAGCCGCGTGGCGTGAGCATGTTCCACGCGTACCCTGCTGATGCGTGGGTCCCGGCTTCGAAACCCGGCTTCTCGTCATCGCTCTCGGCTGACGAGTTCAAGGCGTTGTTCCGCGGCCACCCGGGCGGCGTCGCCGTCATCACGGCGGATGCGGGCGACGGGCCGGTAGCGCTGACGGCCACGTCGGTCGTATCGGTCAGCGCCGAGCCGCCGCTGCTGATCTTCTCCGTCTCGGCCCTGTCATCGGCATCCGTCGTGCTCTCGCGCGCGGAGACCGTCGTCGTGCACCTGCTGGACACCCACGATCTCGAGCTCGCCAAGCTCGGCGCGACGCCCGGCATCGATCGCTTCGCCCAGGCGCACACGTGGACACGTCTCGCCACGGGCGAGCCGGTGTTCGACGGCGTCCGCGCGTGGGTGCGCTGCGCGGTCATCAACCGCATGGATGCCGGAACGTCGACCGTCATCGCCGCGCACGCACTGGAGTCCCGCATCGAACGCGACATCGACCCCGGCGAGCCGGGCGACGCGCTGGTCTATCACAATCGCGGTTGGCACCGCCTCGGGGAGCATTCCCGCATCCAGGGGTGACCGACGGGCGCTGTCAGCATCCTGCGCTGGTACAGATGTCGGGCGCGGTCACGGATGTCGGTTCAGATCGCCGCTCACCGCCGACATCTGCAATCCGCGACCTCTGTCGCCGACCGGCACATGGTCACCGGCACATGGTCACCGGCACATGGTCACCGGCGCTCCGGCCGCTTCTCCAGCACACCGGCCAGCGCGAACGCGACGAGTCCGGCGACCGGAGCGATGAGCAGCCCGGCCTGGAGGCTCACGGTGTCGGCGATGAATCCGACGAACGGCGGTGACAACAGGAACCCGAGCCGCAGCAGCCACGACACGACCGTGAGGCCGGCACCGTGACGCAGGCCGGGCAGCTCGTCCGCGGCGTGCATGGCGGCGGGGATCAGCGTCGCGATGCCGAATCCGACGGCCGCGAAGCCGGCGATCGTGCCCGGCACACTGGGGAACGCCAGCGCGAACCCCATGCCGACCGCGGCGATCAGGCCACCGACCCTGGCCACGGCCCGCTGCCCGAACCGATCGGTCAACGGGTCGCCCAGAAGCCGTCCGATGAACTGTGCGCCGACGAGTGCGATGAAGCCGAGGGATGCGATGGCCGCCGGCGCTCCGAGCGAGTCCGACAGGTAGAGGGCCGCCCAGGTGTTGCCCGCATCCTCGGCCACGGCGCCGGCCATCGCGATCAGCGTCAGGGCGATCAGCATCCAGACGGTGCGCGGGCTGATGCCCCGACGAGCGGGCGCGACCACGGCATCGGCAGCATCGGGAAGGGCCTGTTCGTCATGACCCGGCAGGCAGAAGCGCAGGGCGACGAGCGCGACCACGACGAACAGCCCCGTCGAGATGGACAGGTGAACCCCGATCGGGATCTGCAGCGCGATGGCCGCCGCCGCCATCGATCCGCCCAGCACGGCGCCGATCGACCAGATGGCGTGGAAGCCGTTGATGATCGACCGGCCGAAGCGCTTCTGCACGCGCAGTCCGTGAGCGTTCTGGGCGACATCGGTGATCGCATCCGATGCACCACCGATGAACAACGCCAGGGCGAAGAAGATCACCGATGGCGCAACGGATGCCGACAGCAGGCCGAGTCCGGTGAGGATCGTCCCGAAGACGGCGACTCTGGCCGACCCGACGCGACGGATCAGTGCGGCGGCGGCAAGCCCTGCAAAGATCGCACCGGCCGGGAACGCCGCGACCGCGACACCGTACGCGACGTTGTCGAGCTCGAGCGCCGATTTGATCTCCGGGTAGCGCGGCAGGAGATTGGCGAACAGAGCACCGTTGGTGAGGAACAGCGCGGAGACGGCGATGCGCGCGCGCCGTGCGTCGCGGTCGGGCCGCGAAGGTCGAATCGATTCGTTGCCCGTCACAGCGCCGATGCTACCGGCCGAGCTCCCCGGTCTCGAATCAGCCGACGATCAGCTCGGCACCCGCTCGGGTGCGACAACCGAGGATGTCGAGCGGGCGGTTGCCACGACAGCATCCCTCGCCTGGTCGAGATCGTCGAAGCGACCGATGAACTCCGATCGCGCACTGAACGCGCTGAATCCACCTCCGGGCGTGCCGTTCACCGAACCAAGGAACTGCCGCCCATCGTTGCCGACGTAGAAGCCTGGATCGACCTCGACCCACAGGCCACGCGAACGCGATACCGAGCGCGCCGCGGGGGCAGGCGCTTTCTTCCCTCGTGCGAACACGGCGTCACGCCCCCATCGGCTGAAGCTCACGCGGGCGCGCCCGGTCAGCGGTGAACATGTCGCGGGTCAGATCGAGGCCGCCGCTCGAGCTCGCTGCGTTCATCATCTCGACGACCAGCGGGCGATGCAGTTCGAGGCTCTCATCCAGGATGAATCGAAGGGGGATGGCTGCGTGGAGCCACAGCGTCTCGAGCGCGCCGCGTTCGTCACGAAGCGTCAGCGCGAACGACTCGTTGCGACGCAACTTCGTGACGATGACCAGGCGCAGGTGCGCGAGCAGTTCGTCTTCCACTTCGAACGGAGTGGTGTCGTTTCCGTAGATCAGCGATCCCACGATGTCTCCCTCATCAGAACTATCTCGAGAGAAAGATTACTAGATTACCTAGCTAAATGACAGTCTGCGATGGAAGCTCACCGATCTCCTGCGTCAGACGACGCAGATATCGATCGATGGTCGCGACCTCGTCGACGCTGAACTCGTCGGAGATCGAGGAGATGCGCTGGGTCAGCTCATCCACCGGTGAATGCAGGTCGCGAAGAGACGGTCGAAGGATCTTCGATCGCGCGTCTGAGGGATGCGGTGCGATGACGATCTGGCCACGTTCCTGCAGGCGGCGCAGCACACTGGTGACGGCGGCGGTGCTGACATTCAAGTGCGCCGCGAGGCCACCGGGTGTCGCGGGCGCACCCTCGCGCGCGCCGGCGATGAACCTCATCGCCTCACGATCGGTGTCGTTGGGGGCGCGCAGCGAGGTCAGGCGTCGCGCGAGCTGCGCCTCGGCGCGACGAAGTTCCTCCACGCGCGCAGCCAGGAGCACCGCGCCGGCGGTATCCCCGTTCACCATCTCCACCCCCACAGTCATGATTCTACTTGACTGCCACGTAACGAGATAGCCTAGCGAAATGGGAGGTGAACAGCCACTCCGACGGATGCGAAGATAGACCTCGGAGGAAACAATCCATGGTCGAGCGATACACCATCGAGGAGGCCGGGTACGTGATGTACGCCGACCTGCTCGAACGCCTGCGCGAGCGCTTCCCGTCGACCCCGACATGGCGACTCGAGCAGATCGTGAGCGCCGAGAACGAGGCGATCACCGGCGGAATCCTGCACATCGTTCCGGCCGAGGTCGAATCCGGGGCGATCGAGATGCTCACCCGTGAGCACACCCGTCTGAGCGGCGACGAGGAGGTGGCCTGATGGAGAACTCCCACGACTATGGACGCTCCGGCTACTGGTATCCGGAGGCCGACACCGCCAGCACAGTGGATGTGCTGAACCTCCTGCGTCGATACCGCGCTGCAGAGACGGCCATGCGCGCCCGAACCCGTTCGTCCATGGGCATGAACGAGACCGACCTCGTCGCCCTTCGATTCCTGCTGCGCGAGCAACGCGCCGGCCGCATCGTGCGCCCCATCGACATCGCTCGCATGCTCGACATCTCGACGGCGTCGACCACCACCCTCATCGACCGACTCGAGAGGGGCGGTCATGCCCGCCGCGAACCGCACCCCACCGACCGCCGCGCCGGCGTCGTCGTTCCCACCGTCAGCAGTGACGACGAAGTGAGGGCGACGCTCGGCGCGATGCACCGCCGCATGCTCAGCCTGGTCGATGAGCTCAGCGACAAGGAGCGCGCTGTTGTCACGCGCTTCCTCGCGGGAATGACCTCCGCAGTCGAGGAAGCCGCAGATCTCGACCAGGAACTCCGCGACGTCGTTCCGTCGCAGGACAAGGCCGAACCCGCCGGGGAGTGACCCAGCTCGGCTCTTTGTGAGCCGGATCATCCCCGGACCAGGTTCAGCGGTCTCCGTCGAGGGTGTCCTTGATGTCTTCGCCGGCCTTCTTGACCGCAGCCTTGGCCTGATCGGCCTTGCCCTCCGCCTCGAGCTTCTCGTTGTCAGTCAGCTTTCCGGCGCCCTCTTTCGCCTTGCCGGTGAGATCCTGAGCGGTGTTCTTGATCTTGTCATCGAGTCCCATGGGGATCCCTTTCTCTCTTCCTGCGGCGGTCTGGGCGCGGCGCCTGTGATCAGACAGACGCGACGAGCTCGGTGACGAACGGCAACGCTGCCGCGGCGACCATGGCGGCGAGGCCGAGCGCGCCGACGGTGCGCAAACGCCGAGTACGTGCCACGGGGAGCGCGCTGCGTCGAAGGCCGGTGGCGCGACCGACCGCGTCTCGCGCCGACCGCGGTTCGAGGCTCACGGCATAGTGCTGGGTGCGGGTTCTCACTGTGTCGGACACATCATCACCTTCCTCGACGCACAGATTACTAGATGAACTAGCAAAGTGCCACCCTGGTGAGATTCGCCCGGCTCCGCCGTACGCTCGGGGCATGACAGAGCTCACTCAGCCCACCGGCTACGAAGAAGCACTGCGAGCCGTTCCCCGTGAAGACGGCTCAGCCCCGCGCGCCCTCGTGCTCGGCGCGACCGGCTACATCGGGGGGCGCCTTACTCCACGTCTCTTGAACGCCGGGTACCGGGTGCGCGTTCTCGCGCGCGACGCCGCCCGCGCGGCGACGTTCCCCTGGGGCCCCGACTGCGAGCTCGTCGAGGGCTCGGCCGACGATGCGGATGCCGTGGCAGAGGCCATGACCGACGTCGACGTCGTCTACTACCTGATCCACTCGATGGGCGCTGGCGCGGACTTCGAGGAGAAGGATGAGCGCGCTGCCACGACTGTCGCGCAGGCCGCAGCTCACGCCGGCGTGCGACGCATCGTGTACCTGGGCGGCCTGCATCCCGACGACGCGAAGCTGTCGGCGCACCTGCGATCTCGTGTGCACGTCGGCGAGATCTTCCTACGCTCCGGCGTCCCGTCGCTCGTACTGCAGGCGGGTGTCGTGATCGGTTCCGGTTCGGCCTCGTTCGAGATGATCCGACACCTCACCGACGTGCTGCCGTACATGCCTGCCCCGAAGTGGGTGCGCAATCGCATCCAACCCATCGCGGTCCGCGACGTGCTGCACTACCTGCTGGGAGCTGCGCGCGTGGATGCCGACGTCAATCGCGCCGTCGACATCGGCGGACCGGACGTCCTGCGCTACGGACAGATGATGAACGGCTACGCGCTCGAAGCGGGCCTGCGGCAGCGGGCGATCGCCGCACTGCCGGTACTGACTCCGCGCCTGGCATCGCTCTGGGTCAACCTCGTGACACCCGTTCCGCGATCCATCGCCCGACCACTGGTGGCCTCCCTGCAGAACGAATGCGTCGTGAAGGATGACGCGATCGACACGCTCATCCCGCGCCCTGCCGACGGACTCACGCCCTACCGCACCGCCGTTCGACTGGCGCTCGGACGCGTGGATGCCGACACCGTCGAGACGAGCTGGCAGGATGCCGAGGTGTTCGGCGCACCGAGCGACCCGCTGCCGAGCGATCCGGACTGGGCCGGTCGCACGGTGTTCACCGACACGCGGTCGCTGCAGACCAAGGCCGGTGTCGACGCACTTTGGCAGGTCATCACCGGTATCGGCGGTCAGAACGGCTGGTACTCCTCCCCCGCGCTATGGGCGATCCGCGGGTGGATGGATGTGCTCCAGGGCGGAGTCGGCCTGCGCCGGGGCCGCCGCAGCCGAACGCGCGCACGCCTCGGCGACGCGATCGACTTCTGGCGCGTGGAAGCCGCCGACGCCCCGGGCACGGGTGACCACGAGGCAGGACTCCTGCGTCTGCGCGCAGAGATGAAGGTGCCGGGAGAGGCCTGGCTCGAACTGCGCTCCGTGCCAGACGGAGCGGGCGCGCGCTATGAGCAGCGCGCGATCTTCTTCCCCCGCGGCCTGGTGGGGCGGCTGTACTGGTTCGCCGTGCTCCCGTTCCACGGCTCGATCTTCACCGGGATGGCGGCCCGCATCACCGCCGTCGCGGAGGAGTCGGGCAGCGAGGGTTCCGCAAATGAATCCGCGGCGGCGACGGTGGACTGACCCCCGGCATCCACCCCGGGCTCAGTGTCGGCCGTTCCGGGCGAACACCCCCGCGAACAGTGCGTGCAGAAGCGGCAGCACCGACACGATGATCAGGGCCCATCCAACGGGAGCTGCGGCGATGACAAGCAGCGCGCCACCGATCACGAGCGCCATGAAGAGCACGGCGGAGACGACGCGCTTTCCGATGCCGACCAGCACGTCCAGACGGCGCTCGAGTCGTGACGTGTCGAACGACAGGGTGCCGTCGTCCGCGCGCGAGATGACATGGTCCAGCCTCTTAGGCAGCCGCCACAGGATGCCGACGTTCGCCGCCGTCTGACGCGTGAAGTCCTGCACGAGGTTGCCACCCTCGTCCTTGAGCAGTCGCGCAGCGTACGGCTCGACGGGATCCCACAGGTTGAAGGCCGGGTCGAGCGCACTGCAGAGACCCGAGGTCAGCGAGACCGCGCGGATGAGCAGCAGCAGATTCTCGGGGAGCTGCACGGGCAGTTCTCGAACCGTCTCGGAGAACTCGGTCGCAAAGCCGGTGAACTCGCGCGGGTCGACGTCGCGCAGTTCGGCGAAACCCATACCGCCGAATCGGGCGAACAGAGCGGTGAGTGCGCGTTCGAGTTCGCGGGTGTCCGCAGAGGGAAGGAGCACGCCGATCTGCTGCGCAGCATCCACCAGCCCCTTGCTGTCGCGCGCGGCGACGGCGATCACGAACGTGCGCAAACCTGCACGCAGTTCGTCGGGGACTGCACTCATCATGCCGAAGTCGATGAAGGTCAGCCGCCACGCCGGGGTGCCGAGCTCGGCGGGCAGTGGCGTGACGAAGATGTTGCCCGGATGCGGGTCGGCGTGCACGAACCCGTGGGTGAAGACCTGATCGAGCATCACGTCGGCGAACACGTTCGCGACGTCGTGCGGGTCGATGCCCGCCGCGCGCAATGCCTCGATGTCGTTGATCTTGATGGCCGTGACGTCTTCCAGCGTCAGCACGCGGCGCGTGGTGCGTTCCCACACCACGACCGGGGCAGCGACGCGAAGGTCGTCGCGGAAGTCCGTCGCGAACCGTTCGGCACCCGCACCCTCGTGCAGGTAGTCGATCTCCTCCGCGCACGTGTGCGCGAACTCCTCGATGAGCGCCGGAGCATCCACGCGCGAGTGCACCACGCGGAACCGGTTCGCCCAGCCGGCGACGCGCCGGAGGGCTGCGAGGTCGGTCGCGACGATGCCGTCGATACCGGGCCGCTGCACCTTCACGACGACGTCACGGAGCCCCGTGTCCTCGGCATCCTGATCCGAGAGTCGCGCGCGATGCGCCTGACCCAGGGATGCCGCGGCCAACGGCGTCTCATCGAACCAGTCATAGGCGCGCTCGAGCGGCACTCCGAGCTCGGCCTCCACGGCTCTCCGGATGTCGGAGAATGCAACCGCCGGCACCTCGTCCTGCAGCCCCTCGAGCTCGGCGGTGATCTCCGGTGGCAGGACGTCGAGGCGGGACGACATGAACTGCCCGACCTTGATCATCAGTCCACCGAGCCCGACCGCGAGGACGTGGAACCGCCGGGCGAAGCGCTGCAGTCGTGCCGCACGCGTGCGCTCGGCGACCGACGCCATCCCGATTCGCGGCAGGATGAGCTCGTACCACCAGACCTTCAGGAACTCGCGCGCGGCGAATCCGACGATGCGACGGTAGCGCGCACGATCGCGTTCGGGCGCGCGAAGCGGAGGTGCGGGCGGAACCTCGCGCTCGTCGTGTCGTGCCGCGCTCTCATCCCGCTGAGCCTGTCGAAGCGCGCTGCTTTCCGCACGACCATCCGACTCCATGCGCGCTCCGATCAGTCGCCGGCGAGAATCGCGTACAGCTTACGACGTGCTTCGTCTATCACATCGACCGCCTTCTGCACCTGCTCAGGGCTGCCGGTGCGGGCGACTTGCGCGGCGACGCCGGCGAGCTCCATGCCCGCCTTGGGCAGCGCGGTGAGGGTGGATGCCGTGCGCCCGCCGAAGGCCTCCCATGGGGCGGCCTTGTCTGCCGCAGCCTCGGCCTCGGCGACACCCGCATCTGTGAGCGAGTAGGTCTTGCGGCCGTTCTGCTCCTCTGCCGTGATGAGTCCTTCGTCGGCGAGCAGTTGGAGGGTCGGGTAGACGGAGCCGGCGCTCGGCTTCCATGCCCCGCCGGTGCGATCGGCGATCTCGCTGATGATCTGGTAGCCGTGCATCGGCTTCTCGGCGAGCAGCGCGATGACCGCCGCGCGCACGTCGCCGCGGGGTGCACGGGTCTGGCCGTCGGGGCGCTGCTCGAAGGTCTGCCGCAACTGCTCGAAGGCGTCGAAGATCGACGGGCCTGCGCCGTGTGAACCGAAGACCGAACCGAAGCCTGGGGTGTTGAAGGAACCGTTCATGATGACCTCCTCGTTGTGAGCGATACTCAACGATATGTCGTTAGCGGCGCGAGGGAAAGGGGTTTGCGGTTTGCTCAGCCCATTCCCAGATCGAACGATTAACGATAGATTGTTACCGTTCTTCGATGAGAGGCTGTGTCGTGGGAAACATCACCATTGCTGTCCTGAAGGTCGTGATCGCGCTGGCCCTGGTGGGATCCATCGCGGTGCAGGCGCTGATCGTTCCGCTGCTGTGGCTCGATCTAGCCGACGAGGAGCTGTGGGGGCGTATAGCCGCGGTGGGCATCATGGTGCTCGGCATCCTGACGATGCAGCTCTTCGCCGTGTCGGTGTGGATGCTGCTGACGAAGGTGCGACGAGGATCGATCTTCTCGGCGTCCTCGTTCGTGTGGGTGAATGTGATCATCGGCGCCTTCGCGGCAGCCTCCGTGATCGCTCTGGCACTGGCAGTGCTGCTCGCACCTGGGGAGATGGCACCCGGGGTCGTCGCGATGATCTGCGGTGGCGCGCTCGTGTTGGCGGGCATCTCGCTGCTCGTCGTGGTGATGAAGGCGCTGCTGCGACAGGCGATCGAACGCGAGACCGAGGCGCAGGCGCTGCGCTCCGAGCTCGGAGAGGTGATCTGATGCCGGTGATCGTCGACATTGACGTCATGCTCGCGCGGCGCAAGATGGCGGTCGGTGAGCTCGCCGACCGCATCGGGATCACGCCGACGAACCTCGCCGTGCTGAAGAACGGTCGTGCCAAGGCCGTGCGCTTCACGACTCTCGACGCGCTGTGCCAGGTGCTGGAGTGCCAGCCGGGCGATCTGCTGCGGTGGGTGCCGGAGGATGCCGGGGAGTGAATCGGGTTTCGGCCGAGGGCGGTAGGCCACAGATGTCGGCGCAGATGACGGATGTCAGTCCAGAAGCCCGGATCGGACCGACATCCGTGGTCGCGACCGACAGCTGTACAGGACGGCAGCGTCACCTCCCGGCGAGCAACTCCTCGAACCGAGCGGCTTCGTCTTCCGGCATCCCGTAGGCGTGCTCCGAGGCCGGGTACGCCCCCGAACGGACCTCGTCGGCGTATGCCGTGACGCCGGCGACGGCATCCGTCCGCAGATCGGCGTAACGCTTGACGAACCGGGCCGCGGGGCCGTCGTAGATGCCGAGCAGGTCGTGGAAGACGAGAACCTGGCCGTCGGCGGCGGGGCCTGCACCGATGCCGATCACCGGGATGCTCAGCCGTGACACGAGCTCCGCGGTCACCTCGGACGGCACGGCTTCGACGACGAGCAGGGAGCATCCGGCATCCTGCAGCGCGAGGGCGTCATCGATCAGGGCGAGCGCCGCGTCGGCCGTGCGGCCCTGTGCTCGGTAGCTCGTCGCGGTCTGCGGCGTGAGACCGATGTGTCCGATGACGGGGATGCCAGCATCCACCAGCGCCTTCGTGCGCTGCACCGTCGTGCCGCCGCGTTCGATCTTGACGAGGTCGGCGCCGGCCTCTTTGACGAAGCGCTGCGCTGTCGCGATCGCGATCTCGTCGGAGGCCTCGTACGAGCCGAACGGCAGGTCGGCGACGAGCAGGGCACGGTCGAGTCCGCGACGGGCGGCCTTGGCCAGCATGAGCATCTCGTCGACGGTGACGGGCACGGTCGAGTCGTAGCCGAGCACCGTCATGGCGCCGGAGTCGCCGACGAGCACCATGTCGACGCCCGCGGCATCCGCGATCTGCGCGCTCGGGTAGTCGTAGGCGGTGACCATGACGATCGGGGCCTCACGTTCGGCGAGGCCGGCGAGAGTGACGCGCTTCTCGACGCCGCGGGCGCTCACGAGGTGACCAGCTCACCGACGGCGTCGTCCACCCGCACGATCGCGTTCGTCCGATCGACGTGCACGACGACGGGCTCGTAGGCCGCGAGCTCCTTGCGGGAGTACTCGGCGTAGGAGATCACGATGATCGTGTCGCCGGTGTGCACGAGTCGGGCGGCGGCGCCGTTGACCTGGATGACACCGGATCCGCGCTCGCCGACGAGCGTGTAGGTGACGAAGCGGGCTCCGTTGTCCACGTCGACGACGTGGACCTGCTCATGCGGGAGGATGTCGGCGGCTTCGAGCAGGTCGGGATCGATCGTGATGGATCCGACGTAGTTCAGATCGCTGCCCGTGATGGTCGCGCGATGGATCTTCGACTTCAGCATGGTGCGTCGCATCAGGCGTCGCCTCTCAGGGTGTGGTTGTCGATCAGCCGGGCGGCTCCGACGCGGGCAGCAACGGCGATCAGGGTGTCGCTGGTCGTGTCGGAGACGGGATGCAGGGTGTCGACGTCGCGGAGTTCGACATACTCCGGCGCGATGCCGGCAGCCTCGAGCACTTGGACGGCCGCGGCGCGGATCGCCTCGGCATCCCGCTCCCCGGCCTCGTGCTTGGCATGCGCCGCGTCGAGAGCGCGGCTGAGCGCGGTGGCCTGCGCGCGGGCGTCGGAGTCGAGGTAGACGTTGCGCGAGCTCATCGCCAGCCCGTCGGGTTCGCGCACGATCGGGCAGGCCTCGATGCGGACGTCGAGGTTCAGGTCGCGCACGACCCGGCGGACGACGAGCACCTGCTGGGCATCCTTCTGTCCGAAGTAGGCGACATCGGGGCGCACGATGCCGAACAGCTTGGTCACGACGGTCGCGACGCCGTCGAAATGGTGGATGCCGCGGCTCGCACCGTCCAGCACCTCGGTGATCCCTGCGACATGGACGGTCGTGGCGAAGCCGTCTGGGTAGATCTCGGCCGGGTCTGGGGCGAAGAGGATGTCGACGCCCTCATGTTCGGCCAGTCCTGCGTCGGCCTGTTCGTTGCGGGGGTACGTGTTGAGGTCTTCGTTCGGACCGAACTGCGTCGGGTTGACGAAGAGCGAGACGACGACGAGATCGTTCTGCGCGCGGGCGGTGCGCATGAGGGAGAGGTGCCCCTCGTGAAACGCGCCCATGGTGGGGACGAGGCCGACCGTCCTGTTCTCGTGCCTGGCCTGGCGGACGGTGTCGCGGACGTCGGCGATCGTGCGGAGGATCTTCAAGCGCTGGCCTCCTCGGCGGCAGGGCCGGTTATCACGGCTGCGCTGACAGATGGCGCCGAGTCAGCGGACGGCGATTCAGTGATGGCGCCGGGCGTGGTGATGCGTGCGGAAGCCGCGTCAACCTCGGCGGACGGGCGATCTACGCGGCAGTGAAGGGCGCGCGCCGCGGCGACGAGCTCATTGAACAGCGCGTCAAACTGCGGTGTCGCAGCATCGATGGCGGCGCGGTGCCGCTCTACTGTCGACTCGTCACCCCGGGCGATCGGTCCGGTGAGCGCCTCGGACGCTCCCCGCTCGACCCAGTTGTCGACGGCGCGGCGCACGAGCGGGGCGAGCAGGGCGCGTGCGTCGTGGACGCCGGCACTCAGCGCAACCTGTTCGGCGGCGTCGAGGACAGGGAGGATCAGGTTCGAGGCGAGGGCGGATGCCGCGTGGTAGGCGGGCCGGTCGGCGTCCTGCACGCGGAACGGGGTGGCGCCGAGTGCCCGGGCGAGCTGCTCGGCGATCTCTCGCGCGTCGGACGTGCGACCGTCGACTGCGGCGCCGATCCCGCGGAACACGGCCGGCGTCTCGGTTCCGGTGAAGGTCTGCAGCGGATGGATGCTGAAGTCGACGTCGTCGAGACCCGTAGCGCCGGAGACATGTCCGATGACGCATGCCTGCGCGCGGGCGGTGGCCGCGGCATCCGGAATCGCGGCGTCGGTGACGCTGAGCAGGGCGATGTCGGTGGCGGGGTGGACGTCGTCTCGGCCGAGCGGACCGTGCACGTCATACCCTGCGTCTGCGAGTGCGGCTGCGAGCACGCGGCCGAGCCGGCCGGCGCCGATCACGGCGACGGTGGATGCCGCAGCGGGGGCAGATTCGGCGGGCATGACGGATCCGTACGGTCGGGAGCGGGACGCCATGAGTATGCGCCGCGAGCCGTGACTGCGCAAAATCAGGGATCAGAGTGACAAGACTGACCGCTCGGGAAATGACCAAAATGTTGCCCGAATGCCCACACTGCCTATCAAGTCGCTCTCGCGCCTATCGGCATCGAGTACGGCACCCGGCTCGCGCGCACCCCGCCCGCACGCATCACGCCGCCCGCGTCGCGATATCGAAGCGCGCCTGCCCACCGAGCCTCGGCCTCTGGCCGGGGTCGACATACGGCGGCGGGATGAACCACACGTTCGACGCACGACCGGTGCCGTCGACGCGCACCTCCCACCCGTTGTCATGTATTCGGTGGTGGCAGGTCTCGCAGAGGAGGACTCCGTTGGCGATGTCGGTCGGCCCGTGATCGCGTCGCCACCATCGGATGTGATGCGCTTTCGTCATCTCCGGTGGGAGGGCGCACATCGCGCACCCACCGTCGCGTTCGACCAGCGCGAGCCGTTGCGCCCTAGTGAACAACCGCTTCTCGCGCCCCCAATCGAGGATCTCACCGTCCCCACCGAGCACGCACGCGATCACTCCCCCACCCGCCGCCATCCGACGCGCCGCAGCGACACTGATCGGCTGATCGAGACCGTCGATCGTGGCCGATCCGCGACCGGATTCCAGATCCGAGAGATTCAGCCGCACAACCACCGTCGCGCCGGCGAGCGGAACCCGCTTCTCCTCGCACCCGACAACATGCGCGCAGAACGCCACGAGGGCATCGGCTTGAATCATCGGAACCGTGCGGTGATCGGCATCCGGAGCATCAGGGTCGACGGCATCCTTGCGCGCGGCGAACGCCGCACTCACGTACCCGCGCAGCGCGGCGACGACCGGGGCGGCGTCCGCGGCATCCATCTTCGCGTTCAGATGCACGAAGCCGTCGCGCTCGAAGATCGTCAGCGACCGCTGCGCGCGCCGCTCGTCCTCACGCGGTTCGAGACCATCGGGATCGAGCCACGCCTCCGCCCGCACGACCAGCTTGCGCACGTCATCGAGCCCGAGGCCGACAGCGCTCTCGACAAGAAGCTTCTCCCCTTCGGCCACGCGCTCCGCACCCGCAGCAATGCGACACCGATCGAGCAGACCCGTGATCAGCGCAGCCGATTGCGCACTGAGCTCACCGGCATCCAGAGCCGCGCGCACCACCGGGTACTTCGCCGGCAGCGGCGCCCCCAGCAGGTCGGAACGGGTCGCCGTGCTCTCCCCCACCTTGATCAGCCGGAGCGCATCACCCGTCGAGACCCCCATCGTTGTGGACAGCATCTTGGCCGGAGTGCGGAAGCCGTGCTGCTTCGCCAGCGACTCGGCCCCGAGTTCCGGCCGGGACTCACGCGCCAGCCCTGCCGCCACGTCGATCTGCACCGCATCCAACCGCCGCTGCACAGTCGCGAGCGCATCGAGCACCGAAAGCAGTCGATTCCTCGTAAATTTATTCGACTCGTCGGCATCACCCCACAACTGAGAGAGGCTAGTCATAGCCTCATGCAGGGCGGTCAACTTGGTCATGACTCTACGATAGCGAGAGCCACAGACACAGACGTAGAACTATTCGAGCTTGTGGATAACTCATGCCCCAAAGAGCGCGCAGACCTCAGCGACCGACCGCCCGTGCACAGCTCGAGCCACGCGCGCGGCATGTTCCGTGCGCACCTGCACGACGACGACCCCGCTCGACATCCAGCGCTCACCGACCTGCGGGAGGTCGAGCCCGGGAATCACGGCAACATCCGGCACCGCCGAAAGACCGGCCGAGACTCGCGCGGTGGCCGCCAGCATCCCGACGATCCAGGCCTCGCCCATCGCTGTTGGCCGGATCGACGCGTCAGGAAGCCCGCCCCCGGTGAAGACCTGCAGCATGGTGTCGGCGCGCCGAACCTTCCATTCCTCGCCCGCAACGGTGAAGTCGCACGCGATGTCGGCGTGCAGCGTGATGTCGGCGCCATAGTGACCGAGGGCGGCGATGCAATCGCTGCTGAGCAAGCGCTCCTCGATGTCGCGCTCGCGGCGGCGCAGCTCGGCGCGGTACTTCTCCCGAGCGATCGGCGCGTACGCTGCCTCCAGGTCGCGAGTGTTCACGGGCGCGCCGGCGGCGAGTCGCTCGAACAGCCAGGCCGGGTCGATCTGAGTGAAGTAGCGGAAGTAGATGTCGACCGGGCCGCTCCGGATGGTGCGATCCGCGATCAGCAGCTGCACGCCGAAGTCCACCGACCACACCCCGGCGACCTCGCGGTCGACCATCACGACCCACGACCAGCCCCGCGCCTTGATCTCGGGGGAAGCGTGCTCGATCGCCGCGCTGAGGAGCGTGGCGCGCGACACCGTCACCACTCGGGCGTGGGAGTCGACGTCGTCGCCCGCCGCGACGCTTTCACGGTCGACATGCAGGTCGATGGTTGTCATCCCTGCCGCACCTCATCGACGGATGCTGCGCCCACGGCATCCTCGATCGAAAGGTCGAGTCCGAGATCGACGAGCACGAGTCGACCCGTCAGTCGTGGTCCGTCGCCGCGCGCGAGGCCGGCCTTGACGGCGCCGAACGTCACCGTGGTTGTCGCGGCGAGCACGACGTCGTCGGCAGATCCGTCGTCGGGGTCGAGTCCGCTCGTCAGGTCGACAGCGATGACGCGAGTGGATGCCGGAAGCACTGCGGCCACGGCATCCCTCGCCCGACCTCGCAGCCCTCCGCGCGCGCCGATGCCGAGGATGCCGTCGACGATGAGGTCGTAAGCGGCGGGGTGGACGGCGTCGAGCGCGATCTCGACGGCCCCGGCGTCCGTCGCAGCGGCGAGCGCCTCCGCGTGGACGCGGTCGGAGGTGCGCAGGATGTCGACGCGCACATCGGCAGCGGCGAGCGTCGCGGCCGCCAAGAGGGCGTCGCCGCCGTTGTCGCCCGCTCCCGCGAGGACGAGCATCCGCGTCGGCGCGTGCTCGACGATCACCTCGGCGAGCGCGGCCGCCGCGCGTCGCATGAGCGGAATGCCGGCCGCCAGAAGTGGCGCCTCGGCAACGCGGACCTGGGCGGCGGTGAAGGTGGGGACGGTGGGCGGCATGGGATCACGGTAGCGCTCGGCCTGGACCTCGCCACCCACCCACGCCTAGAGTCGCCGGCGAGCGGATCTGTCCGTGTAGATTCGCCGTGAGGGCTAGTTCTGCGCTCACGTCAGCGTCACGTCAGCCGGCCGCATCCTCCCGAAAACTCACATGTCGGCCGTATCGGCGACAACGAGCACCGGGGTAAGCGGCATTAAGGCGCGCCGCTCTTCCGGGAGATCGCTGTAGTGCTCGAGCACCAACGACACGACATCTTCGCCGGAGAGCAGCCGCAGACCGGTGCGCTGCCGTTCGATCATCCGCGCGTCCCGCGAGTAGTTGCCGAGCGTCACGAAAAGGGAAAGCTCGTTCGGCCCCTGCGTCCCAACCAATTGCTGGACTTCGGGAGCTGAGATCGTTCCCGTGTGGTGCTTGCACTGCACCTTGATCTGCGGAGGTTCTACGCCCAGCGGATCGCGATGCGCGATCACGTCAACGCCACCGTCTTGCGAGTACTGCGTGACGCGGGCTTGATAGCCCAAGACGCGCAGAAGCTCCGCGGTGAACTCCTCGAACTCCTGGTGCGTCAGTTTTCGGTGCAGAGCATTGAGGACGAAATCACGGGTGTGACGCTCAATACGCGATGCCCGAGGCTCATCATCTGCTTCTTCATCAGCTGCTCGCTCATCACTGATCTGATCGACCTTGTGCGCGAGCCGCTCAACTGTCTGCCCCTCTTCCCCCAGCGCCGCGAGGAACTCTTCCGCATGGTTGCGCACGCGGAACACCGTGAGCACCGATCCGATCTCGTACAGCGCGGAATGTGAGAATACCGTTCGCGGAAGCTCTGTCTTGCGCCATTCGACCCGCCGGCGGTGCCGATGCGTCTCTGCCGATTCGTCGTAGTAGTAGTCGTCGACGAGCACGCCGATGTTGATCGTCGACGTGGGCTTGTACGGTGCAACGACGACATCACCCGGCTTCATCTCGTCACGGAATCGCACCAACACACCGGCCTGACCCGCAATCGAGCGCGGCTTGGCATCGGGGTCGAGGTTTGTGAGCGCTCGCTTGAGCCCCTCGCGGCCTTGCCTGATCTCGGACAGAGCACCGAGCCGATCCCAGCCGATGCTGATGAATCCTTCGTCGACCAGTTCGTTCGTCAACGAGTCGTTGTGCACTCCCCAGACGTTCACTCCACGCCGCTTTCCTTGGACTGTTTACCGCTCAAGAATTCGTAAAGCATCGCCGGCAAGGCCTTACTCAACTCGGCGAACAGTCCGTTGTCACTGAGCATGTCATCGACGAGCATCGGCGTCTCATCCCGCACCTCGATCACGGCCTTTGCGAACGCCTTCGGCAGTGCCGGTGATTCGGCGAACTGCTGAGGCGTATTCACCTCGGCCTGACGCGCGAGATCGTAATCGACCGCTAGCTTCCCGACGATGTGATTCACCGTGAGGTCAACGGCTCCCAATCCGTATTTGTCGCCGAACCGGTCGTTGAGCTTGCCGATGATCTCTTCGAGCGCACTGCGGTGTTTCTCGTGGATAGCGCCCGAGCCGATCGCGGTGATCGGCTCCAGGCCCTTGCCCTGTTCGAGGTTGAGTTTGACGGCCTCGCCCGGAGTGACGCTGTACTCCGACAACTTCACTTTCGAGATATCGACCGGCTCTTCCCAGGTCGCTGTCACGAGCTGCGGAAGGATGCGGCGGAAGAAGTAGTGCCGGCGAGGCAGATCCGTGTCCTCGAGATTCCGCGCTTGCGAGATAAAGTCGTAGAACTTCACAAACTGGCCGGCATCGCTCTTGAAGAGCTTCAGTTCTTCCTGCTCGGCAGCATCCCCGTCAGTGACCGCGTTGAACCAGCGCTTCGCGAACCGGTCGACGGCCGGCGCGGTCGCCGCGCTCACCGCACTATTGGCGTTCACGCCAGCGGCAAGTGCGGCATCGAACGCCTGTGACACCTCAGCCATCGTGTAGATGCCCGCGCTGTCGAGTTTCGCGACCAGGTCGTAGATCAGGTTGGGATCCGTCGTCGCGGTGAGCTCCGCCTTGCGGTAGTAATCCTTGAACGCATCGAGAATGTCGAGGGGTTCGTTCACGAAGTCGAGCACGAACGTCTTGTCTTTGCCCGGGTACGTCCGGTTAAGCCGCGATAGCGTCTGCACCGCCTGCACTCCGCCGAGCTTGCGATCCACATACATGGCCACGAGACGCGGCTGATCGAATCCGGTCTGGAACTTCTCCGCGACGATCATCACGTTGTACGTCGACGGCTTGAAGGCCGCCGCGAGGTCGGACGTCCAAAGGCCAGGATTCTGCGTCTTCTCCGTCAGCCCCTCGCCCACATCCGTCGGGTCTTCGACCGTGCCGGAGAAAGCCACCAGTGCCTTCACGCCCAGAATGTGCGAGTCCGACAGGTACGCGTCGAGGTACTTCTTCCAGCGCACGGCTTCCACGCGAGACCCGGTCACGACCATGGCCTTCGCCTTGCCGTCGAGCAGCGGCTGCGCGAACTGCCGGAAGTGATCGACGACGATCTTCGCCTTCTGGCTGATGTTCGTCGGATGCAGCCGCACGTACCGAACGAGCGCCTTCACCGCGGTCGACTCGTCTACTTCGCCAGGCGCGTCGTAGTCAGAGCCCGGATGCTGGAGCTGCCACGCCACCTTGTACGGCGTGTAGTTCTGCAGCACATCGAGGATGAACCCCTCCTCGATCGCCTGCTGCATCGAGTACAGGTCGAAAGGCTCGGGCGTTCCCCCGCCGACGGGCTCACGACCGAACAGCTCGAGCGTCTTCGGCTTCGGCGTCGCGGTGAACGCGAAGTAGGAGATGTTTGAAGCGTTCGCTGTCACCTCCATCGCCCATTGCAAGTACGCTTCCGAGTCGATCGGCGCGCCCTCGGCCACCGCCGCCTGCTCTTGCGGCGAGAGCACCTTCGTCAGCGCGCCTGCCGTCGACCCGGTCTGTGACGAATGCGCCTCGTCAGCGATCACGGCGAATCTGCGACCCCGCAATTCTGGCTTCGACTGGATCGTCGTGATCAACGCCTCGAACGTCTGGATCGTCACAATCACGATCTGCTTGCCGCCGGTCAGCGCTGAGGCCAACTCGCTCGATTTCGATTCGCCGCCGTCGCGCGTGATCGACTGCACGACGCCAGCGTGCTTCTCGAACTGGGCGATCGCATCTTGAAGCTGCTTGTCCAGAACAGTGCGGTCAGTGACGACGACCACCGTAGCGAAGACTTTCTCGTTCTGCTCGTCATGTAGCTGCGACAGCCGGTGCGCGAGCCACGCGATCGAGTTCGTCTTTCCCGAACCAGCCGAATGCTGGACGAGGTAGCGGCGGCCGGCGCCTTCTTCTCGTGCTGCCGCCACCAGGCGATTCACGGCACGCCACTGGTGGTAGCGCGGGAACAGAATCTTCTCCGTGCGCGTCTTCTTTCCCGTGTCGGGGTCAACGTCGACCTCCACCTGCAGATGCACGAACGAGCCGAGCACCTGCAACCACGTGTCGCGCTGCAGGATCTCTTCCCAGAAGTACGAGGATGCGGAACCGGCCGGGTTCGGCGGGTTCCCGGCGCCCTGGTCGTGCCCGCGGTTGAAAGGCAGGAACCGCGTATCCGCGCCGGCCAGCTTCGTCGTCATCCGCACTTCACTGTTCGAGACGACAAAGTGCACGAGCGACCGCTTTGCGAACGCAAACAGCGGCTCTCCCGACGGTGAACGATCGAACCGGTATTGGTTCACGGCATTACCGATCGACTGGGTGAAGTCCGTCTTCAACTCAACCGTGGCGACCGGGATGCCGTTGACGAACAGCACCAGGTCCAACGCCTTGTTCGGATTCTTCGTCGAGTAGTGCACCTGACGCATCACCCGCACGCGCATCTTCGCGTACGCGTCCAGGGTGTCGGGGTTGTTCGTCGTCACCGGGCGGAACTGAGCGAGGCGGAACTTCACCGCACCACCCTGTTGAGGGACCATCGTGAATCCCTCATGCAGAATGCGGATCGTCCCGCCGTTCTTCAACGGGTCCAGGTCCAGCGACTTCGCGAGGCGAGCGAGGACGTCGCGACCGGCGGCGTCGCGCTGGGATTCTGTGTCGTTGGGACGAACCACCTTCTCGAACTCGGTCGGTTGCGAATCTTCCAACCATCGGAGCACGTCCTCAGGGAACAACGCGAGCTCCCGGTCGTAGCCGGCATCGTTCGGCGAGTACAGCCAGCCGTTCGCGTCGAGATGCTCCGCGATCTCGTTCTCCAGCACCGACTCGAGATGCGCTCCGTTCATGATCTCCACCTTGCTCTACTCGAGAATCGCGCGGAGCATGCCTGGAACATCCGACCGAGAACAGATGCCGAGCGGTTTCTCCGTTGCCTTACCACTGTGGGTGAGCACCAAAGCAGCTGGGGGTGTGACTCTGTCGAGACCGGCGAACAGTCGCCACGCGGACACGACTGTGATGTCACGATCCCGCACGACCAATCCGTCACCGGTCTCCCCATAAGTCGCAACGTGAGCAATCGACGCCGACTCCAGCGCCACACCGGTCGACGCGACATACTCCGCGGCGAACCAGCGCGCGGTGGCGTTGGTCGTGATCAGACGAAGCTCTCCCGCGGAATCTCGATAGACGGATTGCGAGAAGTTCTTCTCGGTGACCACAGCAAGAAAGTCTCCGATATCGGCCCGGCCCTCGTGGACCGTGGGAGCTGCCGATCGCAGCACAGAGAGCACGCGGGGAGGGTCCTCGAGACGCAACGCCTGCTTTTCGAGCTTCTCCACGACGTCGATACGCGGATCCGCGATCGGATTGCCCGAATGCGAACCCCTCGTGTGAACTATCGCGTTTCGCAATGGGCCGATATCCAGAAGGAAATCTCGCTCAGAGTCCACCAGCAACTTGCTCTTTCGCACGCGAGTAGTAAAGCTCACATAATCGGTACCGCTGGAACCGTCCTCAAGCTTTCGATCGATCCGGTTGTACGCGTCGATGAACCGCTCAGCGTTGGTCATGAGGCTTCTCCTGTCATCGCGTCGCACCGACCTCGATCTTGCCGGTCACCGCTGCCGAGATCAGCGCGGCACGGCGCTCCCTTGCCAAGGCCACACCGCGATGAGCGACAGCGATCGCGCCGTCGATGCGCTTGGTGATGCTATCCAACCGCTCGACGATCTCGTGTTGCTCGCCGAGCGGCGGGACGATGATCGTGAACGACGCCGCATCGGCCTGATAGATAGTCCGATGAGTCGAGCCGGTCATCAGCCGCTCGAACTCAGGCTTCATCGCTTGGAACTGGTACCAGAGATACGCCGAAAGCAATTTCCCACCGGGAACCCAGTTCCAGAAGTCCTGGCTGGTCGCCATGTCCACGGGCATGATCCCCGCAAAACCCACGGACGCAGTGCGCGATAGCGCGACCGTCCCGGCCGGCAGTAGCTCCGCAGCAGAATTCGCAAGTCCGAGAGGCGAGATTTTCTCGCTCGTCTCGTCCATGTCTCGCCTCCCTTGCCGAAGCTGCCACACGTCGGCGAGCGTAAACCAGGGGATATCACAGTCGATCCAGTACTCCGGGTGCTGCCGGCTCGGCGTGTGCCCGGTCTTCATCGATGCGAACCGACGGATGTTTCCGACCTGCCAGTGTAAGGGGACCTCGGTCGCCCACTCCGTCCCGCTCGACTTAAGCGGGCCCCCATCTCTGACGCCTCGAGACACGGACCGCGCGATGAATGCTGAGCGGCGTTCGGTGAGGAGGGTGATGAGTTCCTGGCTCTTCGCGATGAACGCGTCGATCTGTGCCGTCTCCCGATCCAGATAGTCCGCAATCGCCCGCTGAGCGACAAGAGGCGGTTGTGGCACCACGAACGAACGAACTTGCTCTGCGTTCAAGTTGTCTTGGGTATTGCTCCGAAAGTGGAATGGCAGCGTCGGCTTGAGAGCTCTCGCGACCCAGTACAGGTAGCGGGAATCGGCCTGGTGCTCCCGCGCCTCCAGACCAACGATGGCCTGATTCCAAACTGCCGAGTCACGCAAGTACGCGACCGCACCGACGCTCGCGTACATCGCAAACAGCACGGTCTCGCGCTTGCTCGGTTGGAGCCGCGACGCCGACATTCCCGCCGGAGTCAGGAATCGCCCTCTGTGGTCAGCCCCCGCTTCGACACCACCCATGTCAGCGATCGAAAGCCAACGTGTCCCCGCCGACACGTCCCAGTAATCCTCGTCGGTAGACGCCGGTGTTCCGCCGGCTCGCAAGCTAGCAAGCCGACCGATCGTCGACAGCTTCCACGATTTTGGAAGCTCGCCGATCCAATCGCTTGCAGTCACCGTTCGACCTCGACGAGCATTGCGCGGAGTTGGTCCATGACCGCATCCAGGTCGCGGTCGATCTCTTCCAGCGGCCGCGGAGGGACGTACTGATAGAAGTGGCGGGTGAAGGGGATCTCCGCGCCTTCCTTGGTCTTCGTGTGGTCAACCCACGCGTCGGCCGCGTACGGCAGAACCTCGCGCGCGACGTAGGCGTCGACGTCTTCGTCCCACGGCACGTTCTCGGTGTCGCGGAGCGAAGCGTCCGGTTCGGGCTTGCCCTTCGCGTCGGTGCAAACGTCGGCTGTGTCATCCTGCTCACCGAGTTCGTTCGTTACCGTCTTCAGAAGCGGCGCCGGGAGGGCGAGACCTTCGACCTTCGCGGCATCCTTCAACGCCTTCTGGAACGCGCCCCGGTTCTTCCACACCGTGTCTGAGCCCAGTCGGTTGAGCGTGGCCCGCAGTGCATTAGCATCCGCTTCCTTGAGCTTCTGCACCGCCTTCGCCGCGAAGACCGCATCGATCCGTTCGGGGGTGGCCTGCCAGTTGAGCTTGAGCGGGCGTTCGACCGTGATCGTCCGGTACAGGAAATCCTCGTTGCGGAAGATCTTCGAGTGCTCGCCGTCCTCGAATCCGGCGTAAAGGGTGACGAGGTCCTTGATGTTGTGAGTCGAAAGTTCGTTGCGCTTCGAGCCGAGGCCCTTGCGCAGCTTCTCCTTCATCTCGCGACCGTCGATGAGCTGCACCTGGCCCTGGCGGTCATTGTCCTTACGGTTGGTGAGCACCCAGATGTAGGTGGAGATGCCGGTGTTGTAGAACATGTCCTTTGGCAGCCCGATGATCGCCTCAACGAGGTCGTTGTCGAGCAGCCATTTGCGGATGTTCGACTCGCCACCGCCGGCACCACCGGAGAACAGCGGTGACCCGTTGAGAACGATCGCGACGCGAGATCCGCCGTCTTCCCTCTTGCGCATCTTCGACACCAGGTGCAGCAAGAAGAGCATCGCCCCATCGCTGACCGCGGGGGTGCCGGGCCCGAAGCGCCCGTTGAACCCCAGGCGTGCGTGCTCCTCGTCGACGTAGGCGCGCTGGTCTTTCCAATCGACACCGAACGGCGGGTTGGAGAGCCCGTAGTCGAACTTCTTCTCGTCGAAGGCATCCTCGGTGAGAGTGTCGCCAAGCGCGATGTTGTCGACATCCTGCCCCTTGATGACCATGTCGGCCTTGCAGATCGCGTAGGAGGCGTCGTTGTAGTCCTGCCCGTACAGGTTCAACTGAATGTCGGGGTTCATCTTCCGCAGGTACTCGTCCGCGACCGACAGCATCCCGCCAGTGCCCGCCGTCGGGTCGTAGATCGAACGCACCACACCTGACTTCGACAACGCGTCGTCGTCGAGCGCGAACAGCAACTGCACCATCAGTGCGATCACTTCGCGGGGCGTGTAGTGATCACCCGCGGTCTCGTTCGAGCGCTCGTTGGCCCACCGGATCAGTTCCTCAAAGATGAGACCCATCTCGATGTTGCTGACCACGTTGGGGTGGAAGTCGGCCTGCGCAAACTTCTCCGTCACCGAGTAGAGCTTGTTCTTCTCGGCCAGCTTGTTGAGCGTCTTCTCGAACTCGAAGCGCTCGAAGATGTCGCGCACGTTCTCCGAGAACCCGGCCAGGTAGGCGGAGAAGTTGGACCGGAGATCTTGCGGGTCGGCAACGAGCTTCGCGAAGTCGAACGTGCTCGTGTTGTAGAACTGGTGGCCGGCAGCCTCCGTCAGGCGCAGGTGCCGCAGCACATCAGGCATCGTCTCGGTCGCTTTGGCGACGTTGGCGACCGTCGACTTCGTCTCTGCCAGCACTGCGTCGAGACGCCGCAGCACCGTGAACGGCAAGACCACCGATCCGTACTCCGACGGCTTGAACGGCCCCCGCAGCGACTCGGCGATGTTCCAGATGAAGTTGACGTGATTGACCACGAAGAATGCCCCTGTCCCTGGCGCCGAACGCGCGCCGTTCCCATCATGGCGCAGAACGGTAGTGCGATGGAGATGTCGGCGCCTGCTGCTAAACCCGTGTGCATGAGCGGACAGGCAACGTCATTGAACAAGAGAGTCGCAGCGTGGTTCGTGCCTGCGGCTGCTGGAAACGTCACAATCGTCTTCGCTGTGCTGATGATGTCGGCGTTGCCTCCGTTCACGGTTCCGATCGATGTTTCGCTGCAGCTCCTGCACACGTTCGTCAGTCCGCTGCACTCGACGGAACTGCTCTTCTTCACGACGGTCCTCAGTTTGCTCGCGGCCCTCAGCGGCCAACCCGTGAACGACGACTCCGCCGAGGGGAACAGGAAGATCGCCCGTGCTCTACAACTCGCCATGACCGTCATTCTCAGCGTCGCAGCCGTGATGATTTGGTCTGAACCGCCATCTGCTGCGTACGTCGCCTTCGCGATCCTTCTGGGGTTCGTTAGTTATGTGCTCGCCGAACGGCTCGCGCCTCCGCCGCTCGTCTCAGCTGAACAGCGGTATCTCCTCGCAACCGAGAGCCACGTGCATCGCGCGGGATGGGCGAACCGAGCCCTAGGCGCTGGCTGGCAGGCAGCACCTCGTCCACGGAGTTGGCTGGTGCTCACGGCTTACACGATCTGTCCGATCATGGGCGTGATGACCGTCTCGGAACGGTCTATCGCTCGGGTCGTCCGATCATGCACGATTTCGTGCTGCTTGCTGCGACCGCGCGAACGGTGCACTCTGTCGAAGGTGGCCTCCTAGTTGTCTGGCCGCAGGTGCGCGACGAGTACGCGACCCTCTGGGGCTCCGCGTCACCGACGGCCTAGAACTCCGCAAGCCGTACCACCGCATCCAGAACTGCCGTCGCCCCGCTTTCAGAATTCCACGCGCCCCGTTTCCCACGCCCCAGCGAGCTTGGGGGTCAACGAGCTATCGGGCGATCCCTCGCATCAGGACCCCCACGACGGCATCCATCTGATCGGCCCCGAGCACCTTCCCTTGAAGAGCCGCATACGAGGCCATCGCTACGAACTGATCCGCGATCACGGCGGCATCCACATCCGGCCGCACATCCCCGGTCTCGATCGCCCGATCCAGCCGCTGCGACACCCATCCGCGGATCGGCGCGGCCAACTTCTCGTTCAGCGCGGCGCCCAGTTCGGCATCCGTCGCCGTCACGGCGATCAGCGCTCGCGCGAGCGCCACACCGTCGGCATCGCCGAGGGCAGCCGACATCGCCGAGAACCACGCCCGCAGGTCGGCCTCGAGGTCCGCGGAGTGCGGGAGAGCGACGTCCGCGCCGGGAAGCTCGCCGTCCAGAAGCGCCTCCCCGAGGACCGCCGCCTTCGACGGCCACCACCGATATATCGTCTGCTTCGACACCCCGGCCGATTCGGCGAGTCCCTCCATGGAGACCGCCGCATACCCGTCCGCCGCCACGGCGCGACGCATTGCCGCCAGCACGGCTTGGCGAGCTCTCTCACTGCGAGGACGAGGCACCCTCCGAGCGTAACCAGGCGTAGACTGGAATATAAGTAGACGCACCGTTGCGAAATACCCGAGCAAGGAGAAGACATGGCCCTGACCGCACACTCCACCATCGGCGAATGGCTGAACGACCCGACCGGCGGACCGCTCATCCGCGGCCTGTTCGAGAAGACCGGCGCTGACCCCGAAGTCCTCACCCCCGTCCTCGGCCTGCCGCTGCAGCAGCTCGTCGCGATGAGCCAGGGCGCGCTCCCGCAGTCGATCGTCGACGACCTCGTCCGCTCCGCGAACGACGGTGAGCTGCCTGTCGAAGAGGCAGCCCCCGAGGTTCCGACCGGAGCCCGCTTCGCCGGCAAGACCGTGATCGTCACGGGCGCCGCATCCGGCATCGGCAAGGCCACCGCGACCCGCATCGCCCGCGAAGGCGGCCGCGTCATCGCCAGCGACATCGCCGCCGACAAGCTCGAGGTGCTCAAGGCCGAACTTCCGGATGCCGACATCACCACCGTCGCGGGCGACCTGACGAAGCAGGACGCCATCGACGCCGTCATCGCCGCCGCAGGCGAGCGCATCGACGGCCTCGCCAACATCGCCGGCATCAACGACGACTTCTCGCCAGCCGGCGAGACGACGGATGCCGTGTGGGACCGCGTCATCGCCATCAACCTGACCGCGCCGTTCAAACTCATGCGCGCCGTCCTGCCCCTCATGGAGGCGGCGGGCACGGGGTCGGTCCTCAATGTCTCCAGCGAGGCCGGCATCCGCGGCAACGCATCCGGCAACGCCTACACGGCGAGCAAGCACGGCATCATCGGCGTCACCAAGTCGGCCGCGTTCATGTACGGACCGAAGGGCATCCGCGTGAACTCGGTCGCGCCTGGTGGCGTCGCCACCGGCATCCCGATGCCTCCGAACATGTCGGAGTACGGCTCCGCACGTCTGGCCCCGTTCCAGCAGGCGATCCCGACCGTTGCGACGGCCGAGCAGCTGGCCGCGTCGATCACCTTCCTGCTCTCGGACGACGGCGTGAACATCAACGGCGCGATCCTCGCGTCGGACGGCGGATGGTCGGTGCAGTAAGCCATCCGGGGCATCGCCGCGCACCCGTAGCCGCTGTCGGCCCCACCCTCAACCCCCTCGGCGCATTCCCGCCGAACAGGCATCGTTGCGTGTGCAGCATCCAACGACAGGGAAAGGTGGCACCATGACTGACACGATCGACGAGCGCAAGAAGGTCGCCGAGCTCATCAAGGACTTCCGCTTCGCGATGTTCGTCACCCGGCACACCGACGGCAAGCTGGTCGCCCATCCGCTCACCGTCCAAGAGGCGGAGTTCGACGGCGACCTGTGGTTCCTCGTCTCGAAGTTGTCGTCTCCCGTGGCGGACCTCGCCGCGGACGCGGACGCGAACGTCTCGTTCAGCTCCTCCGATTCGTGGCTGTCGCTCTCCGGCACGGCACGACTCGTCGACGACCGTCAGAAGATCGAAGAACTGTGGAACCCGGTGGTGGAGGCCTGGTTCCCCGAGGGTCAGGACGACCCCTCCATCGGCCTGCTGAAGTTCACCGCCGATTCCGTGGAGTACTGGGACAGCCCTGGCGGAACAATCGCGAGCGCGTTCAGCTTCGTGAAGTCGAAGATCACCGGAAAGCCGTACGACGGCGGCGAGAACGCGAAGGTCGAGCTCTAGGAGCACCGCCCGCGAGGCCGTTCGGCGGTCACCCCCGCCGAACGGCCTCGCCCATGGCCGCGAACGCCTCCTCGAGAATCGGCCGCGGCGTCGCGAACACCACGCGCACGAAGTCCTCGTATCCGCGCCCGAGCAGGCGGCCTTCGGTGAGGACGACACCGGCCTGCTCGCGGAAGAACTCCGCGGGCGGTCCGGGGATGCCGAGGGCCTTCGTATCGATCCAACCGATGTACGTCGCCTCCGGCGCGCGGTACACGGCTCCGGGCAGATGCTCCGACACGAGCGATCCGAGCAGCGATCGAGAGCCGTCCAAGTAGTCGATCACGCCCTCCAGCCAGGGCTTCCCCGACCGGTACGCGGCCGTCGAGGCCACCACGCCCAGCGTCGCCGCGCCGTGCTGCACGGAGAACCCGAACCCACGGTAGATCTGCTGGTCGGCATCGTTCGAGGTGATCAGCTGCGCGGTCTTGAGGCCGGGGATGTTCCATGCCTTCGACGCGCTCGTGCCGGTGAGCGTATGCGCGGCCGTCGCCTCCGAGACGGACGCGTACGGGATGAACGGCCGCTCATCGAACCGCAGCGGCGCGTGGATCTCGTCGGCGAACACCCGCCCGCCGTGCCGCTCAACGATCTCGGCGATGGCCTCGAGCTCGGCCCGATCGGCGACCGTCCCTGTCGGATTGTGGGGGTTGCACAGCACGAGGGTGCGCGCGCCGGCGGCGAACGCCTCGTCGATGCGCTGCAGGTCGTGCTGCCACCGACCGTCGACCTCGCGACCCGGCACCTCGATCACCGGATGGCCGATGGTCGGCAGATACGACAGGAACGGCATGTACGCCGGTGTCGGCACGATCACCGGCGACCCGGCCGGCGCGTATTCCTCGACCGCGACCCGCAGAACGGCCATCACGTCGGACACCGGATGCACGCGCTCCGGGTCGATCGACCAGCCGTACTCGGCACTCATCCAGTCGGCGGTCGCGACCCCCAGCTCCGCCGCCAGCGCAGGCGACAGGTAGCCGAGATTCTCCTCATCGATCGCGCGGTGCATCGCCGCGGCGATCTCGGGCGCGACCCCGAAGTCCATCTCGGCGACCCAGGCGCCGATGCGCCCCGGATGCAGGCTCCACTTGCGGCTCTCTGGCCGATCGAGCTGGAAGCGGGTCCTGGCATCGAACGGATGCAGGGCCGCGTCGGCGGTCTGGATCTCGGGCACGCGGGGGCTCCTTCGCAAGCGGGAACATTCAATCTAATGACGGTTCCGTGCCGGCGCACGTCTCGTGTCCGCGGATGACGTCGGCACGACGCCGCCACGGGACGCGCGACCGCTCAGGTCATGAACTCCCGCGGATGCCGGTCGTAGACGTTCGCGTCGGCCGACGGGCCTTCCTCGGTCCGCACGGTGTGCTGCACCTGGCGCGCCGCAGCCGCCCCGCGTCCGACCTTCGCGGCCTCCGCCTTCGAGGTGAAGCTGGCCCCCAGAGTGCGGGGCTCCCCCTCGATCCGGTTGAACCAGATGCCGTCTCGGTGGAACGTCTCGATATCGCCTGCAGCCATGCCGTTTTCCCTTCTCTCTTCCTCCTTTCTACGTCGGCTGCCCCCGAGCGAAGAGCCCCTTGACACGAAAATCCGGCCTCGGTGTCCCACCCCGGTGCGACAATCTCCTCATGAAGCTCGCCGAGCTCGTCACCACCGCCGAAGAGGTCGCCGCGACGTCGTCGCGCCTCGCGAAGATCGCCGCGCTCTCCGGCCTGCTCACCCGCGCCGAACCGGGCGAGATCGCCCCACTGACCGGCCTGCTTCTCGCCAACCCTCGACAGGGTCGGCTCGGCGTCGGATGGCGCGGGCTCACGGCGCTCGACGTCACCCACGTCGACGACCCCACCCTGACGATCACCGATGTCGATGCGGCCCTCGATGCACTCGCCGCGGCATCCGGCACCGGATCGGCGGCCATCCGCACGGCGACCCTCACCGACCTCGCGTCTCGCGCAACCGCCGCGGAGTGGGATCTCCTCGCCCGCGCCATGCTCGGCGAGCTGCGCACCGGCGCCCTCGGCGGCGTCCTGGTCGATGCGATCGCCCGCGCATCCGACCGGCCGGTGGCACTCGTCCGGCGGGCGGCGATGCTCATCGGCGACCTGGGCGAGACCGCCGTCCTCGCCCTCACCGGCAGCGCGGACGATCTCGAAGCCGTCGGGCTGAAGGTCGGGCGACCGGTCCTGCCGATGCTCGCCTCGACCGCCGCGACACCCTCGGCGGCGCTCGAGATCACCGGTGAGGCATCCGTCGAGTACAAGCTCGACGGCGCGCGCATTCAGGTCCATCGGCACGGCGACGACGTCGGCGTCTACACGCGCAGTCTCGCCGACATCACCCATCGCGTTCCCGAGATCGTCGAGATCGTCCTCTCGCTGCCGGCACACGATCTCATCCTCGACGGCGAGACCCTGGCCCTCGACGAGGACGGCGGTCCACGACCCTTCCAGCAGACCATGTCGCGCTTCGGCGCTGACGTCTCACGCGAACTCGCCCTCCGACCCTGGTTCTTCGATGTGCTGCACGTCGACGGGCACGACCTGCTCGACGAACCGCTGTCGATCCGCCGCGCAGAGCTCGACCGGGTCGCCGGCGAATGGCGGATGCCGGGCATCATCACCGCCGACCCCGCGGCCGCCGAGCAGCTGTCCGCCGAGGCCCTCGCCGCCGGACACGAGGGCGTCCTCGTCAAGGCGATCGACTCCCCCTACGCCGCGGGACGACGAGGAAAGTCCTGGGTCAAGGTCAAACCCGTCCTCACCTACGACCTCGTCGTGCTCGCCGCCGAATGGGGCTCCGGGCGACGGCGAGGCACGCTGTCGAACCTGCATCTCGGCGCGTACGATCCCGACGGCGAATTCGGCGACCCTGGCGGGTACGTCATGGTCGGCAAGACCTTCAAAGGACTCACGGACGAACTGCTGCGGTGGCAGACCGACACGTTCCCGTCCTACGAGACCACGCGGTCGCCCTCGACGGTCTTCCTCCGCCCCGAGCTCGTCGTCGAGATCGCCATCGACGGGGTGCAGCGGTCACCGCGCTATCCCGGCGGCATCGCTCTGCGCTTCGCCCGCGTGAAGCACTACCGGCCGGACAAGACCGCGACGGATGCCGACACGATCCAGACTCTGCGCGCGCTGCTGCGCGGCTGACCGCGGCGCAGTGCGAGCAGCACGCCGCAGGTCACGATGTGACCGCGGCATCCGCCGTACGAGACGACCGCTTCGCGACGGCCAGGCGCACGATCGAGCCGACCACCGCGATCAGCACGGCCAGCACCACCGGGCGCCACATCTCCATCAACGCGACGGGGAAGACCTGCATCGACGCCTCGGCCATCTCGCGCAGATCGCCTTGCAGCACCCGCATCCCGAGCCCGTACCCGATCGCCGTGAACACCGCAGGCACGACCCAGAGCGACAGCAGGGCGATCGCCCACACCGCGAGGCGACCCACCGGCCGCACCCCGCACCAGATCAGCGCCGCCCCCACGACCACGGCCGGTAGCCAGAAGCCGATGGTCGACACGACCATCCATGGCCCGCTCGGCCCGGCGAATGCCGAGAACCAGCGCACGGCCCAGGTGCCGAACGGCACAGCGGCGAGCGCGATCCCGAGGGACGCGACCGGGACCAACGGATGCGACGTCATCCACAGGCCCAGCTGCGCCAGCAGCGCCGCCACGACGGTGCCGCCCAGCATCCCGCCGAAGTACAGCACCGCGCGGGTATCGGCCGCACTCTCCGTCAGCCCGAGGCCGCGGGCGAGCACGACGAAGCCCTGCACCGCGGCGATCGCATGCACGAGCGCGACACCCAGCGCCGCCGGCCACACGGACACCGCACGGCGGCGCCGCGCCACGCGTACGGCGACGCCGGCGAAGACACCCCCGAGCAGCACGAGCGAGAACAGCAGCGTCGCGTAGTACTGACTCAGCGGCAGCAGCACGAACGGCATGCCCTCCGGCAGAGTCTGCGCCGCCCAGAGGTTCTGCAGCGGCAGCGTCCCGGCGACCACCCACGGCAGCAGCCCGAGCACCGCGCCGAGCACACCGAGCACGAACGGCAGCATCCGGCCGGGCTTCGCCTCGGGCGCGTGCGGAGAGTCGGTCATCCTCACACGCTGGCACAGGATGCCGGAAACCGCGCGCACGACGGGCAAACGGCCGACCGTGTCCGGGCAGAACTGCCCCTTCCGCTTCCGGCACGACCTCCTAGGCTGAAGCTGCACGTGGCGCCGCCACGATCTCGCACGACGACCGGGGGTGATCTCGTGACAGACGTCGCCATCTTCCACGCCGAGCTCTCCCAGTCGGGATCCGCCTTCTCGACGGCCGCCCTCGATCTCCAGTTCGACATCACCAACCTGATCGGCGACGACCCCGGCGTCGAGGCCCCGATCGGCAGGAACCAGTTGAGGGCGGAGCTGAACCGGCGCATCGACGAGCTGCACGATGCCGTGTTCTCGTACTGGGAATCGACCGCAGCGCTCTCGTCCTCAGCCTTCGCCATCACCGCCGACTACTCCGAACTCGATGAGGAGCTGTCCGGCGAGGGCACCCCATGACCCTCACCTCCCCGCTCAGCGGCTATCCACTCGAGCGGATCGCCGGCAGTCGGCGAGATGGCCCTGTGGTCCGCTCAGTTCGACATCGTGGCCGAGCATCTGGGCGCCGCGCGCAGCGCATCTCCGCCGCGAGCTGGACGGCGTCGGGCCGGTCGGTGACGTGCTCGCGGTGGGCGACGTCATCCGTGTACGCGTCGTGCGGTCCCCCGGCAGGCCGCTGGCGCTCAGCCGCACGGATGCCGACCCTGATGCGCCCCTGGTCCCCGCCCTCCCGCTCGTCGTCGGCGGGGCGCCCTGGCCGAGCGAGGTCCGAGACCTCCAGCCGGTGGCGGATGCCGAGTCCGACGCGTCGGCGGCAGCACCCGCGGTGGATGCCGGGCCCGACGCGTCGGCGGCAGGGCCGGTGATCGCGGCATCCGTGGTTTCGGCATCCGTGGTTCCGACTCGCGACGACTATGCGACTCGCGCCGACGTCGCGGTGCTGGCGAGGGCGATCACTCGCCTTCGAGCCGACCTGCTGGCGCTGAGCGATCTCGTCGAGGGGGCGACGGCGGGTGGGGCGGAGTCTGCACACCGGCTGGCGGCAGCGGGCGACACTGCGCCTGCATGCGGCGCGGCGCCTGATCACCGATCAGCGGCTGCGTCCGGCACGACGGATGCGTCCGGCACGGCGTCCGACGCCGAGTCCACGGCGCTAGGCCTCGAGAACGAACGTCTGCGTTCACAGCTGGCCGCCGAGCGCGCGAACGCGGAGGCGAAGCCCGGCCATGCCGCACCGGACAGCCGCGAGACGAGCCAGGCCCTGCGCGATGCCCGCCGGGCCGCTGAGCGCTCGCATGTGGACACCACGGCCGACGGCATCCGGTTCGAGATCGACCGCACCTGGGGCAACCGCACCGCACCCGGAGAACGAGGGCGATGGCCGCTGCGGGAATACACGCTCGGCGCGGACTTCGTCGACTCCCTCGAGGGCCTCGATGAGAGCCAGCTGAGCAAGGCGATCCGCACCTGCGTGGACGCGATCACCGGACGCGACCGCGAGATCCCGGCGCGCGAGCTGCATCGGCTGCGCAGCGGAGAGGGCGGCGACGACGCCTACGTCGTCCGCGAGGACGGCGCCCGATGCATGCGTTCGAGCGTCGAGCAGAACGTCGAGGGCGCGCGACGTCTGCACTACTGGGAGCTACCAGGCGACGTCGTCGAGCTCGGTCGCATCGTGCACCGTGACGATATCAGGCCGTGACCCAGGCGGACCGCGGAATCATCCTTTCGCCGCGACGTCAAGGCCGCTGACGATCACCGCGATGGACGATAGCTTCTCTCGGATGCATGACCCGGATGCACGCACGAGGAGTTCGCGATGACGCTGGAAGTCGTATCGCCGACGGCCGCCCTGCTGGACAGCAGGTACCTTCTGGAGGAACCCGTCGGCAAGGGCGGGATGTCGACGGTCTATCGCGCCGAGGACACCCATCTCGGACGGACCGTGGCGATCAAGATGATCCACGACCGCCACGACATCCTGGGCTCGGGAGACCGGGCGCACACCGAGAAGGCGCTGCTCGCATCGCTGAACCACCCGTCGCTGGTGACGCTGTTCGATGCACAGCTCGAACCGCATCGTCCGAGGTACCTCGTCATGGAGTACATCGACGGGCCGACGCTGGCGGACCTCATCACGGACGGACCGCTTGCGCCCCGTCAAGTCGCAGGCATCACGCGAGAGCTCGCGGACGGCCTCGCCGCCGCGCATGCGGCCGGGATCGTCCACCGCGACGTGAAACCGTCGAACGTACTCCTGGCGCGCACGGGCGACCCCGGCATCCCCTGGGCGGCGAAGCTGGCCGACTTCGGGATCGCCTGCGCGATCGATCGGTCGCGCTCCACCGGACGCGGCATCGTGCTCGGCACTCTCGCCTACATGGCGCCGGAGCAGCTGCGCGATGCCGACCCCGGCACCCCCGTCGACATCTTCTCCCTCGGTCTGGTCGCGCTCGCGGCCCTGACCGGCACGACCGGCTACCCGGAGCTGGGCTCCTCCGGTCGCTCCGCGGCGATGGCTCGGCTGCTGCGGCCGCCGACGATTCCGGATGCCGTCGACGACCCGTGGCGCGACCTGCTGGAGCGGATGACACGACTGGATCCGGCTGAGCGGCCGACTGCTGTCGAGGTGGCGGCGCTGACCCCCGCCGGCGACCCGTCCCCGCCGACCGGGCCGACCACCGCACTGCCCGCGGCAACGGCCGCCGTCCCCACCACCCCGCCCGCGGCATCCAGCACCCGCCGGCGGCGGCACCTGATGCTGGGCGCAACCGGGCTGGCGCTCGCGGCTCTCATCGCCGGCGCCGCCTTCCTCGTCCCGTCGCCGAACGAACCCGGACGGATCGCCGCCTCGACGACGCTGCGCACGACCCTCGTCGTGACGGAGCCGACAGACACGGCAACGGATGCGGACGACGACGGTCAGGGTGCGCCGGCCGACGTCGTGATCGAGCAGGCCGACGACCGCAGCGGCACGGCCAACCAGGGCAACGGCGACGAGAACCGGGGCAAGGGCAACAACAACGGCGAGGGCAACAACAACGGCGAAGGCAGCGGCAAGGGCAACGGCAGGAGCAAGTGACCTCCGGAGCGCCTGATCGCAGGGCCGTCCGCGGATGCCGAGCACAGCGTCCGACCCGCTGAAACCGGGAGGACGCCGCGCCGGTAGACTGGACTCGCCCCGCTCGGCCCTTTCCCTTGGAGTGCGCGTGACCACCCCTGAAGCATCCGCCCGTCAGCACGTCCCCGACTCCGTCGAGAACGCCGTCGCCACTCCCGACAAGGAGCAGCCGTACGCCGCCCTCGGTCTGAAGGACGACGAGTACGCCCGCATCCGTGAGATCCTCGGCCGCCGCCCCACCTCGGGCGAGCTGGCGATGTACTCGGTGATGTGGTCGGAGCACTGCTCGTACAAGTCGTCGAAGAACTACCTGCGCCGGTTCGGCCAGAAGGTCTCCGACGAGATGAAGGAACGCCTGATGGTCGGCATGGGCCAGAACGCGGGCGTCGTCGACGTCGGCGAGGGCTGGGCCGTCACGTTCAAGGCCGAGTCGCACAACCACCCCTCCTTCATCGAGCCCTTCCAGGGCGCGGCCACCGGCGTCGGCGGCATCGTCCGCGACATCATCTCGATGGGCGCCCGCCCCGTCGCCGTCATGGATGCCCTCCGCTTCGGCGCGATCGACCACCCGGACACCGCCCGCGTCGTGCACGGCGTCACTGCCGGCATCAGCTTCTACGGCAACTGCCTGGGTCTTCCGAACATCGGCGGAGAGACCGTCTTCGACGCCGTCTACCAGGCCAACCCGCTCGTGAACGCGCTCGCCGTCGGCGTCCTGCGTCACGAGGACCTCAAGCTCGCGAACGCCACCGGCGTCGGCAACAAGGTCGTGCTCTTCGGTGCCCGCACCGGCGGAGACGGCATCGGCGGCGCCAGCATCCTCGCCTCCGACTCGTTCGACGATGGCGGCCCCACCAAGCGCCCCGCCGTCCAGGTGGGCGACCCGTTCGCCGAGAAGGTGCTCATCGAGTGCTGCCTCGAGCTGTACCGCGGCGAACTCGTCGAGGCCATCCAGGACCTCGGTGCCGCCGGCATCTCGTGCGCGACCAGCGAGCTCGCGGCCAACGGCAACAGCGGCATGAAGGTATCGCTCGACAACGTGCTGCTGCGCGACCCCACGCTGACCGCTGAGGAGATCCTCATGTCGGAGTCGCAGGAGCGCATGATGGCGATCGTCGCCCCCGAGAAGCTGGACGCCTTCCTCGAGGTCGTCGGCAAGTGGGAGGTCGAGACCAGTGTCCTCGGCGAGGTCACCGGAGACGGACGCCTCATCATCGACTGGCAGGGCGAGCGCATCGTCGACGTCGATCCGTCCACCGTGGCCGTCGATGGCCCCGTCTACGACCGCCCGGTCGCCTACCCGACGTGGATCGATGCCCTCCAGGCGGATGCCGCCGAGAACCTGCCCCGCTCGAACGACCCTGCCGAGTTGAAGGACCAGTTCCTGAACCTGGTCGCGTCGCCGAACCTCGCAGACACCCGCTGGATCACGAACCAGTACGACTACTACGTGCTCGGCAACACGGCGCTCGCCTTCCCCGACGACGCCGGCATGATCCGCGTGGACGAGGAGTCCGGACTCGGCTTCGCGATCGCGACCGACGCCAACGGCCGCTACTGCCAGCTCGACCCGTACGCGGGCGCGCAGCTGGCCCTGGCCGAGGCCTACCGCAACGTCGCCGTCACGGGTGCCACCCCGACCGCGATCACCGACTGCCTGAACTTCGGATCCCCCGAGAACCCCGAGGTCATGTGGCAGTTCGGTCAGACCGTCGACGGCCTCGCCGACGGCTGTTACGAGCTGGGCACGCCCGTCACGGGCGGCAACGTCTCGTTCTACAACCAGACCGGTGACGTCCCGATCCACCCGACCCCGCTGGTCGGCGTGCTCGGCCTCATCGACGACGTCTCGCGCCGCATCCCGTCCGGATGGCAGGACGAGGGCCAGAACATCTACCTGCTCGGCACGACGTCGACGGAGCTCTCGGGTTCGGCGTGGGCCGAGACCGTGCACGCGCACCTCGGCGGGCTGCCGCCGAAGGTGGACCTCGCCGCCGAGAAGCGCCTCGCCGGTCTCATCGGAGCGGCCCGCGACGAGTGGCTGATCTCGTCGGCGCACGACCTGTCCGAGGGCGGCCTCGCCCAGGCACTGGCCGAGGGCGTCATGCGCTTCGGCGTCGGTGCTCGCGTCTGGCTCAACGAGATCATCGAGCGAGACGGAGTGGATGCCGCGACCGCGCTGTTCTCCGAGTCGACGGGACGCGTCATCGTGACCGTGCCGCGCGAGGACGACGTGAAGTTCCGCGGCCTCTGCGAGGGACGCGACTACCCCGTGATGCGCATCGGCGTCACCGACACCGAGCCGCAGCTCGAGGTGCAGGACGTCTTCACCGTCTCCGCCGCTGAGCTCCGCGAGCGCTCGCAGGCGACACTGCCCAGCTACTTCGGCCCCACCGTGACCGAGTCGGTCTCGGCCTGAAACTCCAGGAGCACATCATGACCGAGAAGCACGAAGAGGCCGAAGACCTGTCGATCTACTCTGAGCGCCGCCAGAAGCGCATCCGGGTCACCGCCTGGGTCACGATCGCCGCGCTCATCCTGGTCGGCGGCGGCGCGACGGTTCTCTCGCTCCTGCTCGGCTGAGCGCGCGCCGGCGGCGCGATCACAGCCGCCCGACCCACTCGACGGCGCCGGTGCGGCAGGATGACGGTATGACCGCCGAACCGCGCGCCCGCCTCGAGCAGCTGCGCGTCGATGCGCTCGCGCGGGCCGAGTCGGCGATCGCTGCACTGACTCAGCTCACGCACGATCGCGAAGGCTCCACGGATGATGACGAGCACGATCCTGAAGGCGTGACGCTGTCGTCGGAGTGGTCGCGGCTTACCGGCCTCGCGGATGCCGCGCAGGCGGAGCTGCGTCAGATCGAAGACGCGCTGGCGCGAGTGGATGCCGGCACCTACGGGGTCTGCATGGCATGCGGTCGCAGCATCCCGCCGGAGCGGTTGCAGGCGCGACAGTTCGCGGAGCTGTGCGTGCCGTGCGCCGAGAAGTCGGGACGATGACGCGCGCGACCCGAAGGGCCTGACGCGCCGCTCCAGGCATGACGAAGGGGCGAGCGCCTCACGGCGCCCGCCCCTCGATCAGTCAGTCTCGTCAGTCCTGCACGAGCTTGCGACGACGCACCACGAGCAGCATGACGCCTGCCGCGATGAGCGCGATCGCTCCGGCCGAAGCCGTCAGCGGGACGATGGTGTCCATACCGGTGGTCGCGAGCTCACCATCGCCACCGTCGGACGGAGCCTCAGCACCGCCGGAGCCGCCGCCGTTGCCGCCCGGAGCCGGTGCGGGAGCCGCAGCCGAGACCGAGAAGGCCAGTTCAGCTGCCGTGGCGGAGTTGACCCCGTCGACGGACTGCACGGCGCGGACCGTGTACGAACCGGGCTCGAGAGCCGCGTCGAACTCGATGCTCCACTCGCCATCGACGACCGTCGCGCTGTAGCTGCCGCTCTCGGCCGCGAGGGCGCTGATCGCGTTGGCTGCATCCGTGCCGTTCAGAGCAACCTTGATGCTGGCGCCTTCGATGCCGGTGCCGGACAGGCCCGTCGGGCCCTCCGTCGGGCCGAAGACCTGACCGTTGAAGATCGAGGTGATCGCCGGTGCGGCCGGTGCCAGGGTGAACGTCGAGCTGACGACATCCGAGAACTCCTCGGCGTTGCGGAACTGCTGCGCCGTGATCGTGTACTCGCCGTAGTTCGTGTCGTTCAGGCCGTCGATCGTCCAGGTGCCGTCCTCGCCGACGGTGACCGGCGGGAAGCCGGAACCGCTGTTGCCGGTGCCCAGCGAGACCTCGACGGTGTTGCCGGCGACGCCGGTGCCGCTGATGCTCGTGAGCGGGGCGCTGACGGTCGAGCCGTCAGCCGGCGACGTGATGACCGGAGCCGCAACGGGCGGCGGAACGACCGTGACATCCCAGTTCGTGGTGGCCGAGCGGCTGAAGCCGTTGACCGCGGTGAACGTGTACGTGAAGTCGCCCTTGTTCTGGAGCTTGAAGCTGAACGCGCCGTCCACGACGTCGACCGACGTGGGCTCGCCACCATCACGCGTGATGATGACGGACTTGGCGTTGGTCGACGTGGTGCCGGTGATGGTCGAGCCGCGCTCGGCCGTCGCACCCGCATCGATCTTCGGCTTGTCGATCGTGAGCGCGACGGTGTAGCCGTCGGTGTGCTCGAGAGCCTTGGTGAGCGAGGTCGCCCATGTGATCGTGTCGTTGCCGCCGCTGATCACGCCGACGGCGGTGCTTCCCTGGAAGACCGCTCCACCGGAGTCGCCGTGGTCGGAACCGACATCGCTCGAGAAGCCGCGGACCCAGCGACCTCCGACCGGCGCCCATCCGTCGAGAACGTCGGATGCGCTGATCTGGCCGGTGGTGAGACCGGTCGTGCGACCCGCCTTCGACACGGAACCGACGGTGGGCTCGCCGACCGCCTTGATCGGGGTCGTGCTCTCGGAGAGCGAGTCCAGCGACGCGCCTGCGGTCGACCAGTCGGTCACGACCGGCTTCGGGTTCCAGCCATCGACGACGTCGATGACCGCGATGTCGGTCGAGTTGGGGTCGTTCTCCGCACCCTCGGAGTTGCCGGTGCCGCCGTACTGCGCGAAGCCGAACTCACCGAAGGGCTCGAGCGGCTCAACGAATCCGTAGCCCTCGCCGTCGACGGCGGGCTCCTCGCCCGGGATGGTCAGGTACGTGTCGGTGAACTTCTCACCGGCGTCGTTGAACGCGCAGTGACCGGCACTGATCACGGCGGGGTCGCCCTCGGGCGTGAACGCCGAGAAGCCGATGGAGCACGCGTAGGCGTAGATGCCCTCAGGGGTCTCTTCGAGCATCGCGTAGCCCTGGCCGCCGACGACATCGCCCGTGGCGTAGGACTCGAACGGCGCCGAGGTCGTGATGACCTCTGCACCCGTGACGTCCAGTTCGTCGGCGAACGCCTCGATGGCCTCGTCACTGCCCGGTGCCTTGATGCTGTCCTCGGTGACGAGGATCAGGTCATCACCCGCGGCGTTCACGCCGACGGCGACGATCTCGACGTCGGCCTTGGCCGCCGCCTCTGCCGCCTCGGCGACCTCGTCCTCGGTGACCTCGGTCTTCGGAGCCTCGGTCTCCTTGGGTGCGGAAGCCTTCTCCGCGGCCGGAGTCGAGCTCGCGTCCGGAGTCGGCGTTGTCTCTGCGGCGACGGCCGGAGCTGCGAAGACGAGCCCTCCGAGCGTCAGCGTCGCGGCTGCAGTCAGCGCCAGCGAGCGGCGCCCCATCCCTCTAGTCATGTATGACAGTCCTTTATCGCTGCGAATGATGCGCAGTGTCCCCCCGCCGGAGTCGAGTACCCCTATGACAGCTCCGGAAGAACATGCAGTGGCTCGCGCTGAAAACACAAACCTCGTTCAGGGTACACAGCTTGCACACAGACTCCAATGGGTAGTTGTACCCGGATTACGAATTCCTTCACGTTGAGTAGCATCGACGCATGACCTCGCACCGCATCCGAACGGCCATCGTCGTGGCCGCAGCCGCTCTTCTGCTGACGGCCTGCGCACCGGCGAACGGACCGTCCGACGCCCCGACGTCGACGGCCTCGCCGGACGAGCCGGACGTCGTCGGCAGCTGGGGATCGGATGCCGCGGGTCAGCCGTTCCTCGAGTTCACCGCCGAGGGCACGGTGACCGGCACCGACGGGTGCAACGGCATCAGCAGCACGTACACCGTGGTCGACGACTCGATCGAGATCGCATCCTTCTTCTCCACCCTCAAGGCGTGCCAGGGCGTGGACGACTGGCTCCGAGGACTGAGCACGGCGCGGCTCGACGGCGACACCCTCATCGTGATGAACAGAGAAGGCACGAAGATCGGCGAGCTTTCCCGCGCCTGAGCGGTTCACGAGGACAGCGGCAGGGCTAGGCTGAGGCCATCATGGACGAGTTCCTCCAGGGCTTCTGGACCTTCGCCGGGGACTATTGGTGGCTGATCTTCCCGATCATGGGAGTTCTCGGCGGCCTCGGCAAGGCGTGGGAGCGCGCCTCGAAGCAGCGCCACGAACGGCGCCTCGAGACCATCCGCATGAAGGGTGAGATCAAGGCCGCTCAGATCGCCGCCCGCGGGCAGGCCGCGCCCGTCACGGCCCGGATTCCGACGCAGATCCCCGCGCAGCCGCAGGTCACGCCGAACCAGTTGGTCGAGCGCCTCTTCGCCGAACACGACGAGATCACCGCCCGCTGGCTGGACTACGAGCTCGACGTCGCCAAGCTCATCGCCTTCCCGGCGATGAGCGACGGACGCCAGCCGTTGACCGCCGCGTTCCTGCGCGCCAAGAAGACCGCGGATGCGCTGCGCCCGGCATCCGCAGACGCCAAGATCAGCGAGCAGCAGGTCGGCGAGTATCTGGATGCCGTCGGCAACTACGCCGTCGCGTTCGAAGTGGCCGAGAAGGATGCCAGGCGGCTGCGCGACTCGACCTTCACCGAGGCCGAGCGCAAGAAGCTGGACCGCGCGCAGCAGCTGCTGAAGGTCGCCGTCGACGACACCGCTACGCAGGCCGAGCGCAACCTCGCGTACAAGCGGGTGCGCGAAGAACTCGACGGACTGATCGTGCTCTCGGATCAGGCGGTGCAGGTGCTCGAGAACCAGGTCGCCCGCGAGATCACCGCGGCCCCGGAACCCGCAGCCCCGGCATCCGCTCCCGAGCCGGAACGGATGCCGCTGCGTCGGGACGACGAGCGCGCATGACGCCGGCGTGAGCGCCTCCGAAATCCGAGTCGGCCTCATCGGCGCCGGCGGCATCTCACGCGTCCACGCGGACGCCTGGCGGACCCTGGGTGCGCACGTGACGGTGGCGTCGCACAGCGGCGCCGAAGAACTCGCCGCCGAGTACGGCATGAGCACGGCTCCCGACATCGTGACCCTGCTCGCCGCGGTAGACGTCGTCGACATCGTGACGCCGAGCGGCACGCATGCCGCCATCGCTCTCGCGGCTATCGAGGCGGGCGTCCACGTCATCTGCGAGAAGCCGCTCGCGCCGACCGCGGCCGAGGCCCAGCGCATCGTCGATGCGGCAGCCGCCGGCGGCGTGCGGCTGTTCCCCGCGCACGTGGTGCGCTACTTCCCCGAGTACGCCAGGGTCAAGGCGCAGATCGATGCCGGCGCTGTCGGAGCGGTGGCGTCGCAGCGCCTCTTCCGGAGGGGGACCGCGCCGACGGTTCCCTGGTTCTTCCGTGAGAGCACCGGCGGCGGAGTGATCCGCGACCTCATGATCCACGACATCGACCAGGCGCTCTGGCTCGCCGGCCCCGTGGTGAGCGTCTCCGCGGCGCAGGATCCGTCGACGAAGGCCGATGTCGTGCCCGCGCCCGTCACCGCCCTGGTCGCGCTGAACCATGCGAACGGCACTCGCTCGCATCTGGAGGCGACCTGGGGCGCACCGGGCACCACGTTCCGTACCGGCGTCGAGATCGTCGGGTCCCTCGGCCGCATCACGTACGACAGCGCCGCGGATGCCGCGACACGCACCGGCACGGCATCCGCCGCGACCGATCATCTGCCGCCGGTGTCTCCGAACGACAGTCCGTACCTCAGCCAGCTCGCCGACTTCGTCGCTGCCATCCGACAGGATGCCGACGCCCGCGTGTCCGGCGCAGACGGCGTCGCCGCGATCGCCGTCGCTGAGGCCGCCTACGCGTCGATCGCAACGGGTGAACCCGTGTCGCTCACGCCTGCGGGTGGATGATCGCCTTCATCGAGTCGTGCTCCGTCTTCGCGACCATCAGGGCCTCGGCGGTGCCGCCGAGACCGAAGTGGTGGGTGACGATCGCCGCGGCATCCCCAGCCATCCCGTCGGCGATGCGCTCAGCAGAGGCGGGCATGTCTGGCGCGTCCGATGCGTTGCACGTACGGTCAGCAGCAACGAAAGGCTTCCCATGCGCATCGACCTCACCGGCAGAACCGCCCTCGTCACGGGCTCGACCCAGGGCATCGGGCGCGCGATCGCCGCGCAGCTCGCGGATGCGGGGGCGCGCGTGGCCGTCAATGGACGCAGCGCCTCGTCCGTGGCATCCGTGATCACCGAGCTCCAGTCCCAGAACGCCGATCGAGACCTCGTCGCGGCCCCGGGCGACGTCACGACGACGGACGGGACGGATGCCGTGCTCGCCGCGACCGGACCCGTCGATGTGCTGGTGAACAACCTCGGCATCTTCGGGTCCGAAGACCCGCTCGCCATCTCCGACGACGAGTGGCGCCGATACTTCGAGGTGAACGTCCTCGCGGCGGTGCGTCTGATCCGCGCGACGCTGCCTGGTATGAAGGAGCGCGGCTGGGGACGCGTGCTGAACATCGCGAGCGACTCCGCGGTCGTGATCCCCGCCGAGATGATCCACTACGGCATGTCGAAGACGGCTCTGCTGGCCGTCTCGCGCGGTTTCGCCAAGGATGCCGCAGGCACGGGCGTCACGGTGAACTCCGTGCTGGCCGGACCGACGCACACCGGCGGGGTCGAGACGTTCGTGTACGAACTCGTCGATCAGGCGCTGCCGTGGGAGGACGCCCAGCGCGAGTTCATGCGGCTGCACCGCCCGCAGTCGCTACTGCAGCGGCTGATCGAACCGGAGGAGATCGCGAACATGGTCGCGTACCTGGCGTCCCCTCTGGCCTCGGCGACGACGGGCGCCGCAGTGCGCGTCGACGGCGGCTACATCGACTCGATCGTGCCGTAGCGGTCGGATCCCGCGGCGGGGTCCCGGGTGCACCTGCACGACCCTCGCGTCGGGGCCCGCGGGTCGCCGGCACAGTTGCACGACTCCGGTACACCTGCACGGCCGAACGCCGGCATCCGCCGTGCAACCGTTCCCGAGTCGTGCAACTGTACCGAAGCCAACGGTCGCACGACGTTCGGGGTACAGGCCCCGGGGTGCAGGCCCCGGGGTGCAGGCCCCGGGGTGCAGGCCCCCGGGGTGCAGGCCCCGGGTTGCTGGCGTTCGGGTCGCCGGGCCCTCGGACCGCAGGAACAGTTGCACGACCCCGGTACATCTGCACGACCGGGAACCGGATTCTGCCCCGGCATCCGTTCCCGGGTCGTGCAACTGTGCAGGGGTGATCCTCAGCGCAGCGAGACGGCGCCCATAACTTCGCGACGGCGATCGCGCACCCACACAGCACCCGCGCCGCGCGGGGCGAACCGATAGCGGTACGACACCGCGCGCACCCACCGCGGACGCTCACCCCCGAATGGGTCCGAGGCGAGCAGCCGCAGGGTCGGGGCATCCGCCTCCAGCAGCCGAACGAGGAACATCGTGAACCAGTCGTCGAGCGATCGTCCGAGCGGCAGGAACCACATGAGCCAGTCCAGGCGCAGGTGGTACGGCGCGAACTGTCCCGGCACCCGGCGCAGCGCACCAGGCTTGCCCTTGAACGCGTACTCCCGCCATTCAGCCGAGTCGGGGTCGGCGTCGGTCGTGCCCTCCACGACGATCTCGATCCGCTCCTTCGTGACGGTGCCGAACGCGCCGTATGCGTTCGCGAGCTGCCACCGGTTGAAGCTCGCGTTCATGAGCTGACGCCGGGCGAACAGGTTCCGCAGCGCCGGCCAGCTCAGCACGAGGTACAGGATGCCGACGGCGACGGTCGCGATGATCCAATACAGCGGGATGGCCTCGTCGCGCCCGGAGCCCGGGATTCCGATCGCCGAGAACGCCAGCACGATCGTCGCCCAGTTCAGCCACGCGAAGTTGCCCGTCAGCACGAGCCAGAGCTGTGTGGCGATGACGATCGCGGCGGCAGCAGCTCCGATGAGGAGGGCGGGCGCACCTGCCCCGGGCAGGAGCAGCGACAGGATCGGCGCGAAGAGGAAGAACGGCACGACGAGCTGAGCGACGTGGTTGCCCAGCACCTCGCCCTGATGGAACCACCGCGGCAGGAGATGCGCCTGCCGGCTGAGCGGGCCGGGCATGGGCTGCGTCTCGTGGTGGTACGTGAGTGCCGTCAGGTCGCGCCACTCCCGTCCACCGCGGATCTTGATCATTCCCGCGCCGAACTCCAGCCGGAGCACCAGCCACCAGAACAGCACGATCACGACCGTCGGCGGCGGCTCGTGCACCGAGCCGAGGAACGCCGCGAGGAACCCGGCCTCGAGCAGCAGCATCTCCCACCCGAACGAGTAGAACGTCTGCCCGATGCTCGCGATGGACATGTACCCGCCCCACAGTGCGAGGAACGCCAGCATCGGCACCCAGCTCGGCCCCTGCTGCGGGATGCCGATCACGAGCGAGGCCGAGAACACGATGCCCGCCGCGCACAAGGCGACCAGCCGCTTGTCGGTGTAACGGATGCGGGTGAAGAGCGTCGGATGCAGCATCCGCTTCCGCGCCGCCGACGAGCCGGCCCACTCCAGCAGCTGAGGCGCCGGAAGCAGGCCGCGCTCGCCGAGCAGCGGGCGGAACTGGTTCAGCGTCGAGACGAACGCGACGAGGTACAGCGCCGCGATGCCCCGCTGCAGGACCTCGCGCGCGAAGGAGAAGTCGACAGCCGCGAAACCGTCCATGCGAGAAGGCTACGCTCCTCCCCCGCGCGCCGAGATCCGCTCAGTCGGCGACGACCCAGTCCAGGTCCGCGCCATGCTCTTCGAGCCAGGCGTCGACGGCCTCGGGCTCCTTGCCGGAACCGTACTCGTTGACGACAAGGTTCTCGAGCGAGCCGTACTGCTCGTCATCGAGTGTGATCTGCCCGATCAGGTCGGCTGCCTCGGGGAACTCTTCGGTGAAGCCCTTGTGTCCGAGGAAGTGCAGCCCCTCTGGATCGCCCATCCCGTTGCGCGGGTCCTCGAGCTCCTTCAGTCCGTACGCTTCGATGGCCCAGAACGGCTTCCAGAGCGTCACCACGACGTCCTCCTTCGACTCGACGGCATCGTCGACGACCGTCAGCATCGCGGCGAGAGACGACGACGTGAGCGTGTACTCGTCGTCGAGCCCGTGCTCGGGGAAGAGCTTCTCGGCGGCCATGGTCGCCGTTCCCGAACCCGGCTCGATCGTGTAGATCCGACCATCGAAGCGGTCACCCTGACCGTGGAGATCGTCGACCGAGTCGATGTCGTCCATGTAGTCGGGCACGGCGAGGAAGCCCTGCGCGCCCTCGTAGTAGGTGCCGAGGTCCTCGAGGTCATCGCCGTAGGTCTCCATGAACGCCTTCTGGGAGATCTCCGGCCATGCGGACGGATAGATGTCGACGTCGCCCTGCGCGAGTGCGGTGTAGAGCATGCCCGGCTCGGTGAGCGTCTCCAGTTCGACGTTGTACCCCAGCTTGGTCAGCTGATCCTCGAGCAGGTAGGCGTTGTTGACCGCATCCGTCCAGGACGGCAGGAACCCGATCGTGATCGTGCCCTTGCTGTCGTCGGATGCGTCGGCCGCGCCGCCGCTGGTGCAGCCGGTGAGCGCGAGAGCACCCCCGAGGCCGAGAGTCAGGATGCCGGCGGTGATGCGTGCGTGCTTCGTCATGTTCCGTAAGAGTCTTTCCGTTGCGTATGCGTGTCCGGGGTATGCAGAAGGGGGCTTCGCAGCAGAAGCCGCGAAGCCCCCTTTCGCAGGAGGGTGTTACTCGGAGACGACCCAGTCGAACTGGTCGCCGTTCTCCTCGAGCCAGGCATCCACGGCTTCGGCTTCCTGACCCTCGCCGTACTCGTTCACGACGAGGTCCTCGAGCGACCCGTACTGCGCGTCGTCCAGCTTGATCTGCTCGACCAGCTCAGCGGCCTCGGGGAACTCCTCGGCGAAGCCCTTGTGACCGACGAAGTTGAGGGTCTCGGGGGTGCCCATGGCTCCCTCGGGGTCCTCGAGCGTCTTGACGTCGTACGAGCTGTTCGCCCAGAACGGCTTCCACAGCGTGACGACGACGTCCTCCTTGTTGTCGATCGCCTCGCCGAGCACCGTCAGCATGGCCGCGGTCGACGACGTCTGCAGCGTGTACTCGCCGTCCAGCCCGTAGGCCGGCATCGCCACGTCCTGGGTCTGCGCGGTCAGACCGGCGCCCGGCTCGATGCCGATGATCGTGCCGTCGAACATGTCGGCGTTTCCCTTGAGCTCGTCGATCGAGTCGATCTCGGTGTAGCTGGGGACGGCGAGGGTCAGCACGGCGTTCTCGTAGTACGCGCCGAGGTCCTCGAGGTCATCGCCGTACTGCTCCATGTAGGACGCGTGCGTGACCTCGGGCCAGGCCGACGGGTACATGTCGACGTCGCCCTGCGCGAGGCCGGTGTACAGCGGCCCCGCCTCGGTGAGCTCTTCGAACTCGACCTCGTAGCCGAGCTTCTCGAACTGGTCCTGGAGCAGGTACGCCATGCTCAGGCCGTCCGTCCAGGAGGGCAGGAACCCGAGGGTGATGGTGCCCTTGTCCTCGCCCGAGCCCCCGGCCGAGGTGTCGTCGGAGCCCGTCGCACACCCCGCGAGGGCGAGGGATGCGGTGACTCCGAGTGCTGCGACGGCTGTGATGTGCCGGTACTTCTTCATGGTGCTTCCTTTCGTATGCTGTGGTGCGTTCCGTATGGATTCAGGTGGTGCTGTGTCAGGCCGGGACGGATGCCGCGGCATCCGCTGCCTGGATCTGCTGTGCCGCACGACGCCGGGAGAGAGCCCCGAGCAGCGACGACGAGTACTCGTTCGGCGTGCCGAGGGCTGCGGTGACGCGGTCGAGGTAGACCGCGATCAGCACGACGGCGAGGCCGGCCTCGACGCCCTTGGCCGTGTTGACGGTCGAGATCGCCAGGACGACCTCCTTGCCGAGTCCGTCCGCACCGGCCATACCGGCGATGACGACCATCGACAGCGAGAGCATGATGACCTGGTTGACGCCGGCCATGATCGACGGCATCGCGAGCGGCAGCTGGATGCCGCGCAGGATCTGACCCGGCTTCGCACCGAAGGCCTGCCCTGCTTCCACGGTCTCGGAGTCGACTCCGCGGATGCCGAGCTCGGTGAGGCGCACGCCGGGGGGCAGCGCGAAGATCACGGTCGCGACGAGACCGGGGACGACGCCGATGCTGAAGAACACGATCGCCGGGATCAGGTACACCATGGCCGGCATGGTCTGCATGAAGTCGAGGACCGGCTTCAGGATCATCCGGACGGTGTCGTTGCGCGCCGACCAGATGCCCAGCGGGACTGCGATGGCGATCGCCACGAGCGCCGACACCAGGACGAGCGCCAGCGTCTGCATCGACAGTTCCCACAGGCCCATCGAGACGATGACCAGGAACGAGATGCCGGTGCCGACGGCCATCTGCCACGAGCGGACGAGCCACGCGATGAGCGCGAAGATCACGATCATGATCGGGAACGGCGTGCCGACCAGGATGTCGGTCAGCCCGTCGACGAGGAAGCGGACGACGAACGAGATCACATCGAGGAGCGCGGCCAGGTTGTCCTTGACCCAGTCGACGACCGATGCGACCCACTCTCCGATCGGAATGCGGAAGCCATCCATCACAGCACCTCCTTCTCGGGAGCCTGACCTTCGACCGCGGTGGCCGCGGCATCCTGCGCCTCATCGAGCACGGCATCGATCTCGGCCTGCGGAACGGGCCGGAGCGGAAGCGTGATCTCCTCGGTGGCCCCTGGGCCGGGGCCGAGGGCGGCGAGCAGGGTGATGCGCGGGATGACGCCGACGAGGCGCCCGTCCGCGTCGACGACCGCCAGCGGAAGCGGAGACTCCACAGCGGGGACGAACAGGTTCATCAGAACCTCGTCCTCGCCCACGCTCTGCGGGACGGGCTTGAGGATCGAGGCGAGCGACGTCTCGCCCTTGCGGACGAGCTTGATCGCGTCGCGGTCGGTGACGATGCCGACGAGCTTGCGGTCGCGACCGGTCACGTACGCCGCCGACATGTAGGCGTCGCGCATCTGGCGCAGCGCCGTGCGGGGGCCCGTCGTCTCGGCAACCACCGGACGCGGCAGCTCCATGACGTTGGCGGCCGTGAGCACGCGTGCGCGGTCGACGTCCTGGACGAACTGCTCGACGTAGTCGTTGGCCGGATCGGTGAGGATGTCCTCCGGCGTGCCGATCTGGACGATCCGCCCGTCGCGCATGACCGCGATCCGATCGCCGAGGAACATCGCCTCGTTGAGGTCGTGCGTGATGAACACGATCGTCTTCTGCAACTTCTGCTGCAGTTCGAGCAGTTGCTCCTGCATCTCACGGCGGATGAGCGGGTCGAGCGCACTGAATGCCTCGTCCATGAGCAGGATCTCGGTGTCGGCCGCGAGCGCGCGGGCGATGCCGACGCGCTGCTGCATTCCACCGGAGAGCTGCGAGGGGAGCTTGTCCCCCCAGCCGTGCAGCCCCACCATCGCGAGGACCTCTTCGGCCTTCGCGAGACGCTCGGTCTTGCCGACCCCGCGGAGCTCGAGCGGGTAGGCGACGTTCGCGGCGACCGTACGGTGCGGCAGCAGTGCGAAGTGCTGGAACACCATCGACACCTTGTCGCGGCGGATCTCGCGGAGCCGCGATGCCGGGATGCCGGTGATCTGGTCGCCGCCGACGGTGACGTCGCCGTCGGTCGCGTCGTGCAGACCGTTCAGCATGCGGATGATGGTGGACTTGCCGGATCCCGACAGGCCCATGATGACGAAGATCTCGCCCTTGTTGACGGAGAAGCTGGCGTCGATGACGGCAGCGGTTCCGGCGTCGAGGACGTCGTCACGGGTTTCGCCGGATTTCAGGCGGCGGACGGCTTGATTCGGGTTCCGTCCGAATACCTTGAACAGATGGCGCGCAACAAGTGCGGTTTCAGTCACGTTTCCCCCGCGGCTCACCGTTTTCAGGGTCTCGGTGAGCCCGCTTCGGTTGCGCCCGGGTGATGTTCACAAGGCCGTTTCGACAGAGCTGCATGGCGGCACAGGCGGCGGATTTCGGATCCACCGCATAGAACATCGACCGTACGTGCGCGCCTCTTCGTAGCTGCTGCAGAATCGAAAGAAGGACGCGCCCGCGGACTGGTCTTCGGGCATGATGCCCGCCTTCCACCGTAACAAAATGGCTGGTCAGGGCAAATCGACGGCGTGTCGGATGCCCTCGGAATCGTCGCCTGAACGGGGACTTAGGCGATGCATCCGCGTATCCGGCTCAGCGTCGGAAACTGCGCGTGACAGTGAACTTCGCGGTGCGATTCACCTGCTCGGTCGGCCCGATCAGACGGGCCAGTTCAGCCCGATACGCGAGCGTCGAGTTGTACACCGCCCAGAGCTCGCCGCCCGGTTTCAGCAGGCGCGCTGCGGCCTCGAAGAGGCGCGTCGCCGCGGCGGTGTGCACGCTCGTTCCGAGGTGGAACGGCGGGTTGAGCAGCACGATATCGGCCGAGGCATCCGGAAGCTCCGATCCTGCGTCGTCCTGCGTGACCAGGACGCGCTCGGCGAGGCCGTTCGCGGCCATGGTCGCGCGAGCGGATGCCGCGGCCGCCGCCGACCGATCCGTGGCGATCACGCGGGCATCGGGGTGGGCGAGCGCGTAGGCGGCGGCGAGCGCCCCGGTGCCGCAGCCCAGGTCGACGACGGTCTCGGCGGACGGGACGCGGCCGAGCGCCTCGAGGAGCGCACGTGTGCCGATGTCGATCCGGGCACCGGCGAACGCGCCGCCGTGCGCTGCGATGGTCAGCCCAAACTCTCCGTGCTCCTCGAACACGGGGAACGGCGGCGGCTCGGGCATGCCACGGGACTGGTCGGCGATGATCAGGCGCGACTTCCGCTCCGCGCGCTGCGGCTGCACTCGCGCGAACGAGCGACCCAGCACGTCGTTCTGCGCGAGGGTCATGTGCTTGACGCGGCCGCCGGCCACGAGGATGACATCGTCCGCGGACCATCGGGCCACGGCATCCGCGATCTCCTCGAGCTCGGCGAGCGCCTTCGGCAGCTGCAGCATGACCAGTCGAGCACCGGTCAGCAGCGCGGCATCCAGCTCGTGCGGTGCGAACGCCGTGCCGACTTCCGGATGGCCCCCGGGGCGTCCGCCCTCGATATCGTCCGACACGCCGTGAGCGTCCGGAAGTCGGCCCACACCGAGAGCGGCGGCGTTGTTACGCAGCGCCCGCCGCCCGGTGGCGAGGTCCTGATGCACGCGGATTCCCCCGAATCCGTCATCGGCAAGGGCAAGCGTGATCGCGCCGTACGCGTCGCCGATCACGGCGATGTCGGCACCGGTCAGTCCGCGCTCAGCGGCGAGGGCGATCCCCCGCTCGACAAGCAGCACATCGGTCGCATCGTGCGCCTGCAGGTTCGGCGCTTCGACGTCGGGGAAGCGCCGCAGGCGCTCGTACGGGAACTCGGACACCACCCCACCCTAGGCGCCCGGTTCGCGCGCCCCGTCGGCACCGGCATCCGATTCGGCGAGCCGGTCGTCCGCGAACTGCTGTTCCACACCCGGGGTCGCCATTCCTGACGTCCCTTGACACGTGGCCAGGTTTCATGGTTACCTAGTCAAGTAACTAACCCACCAACCACCCGGAGGCATCGTGATCGAAGAAGGCAAAGCGCTCTTCCTGCAGATCGCCGAGCAGATCGAGGACTCGATCGTCGACGGTTCGCTGGCGGAGGAGTCCAAGGCTCCGTCGACCAACGAACTCGCCGCCTTCTACCGGATCAACCCCGCCACCGCAGCCAAGGGAGTCGCCATGCTCACCGATAAGGGAGTGCTGTACAAGCAACGCGGCATCGGCATGTTCGTCACCGCCGGCGCCCGCAACCTGCTCCTCGGCGAGCGCCGCTCCGCGTTCGCCGACCGCTACATCGATCCCCTCCTCGCCGAAGCCAGGACCCTCGGTCTCGGCGCAGAGGACCTCGCCGCACTGCTGCGCGAACGCGCGGCAGCATCCACCACCACAGAAGGGAAGAACCCCGCATGACCGCCGTCATCGAGGTGCAGAACCTCTCCAAGCGCTACAAGGACAAGCGCGCGCTCGACAACGTGTCGCTGTCGGTCGAAGGCGGTGCCATCTACGGCCTGCTCGGCCGCAACGGCGCAGGCAAGACCACGCTGATGTCCATCCTCACGGCGCAGAACTTCGAGTCCTCCGGCACCGTCAAGGTCTTCGGCGAGCACCCGTACGAGAACGCGCATGTGCTCGGTCGGATCTGCTTCGTACGCGAGAGCCAGAAGTATCCGGACGACGCCTATCCGAAGCACGCGTTCAAGGCTGCCAGCCTGTTCTTCCAGAACTGGGACCAGGAACTCGCCGACGAACTGATCGCCGAGTTCCAGCTGCCCATGAAGACGACGATCAAGAAGCTCTCCCGCGGGCAGCTCTCGGCTGTCGGCGTGATCATCGGGCTGGCCTCCCGCGCCGAGATCACCTTCTTCGACGAGCCGTATCTGGGACTGGATGCCGTGGCCAGGCAGATCTTCTACGACCGCCTGGTCGAGGACTACGCCGAGCACCCGCGGACGATCATCCTCTCCTCGCATCTCATCGACGAGGTCTCCAACCTCATCGAGAAGGTCATCGTCATCGACAACGGTCAGATCCTGCTGAATGAGGACACGGATGCCGTGCGCGACCGCGCGGTCACCGTCATCGGCGATGCCGAGAAGGTGGACGCCTGGGCCGTCGGACGCGAGATCCTGCACCGCGAGGCGCTCGGCCGGGTCGCCTCGGTGACCGTGCTCGGCGCACTCACCGACGACGAACGCGCCGGCATCGCGGCATCCGGTCTGGATCTGGCACCGGTGTCACTGCAGCAGCTCGTCGTCCGACTCACCCAGAAAGCCGGCACCGCATCGACCACGGAGGAGGTCCGCTGATGCGCACGCTCAACGTCATCCGACTGCAGCTGATCAACAAGGGGACCTTCATCTGGTACCCGCTCATGATCCTCGGCGCCGCCGTCGTCATCTCGGTGCTCATCTACGCGATGATCCCCGTCGATGAGCCCAAGTACGGCGGTGGCGGCCAGGCGCCACTGTGGTACTTCTTCGCGATCGGGATGTCGGCGATGACCCTCACCTTCCCGTTCTCGCAGGCCATGAGCATCACCCGGCGGGAGTTCTTCCTCGGCACACTGCTCACCGCGATCCTCGGCAGCGCGCTGATGGGGGTGCTGTTCCTGATCGGCGGCGGCATCGAGCTGCTCACCAACGGGTACGGCGTGAACGGGTACGTCTTCTATCTGCCGTGGCTGTGGGAGGCAGGGCCGCTCGGAGCCTTCGTGGTCTACTTCACCCTCGCGCTGTTCTTCTTCCTGATCGGCTTCACCGGGGCGACGATCTACAAGAGCTGGGGTCAGATGGTCCTGATCATCGCGAGCTTCGCGATCGCCCTCGTGCTCCTCGGGCTGATCTTCATCGCCACGCGGTTCGAGCTCTGGGGTCACGTCTGGGTCGGGATCCTCGACCTCGGGGCGATGGGACTTGCGCTCTGGGGCCTCGTCGCCGTGGCGGTGCTCTCGGTGATCTCGTTCCTCGCTTTCCGGAGGACGATTCCGTAAGCGCACGGTCGGATCTGAGGGTCGGATGCCGCGGCATCCGACCCTCAGATCGTGTCGTCAGCGGCGACGATGTCGATCTGCCAGACGCGCGCGTGGGCGGCGCCCTTGTCGCGCGTGCGCTCCGCGTCGATGATGGCGGCGTTGAGCTTGTCCATCAGCGCCGTGTACTCGACCTCGGTCAGACTCAGATTGCTCACGCTCAGGGTCCCGTGATCGGCCGGATCCTGTGCAGCGAGCGAGGTCGAGTGCGTCACGAGGCGATGCACCATCTCGAGGTGATCCTCGGCGAGGGCGGCGATCACAGCGTCGCTCAACGCCATATCGTCGGGGTCCGTCGTCGAGGCCCTGACGCGCAACGAGTCCTTGATCGGCGTCCACACGCGATCGCGTCCGTCCCTGGCCTGTTCCGGCGCCTCGACGATGAGCCCGGCATCCGCCATCACCCGCAGGTGGAAGCTGATCTTGTTCGCCGGCTCCCCGAGATCCTCGGCGATGTCGGCGGCACGCACGAACTCGCGCTTGGCGAGCACGCGCATGATCCGCCGACGCAGCGGGTTGGCGAACACCTTGAGCATCGCCGTCGTCATCGTCCGCTCGGCGATCTCGCCGCCATCCGTCGACTCAGCCATGTCGGAAGTCTATCCAGCCTTATTTGCGCGATTTTACTTGCGCAAATAAACCTGCGAATCTATCGTGGGGGTCATGACCACGACAGAAGTGAAGCCCGCCGGACTCTGGAGCAACGCGCGGTACGTGCTCTGGCTCATCAGCGACACCGGCAAGGGCCTGGCGGCGTCGCTCGCGGGTTTCGCGATCCCGCTCATCGCTCTCGCCGTGACGAACGATCCGGCCCAGGCGGGCACCATCGCCGGCGTCGGCATGGTCGTGCGGCTCGTCACCACGCTGTACGGCGGCGTCCTCGCCGACAGACACGGCCGCCTCGCACTGATGCTGCTCGGCGCCGGCATCGCCACGATCCTCGCGGCGGGTTTCACGCTGCTGGCCGTCGCCGACGCGCTGACCTTCACCACGATCCTGATCATCGAAGTGCTGATGATGATCCACGCGGGGCTGTTCGATCCCGCCGGCGAAAGCGCGCTGAAGGAGATCGTCCCTGACGAGACGATGGGTCGGGCGCAGGCGGCGAACCAGGGGCGGGATGCCGCGCTGCGCCTGGCCGGCGGGCCGCTCGGCGGTCTGCTGCTCGGTGTCGGAGCGTGGCTCGTCGGCGCCGCGATGACGCTCGCGTACGTCGTCTCCGGTGCCACGGCATGGGTGCTGCGGCGCTCCGTCCGCCGCGAGGGCGTTGCCGATGCGTCGGCGGATGTCGCGGCATCCGTTGGCGTCTCGGAGAACCGGGACGAGATGTCCGCCGGACGCCGCGTCGCAGGCCGAGGCGCCGACGCAGATGCCGATGTTCCCGCTTCTCCGAACGCCTGGCACGAGATCCGCGACGGGTTCGCCTGGTTGTTCTCGCGCCCCGACCTGCGCGGCGTGCTGCTGCTCACGACGATCATCAACCTCGGCTTCAACGCCGCCATCACCACGGTCGTATACGGACTGCAGCAGTCCGGCTACTCCGAGCTCACGATCGGATCGCTGTCGGCGGGACTCGGCGCGGTCATGCTCCTCGGCGCGCTGGTCGCCCCCGCGCTCGTCCCCCGCGTCAAGGCCGGCACGCTGACGATCACCGGCCTGATCGCAGCCACCGTGGGCGCTGCGGCGGTCTCGGTGATCGAGAACCCGTGGTGGATCACGGCAGTGCTCGGCGCGGCGGTCTTCCTGCTGCCCGCGTTGAACGCCTCGATGATGGGCTACTTCATGGTGGCCACGCCCACCGAACTGCTGGGCAGAGCGAACAGCGCCGCCGGAGTCCTCGGGATGGGCGCCATGCCGCTCGCGCCCCTCATCGCCGGCTTCGGCCTCACGCTCGTCGGGCGGCAGAACACGATCCTGTTCGCCGCCGCTCTCTGCGCGGTGTCGGTCGTCCTGGCCGTCGCGAACCGGGGTCTGCACGCGCTCCCCGCCGAGGCGGGCTGGGCCGCGCACGCGAAGCAGTTCGAGATGCGCTGACCTGGGATGCTTGACTCTGACACCGTGTGAGGCGGGAGAACAGAAGCATGTTGTCCATCGGAGCGTTCGCGCAGATCGGCCAGGTGTCCCACCGCCAGTTGCGGCACTGGGATACCGCCGGGCTGCTCGTACCCGCCCACGTGGACGAGTTCAGCGGCTACCGCTCGTACGATCCGTCACAGCTCGACAGGCTGCATCGGATCGTGGCGCTGCGCCAGCTCGGGTTCGGTCTCGACGATATCGCCCTGATCCTCGAACAGGGAGTGGATGCCGAGCGCATCGGCGCCCTGCTGCGGATCCGCCGGGCCGAGGTCGAGCAGGAGCACCGGCTGGCGGCAGCACGACTCGTCGACGTGGAACGGCGGCTCCACCTCATCGAAAGCGAGAACCAGATGTCCATCATCGAGATCATCGAGAAACCCCTCCCCGCCGTCCGCCTGGCGGCTCGTCGCGCGACCGTCGCATCGCAGTCCGAGGTTGCCGGCGCGGTCGGCCCCGCCTTCGACGCGGTCGCCGACATCATCGGCGACGAGAAGGGATCGCTGACCACGCCGATCGCCCAGTACTCGGCAACGGAGGAGGGCACGGAGGTCACCGCCGGCTACGCGTACGCCGGTTCGGCACGCGACGGGTTCGAACTCGTCGACCTTCCGGCATCCGACCTGGCGATTTGCGGCATCCACCTGGGGTCCATGGATCGGATCGCCGTGAGCTGGCAACAGATCCACACCGAGATCGTCGCGCGCGGCTTCGTGCCGTCCGGACCGTGTCGGGAGCTGTACGTCCGCGCGGTCTCGGACGATCAGTCCGACTGGGTCACCGAGCTGCAGCAGCCCGTCGCCCGTGCCTGACACGCGGTCACGCCGCGAGCTCGGGGGAAAGAGAAACGCCGGTTCTCCCGGCCGGAAGGCGGCATTCTCCTTCCAGACCGGCACCGCGCACCGCCCGGCTACAGCGCCCCCGCCAACGCCGCCACCCCGGCGATCGCCGACACGAGAGCGAGCACCAGGGCGATCGTGATGAGCACCACGTGCACCTTGAAGAACGCAGTCGGCCTGCCCTCGGCATCCCTCGCGCGGGGATCCTGCACGACCCGCTTGTAGAAGCGGGGCCACACGATCACGTTGAAGGCGGCGTTCAGGAACAGGAGTATCGCGAGGGGAATCACCCCTTTACGGTATCCGGACGCCGTCCATGTATCAGAAAGCTCTTGCCCTGCTCCTGGTAGGTGTGAGCACAATGAGCATCATGACCGACGCCTCCCCCGAAGGCGCCGTCAGCGATGGCACCGCGCGCTGGGAACGCGCGGCAGCCCTCTTCGCTGACTGGCGTGCCGGCGACGCGCGCGCCATGGACGAGCTGGTGCGTCTGATGACGCCCGTGCTCTGGCATGTCGTGCGCGCGTACGGACTCGAACGCACGCTCGCCGAGGACGTCGTCCAGACCACGTGGCTCGCCCTCGTGCGCAGTCACGAATCGGTTGCGGATCCGCAGGCGATCTCCGGCTGGCTGACCGTCACGGCCCGCCGTGAGGCCTGGCGGGTCGCGAAGCAGCACCGGCTCGCGACGGCGACGGCCGATGAGGTGCTCGATCCGATGCTTCCGCACGAGCAGTCCACCGAGGATCGCATCTCCGATGCCGATGAGGCCGCCCGCCTGTGGACCGCCCTCGCCACGCTCACCGACCGCTGTCAGCGTCTGCTGCGCGTGGTGGCGTTCGACGACCGGCCGGACTACGCGAAGATCGCCGCCGACCTCGACATGCCGATCGGAAGCATCGGCCCGACGCGGCAACGGTGCCTGACCAAACTGCGCACCGCGCTGACGGATGCCGGGGGTGCGCGATGAGCGACGACGACCTGTTCGCCGCCCTCAGGGCAGCCGCTGACCTCCATGACCCGATGCCGGCGGATCTCGCCGACCGCATGGTCGCGGTGGTCGCGGTCGCCGACCTCTCCCGCGAGTACGCGCTGCTCACACTGATGGAGGGCATCGAGTCGCCGGTCAGAGGCGATGCCGAGACCACGACGATGCAGTTCAGCGACGGCTCGGCCACGGTGCTGCTGCATGTCAGCCGCGCCGAGAACGGGCGGCGTCGCATCGACGGGTGGATCGACACCGATGCCTCGGAGGTGCGCCTGTCTCAGGGCGAACGCACCTGGACCACGCAGCCGGCCGACCACGGCCGGTTCGCATTCGAGGATGTGCCGCCGGGGCTCTGCCGCGTGCAGGCGGTCACGGCAGGGGACGCCAAGGATCTGCTCACGCCTCAGTTCGAGGTGTGAGCTCCACGGGGGAATGAACGCGGCGGCTGTGCCGCCGGGAGGGGACACGCATGGATCAGCCGAGGAACTGGAGCTGGCAGGACAGAGCCGAGGGGTCGATCCCTCGAGGCACCGCGCTCGATCCGAGCATCGATCCCGTCGACGGGATCCGCGCCTACCCCACGGCCTATCTGCCGACGCGGATGCTGATCGCCGAGCGACTCGAGGAGGATCAGGGCGCCTATGACCGCGACCTGAAGATCCTCACCGACGCCGCCCGCTCCTTCGGCTGGCGGCTGAACCTCGAGGAGGCCGATCTGGTGCGCACGGGTCTGCGCACGGACAGCCTTCCCGGAGTCCCTGGGCTCCGTCGGGCGCACCTGACGACACCCGACGAGCTGGAGGGCAGCGAATCACCGATCGCCCCGGATGCCTGGCGGGTGCTGCAGCGCGCTCGCAAGATCAGCGGCGGCCCGATGCCGCGGGCGAGCCTGGAGCACGTGCTGTCGATCGACCCGGTCGGGCTCAACCCGTTCACCCGTTCCAACCCGTTCACCCGATCCAACCCGTTCACTCGGTCCAACCCCGTCCGCGGGGCAGGATCCGTGGGCACGGACGACTATCTGGAGCCCGGCCGCGGCGGACGCCAGCCGATCGCCTGGATCGGTCCGGAGCCGGCCCGCGGGCCTCACCCGAAGAAGGGCGGTCGTCGCGCGGTGATCGCGGTCCTGGACACCGGCTGCGGCATTCACGCCTGGCTCCCCGACACGATCGTGACCCGGGGCCTCACCCTGGACGGCGTGCCGATCGGACTCATCGGGGACGATGATCCCGAGCGCTACCCCGACCTGTACGGCCAGCTCGACGGTGAGATCGATGCCGTCGCGGGCCACGGCACGTTCATCGCCGGCATCCTGCGGCAGACCGCGCCGGATGCCGATCTCGTGTCGATCCGGGTGGCCGGTTCCCTCGGCGTCGTCGATGAGAGCACGTTCCTCTCCTCGCTCGCCGCTGTGATCGAGCTGCACCGGAGGTGGGTCTCCGGCGAGGCGGACGGCCACCCGATCGACGTCCTCAATCTCTCGCTGGGGTACTACCACGAGACACCGACCGACGGCCGCTTCTCCCTGACGCTGTACGAGCTGCTGCGCACGGCGAGGGAGGCCGGAATGGTCGTCGTCTGCTCCGCGGGCAACGACGCCGTCGATCGCCCTGCCTTCCCGGCGTCCCTCTGGGCCTGGCCGGGAGCGGACAACGGGTTGCAGCGCGACAAGGGCGTGCCGCACGTCTCGGTCGGTGCGTTGAATCCGTCGCTTCGGTCGCTGGCCCTGTTCTCGAACGTCGGCCCGTGGGTGCGCACGTACGCCCCCGGTGCCGCGGTCGTCTCCACGACGCCCGCGTTCACGGGCGGAGCGCAGGCGGCCACGAGGGCCGATCTCGACGGCTTCGACCGGCAGACGGTCGATCCGGACGACTACCGCGGCGGGTTCGCGGCGTGGAGCGGCACGTCGTTCGCCGCCCCGTACGTGGCCGGCCGGATCGCGGCAGCGCTCGCCCCGTCGCTCAACGCCTCGACGAAGGTGCCGACGTCCGGAGTGAAGGCAGCGGTGGATGCCGTGCTGGCGGTCCTCCCCCCGGACGCGCCGATGTCCTGATCGGGCGTCACGCCTGCATGCCGCGCCAGACCACGTCGAACGCGGTGTGCAGGCGCTCGCGCGTGCCGGGGGCGTCCATGCCGTCGCCGCGCACGACGATCTGGTAGTACGCCGCACCGGCGATCGCATCGAAGCACGCTGCGACATCGAGGTCCGCGCGCAGGATGCCGCGCTCGATGCCCGCACGGAACGCGTTCTCCACTGGTACGCGGCGACGCGAGACGTGCGATTCCCAGTACGCCTTCTGCAGCGCGCGATCTCCCATCACGAGCCGGATCCGCTGACGGAACCGCACCTCGGAGTAACCGGCAGCGGTGACGGAGGTCGGGGCTCCCAGCAGAGCCGTGAACACCGCCTCACGGAGGTCGCCGTCGGTGGGGACGGCCGGCGGCACGGTGCGGCCCACGTCCAGCGCTGCGGCGATGAGAGCCGTCAGCGACGGCCAGCGCCGGTAAAGCGCCGCGCGGCTCACCCCGCTGCGCGCGACCACGCGCGAGACCGTCACCTCGTCCTCAGCGTCGATGAGCGCGAGCGTCGCAGCGATGACCTGGACGTCGATGTCCTCATCGCGCGGACGGCCGGGGCCGCGGCGAACCGCAGTCCCGGCATCCGTCGTCGTCATGCGACCAGCGCCCGCTCGCGCAGCCTCGCCACAGTGTCGTCGCTCAGCCCTGCGGCCCGCAGGGGAGCCAGGGCGTCTCCGTGCCGTTCGCGCAGCGCCGCGAGCAGCGCCCGCATCGACACCGCCATGGAGCCCTCCAGCAGCGCGGTCGATGCCTTCAGCGCGTCCACATCGTGGCCGAGCGCCTTCCACATGTGCCCCATCACGGGTGCGGTGCGCGTCATGATCGCGACCATGTTGTCTCCCGTGCGGGAGTAGTCCGCGACGATGTCGTCGTCGCCGGCACCGAGTGCGAGCAGCAGCATCGCGGCGAGGACGCCGGTGCGATCGCGGCCGGCAGCGCAGTGGAACGCCGCGGCACCCGGGGTGTAGGCGATGACGTTCAGCGCGACGACGAGCTGCGGCGCGGCATCCTCGACCATGCGCAGATACATCCGCCCCATGCCCTCGTGGCTGAAGTCCTCCTCGTCATGCGACTGCGAGACATCCGCGATGAGTGGCAGGTGGTGGTACGCGATCGGGTGCGCGCCGAGCGGACCGCGGCCGGTGACCTCGACCTCGAGCGGCGAGCGGAGGTCGATGATCGCGGTGAGGCCGTTCGCGACGAGCTCCGTGGCCACCTCGGGCGTGACGTAGGCGAGGTCGTCCGTGCGGATCGCGACGCCTTCGCGCAGCACGCCGCCGTCGATGGCGATGCCTCCGAGGTCGCGCAGGTTCACCGGAGCGCTCAGGGTGAGTTCGATGGTGGTCATGTGATTCTCCTTCGGATGAGGGCGCTGCCCTGGTCGATCGCCGTGACGAGCACGACGATGCAGATGATGATGGCGCTGAGGTGTCCGTAGTCGTACATCCGCATCGCCGTGGTGAGCTCGAGGCCGATGCCGCCGGCGCCGACGAGCCCGAGGATCGTCGCGCCTCGGACATTCCCCTCGAACAGCAGCAGCGTGTAGGACACCAGCAGAGGTGCGGCCTGCGGCAGGATGCCGTACTGGATGATCTGCCGCTTCGATGCGCCGACCGCCTGCATCGCCACGATGGGGCCGTCGTCGACCGATTCCATGGCCTCGGCGAAGATCTTGCCGATCGAGCCGAGCGAGCCGAGGGTCATGGCGAGGATGCCGGCGAACGGCCCGAGACCGACAGCCGAGACGAACATGAGCGCGAACACGAGGTCCGGCACCGAGCGGATGATGTTCATCGCCCAGCGCGAGGGGTAGTACAGCCATTTGGGCGCGATGTTCGACGAGGCGCCGAACGCGACGACCAGCGACAGCACGGCACCCAGAACGGTGGCGATGATCGCCATCTGCAGCGTCTCGACCAGTAGCGCGAGGATCGTTCCGATGTCGGAGAAGTCCGGCGGGAACAGCCGCGACATGAACTCGGCCATGTTGACGGTGCCGTCGGCGAGTGCGGCGAAGTCGAACCCGACGCCGCTCGCCGACCACAGCAGGATGCCGATGGCCACCGGGATGCCGATCAGGAACCGCGTCCGCGGGATCCGGAACGCGCGCTCCAGGCGATCGCGCTCGGCTTCGGACAGCTGCGGCGCCTCGCGCCGCGCACGGGGCTCAGTGTTCGTCGTCATCGTCTTCCTCCTCGTCGTAGAGCACGGACAGCGCGTCGGCATCCAGGTCAGCGGTCGCACCGGAGACAAGCATCTCGCCGTGCCTAAGGCCGACGATGCGGTCGCTGTGCTCGAGCGCGAGCGGCAGCACGTGCAGGCTGACCAGCACCGGGATGCCATCCTCGGTGGCGATCTCGCGCAGCAGGCGCAGCACGGATCCGGCGAGCTTGGGATCGAGCGACGCCACCGGCTCGTCCGCGAGGATCACCCGCGGCTGCTGCATGAGCGCCCTGGCGATTGCGACGCGCTGCTGCTGACCGCCGGAGAGCGAACGCGCGGGCTCGGTGGCCTTGTGCGCGATGCCGACCCTGTCGAGCAGTTCGAGCGCCCTCGTGCGCTGCGCCGTGGAGAATCCGCCCACGAGGTTGATCGCACCGGCGCCATGCAGGCCGCCGGTGAGCACGTTCGTGAGCACGCTGAGCCGCGGGATGAGGTTGAACTGCTGGAACACCTGGCCGACCTCGCTGCGCAGGGTCCGCAGTTCGCCGCGGGCGAGGTTCGTGACGTCGTGGCCGGCGACCCGGACGGATCCGCCCGAGATCGGCGCGAATCCGGTCAGGCTCTTCATGAGCGTCGATTTGCCGGAGCCCGAGGCGCCGAGCAGGGCGACGGTCTCGCCGGGGAAGAGGTCGAGGTCGACGCCGTCGAGCACCGGCTTGGCGTTCTTCTCATACGACACCCGCAGATCCCGCACGGTCACGAGCGGCAGCGCCTGCCGCAGTTCGGCCGCCGTCACCGGAACGCCGGTCGGACGGGGCGCGGACGCCGCGGCATCCGTCGTCGTCACCGTCCTCATTCCAGGTCCTCGAGTTCGACGCCCGCGACCGAGGCGATCTCGGCGAAGGAGGAGAAGATGCTGGGGTCCGGTGCGATCTCGACCTCGAGGCCGATGAAGGAGCTGTAGGCGGCGAGCGCTTCGGCGTTCTCCTCGGAGAAGGCCTTCGGCAGGGCCTCTTCCAGCTGCGTGCGCGTCTCGTCGTCCAGCGACTGGCGGGCGAGGACCGTGCCCATCACGTCCATGGCCGGACTCTCGCCGACGCCGCGCCACTCGCCATCCGCGAACGGGAACATCGGTGCGCCCAGCTCGGTCAGCATGATCGCCGTGCACGCGGCATCCACCTGGCCCTGTTCGAGGGCTGCGAAACTGCCCTCGTGCCCGCCGGCGAAGATCGCCTCGTAGTCCTCGCCCTGCTCGAGACCCGCCTCGTGCAGCATGTAGACGGGCATGAAGTAGCCGGAGCTGGACGCCTGGTCGGCGAAGGCGACGGTCTTGCCCTCGAGGTCCTCGAGCGTCTGGATCGGGGAGTCCTCCAGCACGACGCACGTGGAGACCGGGTCGTCCGAGCCTTTCCACGCGAGAAGCGCATCGACCTCGCCGGTGTTGACCGCGAGCGCGGACGGGAAGCCGCTCATGATTCCGATGTCGACGTGGTCGTTGCGGATCGCCTCGACGACGCTGAGGTAATCGGGCACGTCCGTGACCTCGACCTCGCGGCCGGTCTCCGCCTCGAGCAGCTCGACGAGAGCCTCGATGGGGTTCTCCTGGGTCGGGTCGTCGGATGCGGGCAGGGTGGCGATCGTGATGGGCGCGTCAGCCGCGTCGGCGGCGTCCGCCTCCGGGGACTGGCAGCCGGTCAGGGCGAGGGCGGCAATACCGAGCATGCCCACCGCAGGGAGGGTGTAACGGCGCATGGCGGAACCTTTCGAATGGGGGGGAATTGCGAGAACACCTGTATTCGAACTCGTGGAGGTGTCCGGGAATTACGAGACCGCCGTACTTGTAACGAAACGTCGGGTGAACGATCGGTGACGGCGACGACGTCATGCGCTCGCGAGGGCGCCGGGAACACGGCATCCTGGACGGATGGGGAATTCGGGCCGGGAGCTCTGGGAGCGGGGACGCGAAGCGCTCGACGCGCAGCGCTTCGCTCAGGCGCGCCGTCTGCTCACGCGCGCTGCCGCCGCACCGGACGCCGATGCCGATCTGCGAGCTCGCATCGCCGGCAGCATGTCGTACGCGCTCGCGCAGAGCGGCGATCCGACGGGGGGCGAAGCGCTCGTGCGGGAGGCTCTCACGAGCAACGGCATCAGTCCGGAGACGACAGCCATCCTCGCCGGTCAGCTCGGGCTGATCTGCACCAGGGCCGGGCGGCTCGATGAGGCCGAGACCCTGTTGACCCGCGCGGTGGACGGGCTCTCGGGTGTCGCGCTGGCGAACTGTCTGATGAACCGCTCGCTCGTGCACATGCAGCGGCGTGCGCTCGAAAGCTGCACCGCCGACCTCGAACGGGCCGCGGAGATCTACGAATCGGCCGGGGATGCCGCCGCCGAAGCCGAAGCCCGGCACAATCTCGGCTATGCCGCGCTGCTGGCGGGCGATCTGCTCGCTGCCCTCGATCTGATGGCGCGCTCGCGCCCGGTGATCGCGGCCGAGTCCGATGTCAGCGCGGCCATGAGCGATCTCGACCGCGCCGAGGTGCTGCGCGACGCAGGCCTCGTGGACGAAGCCGAGCATCTGCTCGAGTCCGTGGCCGTGATCTTCGGCGCGGCGAAGATGCGTCAGGCCAGGGCAGAGGCGGAGTTCCACCTCGCCCGATCGCTGCTGCAGCACGATCCGGAACGGGCAGCGAAAGTCGCCGGGACCGCGGCGCGTCGCTTCGGCGCGCAGGGCAGCGACAGCTGGGCCGCACGCAGCACAGCGGTCCGACTCGATGCGCTGCTGGCCTCAGGGTCACCGCCGCGCGATGAGGAGTTCGCCGCCGCCGCCGCCGCACTGACAGAGGCGGGTTTTCCCACCGAGGCCACCGCCGTACGGTTGAGCGCTGCCGTGGCGGCGGCCAGAAGCGGCCGCGCGCCGGAACCCCTGCCGCGGATGCCTCGTCACGCCCCGACCCCGCTGAGGCTGCGCGCCGCCGAAGCGCGCGCCGCCCGATCTCGCGGTGCCGCGTCGCGCCGGCACGTCGCCGACGGGCTCGACCTGCTCACGGACTGGCAGCGCTCGTTCGGCGCGCTCGACCTGCAGGCGTCCGTCGCGATGCACGGCACGCAGCTCATCTTCCAGGGGCTGCGCTCTGCGGCCGCGAGCGGTGATCCAGGCATCCTGTTCGACTGGTCGGAACGAGCCAGGCATCTCAGCCAGCAGGTCGTCCCCGTCCGCCCGCCGCACGACCCGACCCTGGCATCCGATCTGGCAGAACTGCGGATGCTGCGCGCCGAGCTGACCGGAAGCGAATGGACGACGCACCCTCAGGTGCGCGCGCTGCGCGACCGGGTCCGCGAACGGCAGTGGACGGCCACCGGCGCCGGCGACGCGCGTCGCCGCGTCGGGGTCGACGAGGTGCGGGCTGTCCTCGACGCCGGCACCGCCGTGCTGTCCTACGTCTTCACCGGAGACGAGCTGGTGTGCGTGATCACCACGGTGAGCGATGCCCGCATCGTCCGGCTGCGTTGGGCAGACGTGGAGCGGGCGACCCGGGGTCTGCGCGCCGACCTCGACGTCGCCGCGGCGGTGCGCTCCGGGCCGATGGCGGCGATCGTCAGCGGGGCGCTGGACGAGCGGATGCGTGTGCTCGGCGACGCCCTGCTCGCACCGGTGCTCGCGGTGGCAGGCGATGCGTCCCGCCTCATCCTCACCGTCCCCGGCGCGCTCGGCGGCATCCCCTGGGGGATGCTCCCGCAGGTGGCGGGGATCCCCTTCGTGCTCGCCCCCTCCGTGTCGCGCTGGTTCGAGGATCGTGGCGCCGCACGGAACGCGCGATCGGCCGGATTCGCCGCCGGCCCGCGCGTCCCGCGCGCGGCCGAGGAGACGCACGCCGCGGCGTCCGCCTGGCGGGACGCCACCGTGCTCATCGGATCGGATGCGCGGGTGGATGCCGTGACGGCGCTCGCCGACCGGGTCGACGTCCTGCACATCGCCGCCCACGGCAGACACACCGTGGACAATCCGCTGTTCGCCGGGTTCGAGCTCGTCGACGGAACCCTGTTCGGGTACGACGTGGACCTGATCCCCCGCGTTCCGGACACCGTCGTGCTGTCCGCGTGCGAGCTCGGCCGCTCGTCCGTGCGCTGGGGCGAGGAGGCGCTCGGGATGACACGGGTGTGGCTGCACGCCGGCACCCGCGCGGTGATCGCCGCCCCGACCGTGGTCGCGGACGACGTGGCGAGCGAACTGCTCGCCACCGTGCACACCGGTCTCAGCGCGGGTCACGATCCCGCGGTGGCGCTCGCCGCGGCATCCGATGCGACCGGCCTGCGGACGCCGTTCCAAGTGCACGGAACGGCCCTCTGAGAGCCGCCGTCTCACCGGGCGAGAAGTCGCCGGAAGAATTTCTCGATTCGATGTATCAGATCCGGTGGATGCCGCTCTTGATGTTCAGACGATGTCACGCGGAAGCGCCAAAGGGGGAGGCGCGAGGGAGGTCGCGGGGATCTTCGATACTGGGGAGTTGCGCGCTGGGGAGCGCAGAGGATCGACATCGACTGCTCGGGGGGCGTCGCGGGGAACACCGCGGCGCCCCTACTGGGTTCACTCCGCGCGCAGGATCCCGAATCCGGCGTCGGTCAGTGCGTCCGCCGCGGCATCGGCGATGCCCGCATCCGTGATGAGCAGTGGGAAGAGCGTCGCATCGCCGACCTGCGCGAAGGCGACGGCTCCGACCTTGTCGGAGTCGGCCACGATCACCGCCCGCTCGGCGCGCTGGGCCATCATCCGATTGACGGCGGCCTCGCGCTCGTCGTGGGTGGTTGCTCCGGTGTCCGCCGAGATCCCGTTCACGCCGATGAAAGCGACATCCAGGTGGATGCCGGAGAGCAGCTGCTCGACGAACGGACCGACCAGCTCGTAGCTGCGGGAATGGATCACGCCGCCGGTCACGACGACCTTGATATCCGGCCGGGTCGCGAGCTGGGCGGCGATGTTGACGGCGTTCGTGACCACGGTGATCTCGCCGAGGTCCTGGCGCGCGGCCAGCGCGGCGGCGAGCGCGGTGGTCGTCGTGCCGCCGGAGAGTCCGACGGTCGCGCCGGGTTCGACGAGGGCGGCCGCTGCACGCGCGATCCGCTCCTTCGCATCGGTGCGCAGGTGGCTCTTGTAGCGCACCGGCAGTTCGTAGGCCACGGACTGTGCCACCGCGCCGCCGTGCGTCCGGGTCAGCAGTCGCTGTTCGGCGAGGCTGTCCAGGTCCCGCCGACTCGTCGCCGGCGATGCGCCGAATCGCTCGACGAGCTGGTCGATCGTCACCTCGCCCTCGGCGGCGAGCAGGTCGAGGATCGCGCTCAGCCGCGCCGCGCGCTTCACGCCGCTCCGGTCAGAGCGAACAGGCGCAGCATCCTGGCGGCTTCGGCGGCGACCACCGCACGAGCGGGTCCGACGTGCCGGCGCGAGTCGACGAGCGTCGCGTCCGCGTCCAGCCGCTCCCTGATCGCGCCGGTGAAGACGTCGTTGAAGCGCGTGGAGACGTTGATCTTCGTCATACCGGCGCGCACGGCATCCACGATAACGGCATCCGGGACGCCGGACGATCCGTGCAGCACGAGCGGGACATCGAGTGCCCTGTGCAACCGGCGGATGAGCGCGATGTCGAGCACGGCGCTGCGCTCGGTCATCGCGTGCGAGCTGCCGACCGCGACGGCGAGGGCATCCACCCCGGTCGCGGCGACGAACGCCTGCGCCTCGTCCGGATCCGTCCGGATCCCGGGCGCGTGCGCACCGTCCTTGCCGCCGACCTCGCCGAGCTCGCCCTCGATGTGGACGTCGGCGACGCGAGCACGGGCGGCCACCTGTGCGGTGAGGGCGACGTTCTCGTCGTAGGGCAGCGCACCGCCGTCGAACATCACGGATCCGAATCCCAGATCGATCGCCTCATCGACGAGTTCCGGCCGCTCGGCATGATCGAGATGCACGGCGACGCGCGTCTCGGCCCGTCGCGCGACCGCGAGCGTCGCGAGGCCGATCGGCTCGAGCCCGCCGTGGTAGTCGGCGCAGTTCTGCGAGATCTGCAGGATGACGGGCAGTCCTGCGGCCTCGGATGCCGAAACGAACGCCTCGGCGGTCTCGAGGTGGACCACATTGAACGCCCCGATGCCTCGTCGTGCGGCGACGGCTTCGGCGACGAGGTCGCGGGTGGGGACGAGGGGCATGCGGAGTCCTTCCCAGGGAGCGGAAGCCGAGAAACCACGCCGCGCGCGAGAAACCGGCGCTGGCGTGGTTTCTCATGCGGCGAATGTTTTCTCGACGATGAGTGCGTGTTCGAGTTCTCGCCAGCAGGGCGAGACCTCTCCCGCGAGCGGCATGAGCACGGCGGCCGCCGACCACGCGGTGGCGCGGCGCAGGAGCGTCTCGGTGTCGCGGATGCCGGCATCCAGAAGGCAGGCGACGGCCGCGACCGCCGCGTCACCGGCGCCGGTCGGGTTGCCGGCCAGCGGTTCGGGCAGCCGGGCCTGCAGCAGAACATCATCGCCGATCGCGCACAGCCCTTCTGAACCGAGCGAGAGCAGCACGAGACCGGCACCGCGGCGGAGCAGTTCGTGGGCGCCGGCGACGGGATCCGCGATGCCTGTGGCCTCGACGATCTCGGCGCGATTGGGCTTGAGGACAGCGGCCCCGGCATCCGCTGCCGCGAGCAGCCCAGGGCCCGCGGTGTCGACGATCACGTCGATTCCCGCACCGAGGCCGATGAGCTGGGGCAGCAGCCAAGGCGGCGCGCCAGGCGGCAGGCTTCCGGCGATCACCAACACGGATGCCGCGGTCACCTCCTCGCGGACAGCATCGACCACGCACATCCACTCCTCGTCCGAAAGGTTCGCCCCGCGCTCGTTCAGGATCGTCGTGTCGCCGAGCGAGCGATCCACCCAGGCGGCGCTGCGACGGGTCGGAGCTGCGACCGGGACGAGCCGATGCGGCACGCCGCTCGCCTCGAGTTCCGCGCGCAGTTCGGCACCGGTCGCCCCGCCGCATGTGCTCAGCGCAGACGCGGCGAACCCGGCGGCATGCGCGACCCTGGTGACGTTGACCCCCTTGCCGCCGGCGCGCACTGCTGCCGCGTCGGCGCGATGCGTCCCGCCGATCTCCGTCTTCTCGACCACCCAGGTCAGATCGACCGCGGGGTTCGGGGTCACGGCGAGGATCATGCGCGCTCCCTCGCCCGCAGCGCTGCACCGATCAGACCGGCATCGCCCTGCAGCTGCGCCGGAACCAGCTCGGGGCGGCGGTGGAAGCTCAGTCGCGCGTCCAGACGCGTGCGCACCTCGTCGAACAGGGCGCCGCCCGCGCGCGACAGCCCTCCGCCGATGACGATCGCGTCCGGCGCGAGGACGGCGGTGAGCTGGGCGAGCGCGAGCGTCAGAGCATCCAGCGCTTCATCCCAGATGCGCGCGGCCACCGCGTCGCCGGCCGCGGCACGGGCGATGACGTCGCGCGCCCCCTCGGGCACGGTCGAGGTCTCTGCGGCATACCGGCGCACGATCGCCCCCGCCGAGGCCACTGCTTCCAGGCACCCCCGCCCGCCGCAGGCGCACAGCGGGCCGTCCGCGATCGGCGAGTGCCCGATCTCGCCGGCGTAGCCGCTGGCGGTGTACGGGACGCCGTCGACGAGGATCGCCCCCGCTATCCCCGTCCCGACGATCAGCACGACGACGTTCGCCTGGCCGCGCGCCCCACCCAGCCGGTACTCCGCCCAGCTCGCCGTCCGGACGTCGTGATCGAACGCCACCGACAGCCCGAGGCGGTCCTCAGCGAGTCGGCGCAGCGGCGCAGCGCGCCAGCCCAGGTTGCTCGCGAAGACGCCCACCCCGGCATCCGCGTCGACGATGCCGGGCACCACGATGCCGGCGGCCTGCGGCACGACGAGCGGATGCCGGACCCGCAGCTCGTCGGCCAGCACGCCGAGCTCGTGGATCAGCGCCGCGGCCGGGTCAGCGCGGAGGTGCGGTGTCGGTGTCCGCCGCAGACCGAGTGCTGCTCCGTCGGCGTCGAAGAGCGCGGACTTCACATCCGTCCCGCCGACGTCGAACGCCAGCACCGGCGCACCGGCGCCGATCGGGGCCGTGCCCTCGCCCGACGACGTGCTCACGCGCCCAGGATCACCGAGCGGGTGAGGCCCCGCGGCAGATCCGGATCGAGGCCGGCCTGCAGCGCTCGCTCGAGAGCGACGCGGTGCAGACGCGCGAGGTCGGCCATCGGGTCGATGTCGTGCTGGACGAACCGGCCGCCGGACGCCTGCACCTGCTCGGCGAGGCCCGCCGGTGCCGCCCCGAACTGCCACGTGAGGCGTCCAGGCGCCGCGATCGCGATCGGGCCGTGCCGGTAGTCCATCGACGGGTACGACTCGGTCCAGCTCTGCGACGATTCGCGCAGCTTGAGCGCGGCCTCGTGCGCGAGCCCGATCGTCCATCCGCGCCCGAGGAACGTGTACTGCTCGGCCGTGGTGAGCTCGGCATCCGGATGCTCGGCGAGCACGGCCGCTGCGTCTTCGATCGCGCGGGTGAGGTCCTCTCCCAGCGAGGCACGGAACAGCGCCAGCGCGGTCGTGGCGAACCGGGTCTGGACGACCGAGCGCTCGTCGGCGAACGGGAGCAGCACTGCATCGTCGACCAGGTCGACCAGCGGAGACGCCGGGTCGCCGATCACCCCGATGACGGGCACCCGCCCGGTGTGCCGGCCCGTGATGCGCTCGGTGAGCTCGAGCACCTCGGTCGTGGTTCCGGAGCGGGTGAGCGCGACGACGGCGTCGTAGCCGCGATCGACGAAGGCCTCGGATGCCGCGAACGCATCGGTCTCGCCGAGACCAGCGCTCTCGCGCAGCGCCGCGTACGACTGCGCGATGAACCAGCTCGTGCCGCAGCCGACGACGGCGATGCGGGCGCCGTGCGCCGGGAGGCGGCGCTGCTCGGCGCGCATCTCCGCCGCGCGCGCCCAGGTCTCGGGTTGCGACCGCAGTTCCACGCGCATGTGCGCACCGGGCGACGAATCCACCATCGGGCTCTCCTCATCGAGATTGTGCAAAGTTTTGATTGTTTCTAACGCATTAGATCATAGAATGGCGTCAGATGCTCGAGGAGGAGGGTCATGGACGAGGTGTCACCGCATGCGTTCGACGGTTTCGACGAGACAGTCGAGCCTGTCCTGCGTCACGGAGCAGCCGTCGGCACGCAGCGCGAGCACGGCAGCACCGACGGCGCCGTCCGCCACCGGGCTGACTTCGACGACCGCACCATCGCCCAGTCGGCGGTGGAAGGCGTCGCGCACCGCCCCTGGGCGCGACAGGATGCTTCCCCCGATCACGAGCGGTCCTGGTGCGGCGAGCACCGCGACGAGCGAGTCGGCGAGGTGCGCACCGGCACGGCGCAGGATGCCGGCGGCCACCGGATCGTCCGGATGATCGAACGCGAGCGGCGCGAGCGCGGCCAGCTCGATCGGCACCAGCGCGTACAGCGTCGTGACGAGCTGTTCGAGCGCGAGCGGGCGCCCCTCGGCCCCCGCCGATCGGGTGACGTGCGACTGGATGCCCCACCGCTCGAGCAGCCGCGGCGTGAGCGCGGTCGCCGGCCCGGCGTCGTCGAGATCGCGGATCACCGCCTTCGCGACCCGCTGTCCGATCCAGTACCCGCTGCCGCGATCGCCGAGCAGCCAGCCGAGGCCGTCAGCCGTCGCGACGATCCGGCCGTCTTCGACGCGGATCGCGCACGCACCGGTGCCGGACACGATCGCGTAGCCGGAGTCGGCGGCCGTGCCGCTGAAGTACGTCGCGAGCAGGTCGGATTCGAACCGGAGCGCGCCATCGAAGCCGGCCTCTTCCAGTCGCGCGCGCAGAAGCGCGGCGCCCGCGCCGTTCACCGCCTGCCCCGCGAGTGCCGCGGCGATCATGGACACGTCACCCATCGCCCGGCCGGACATCGCCACCGCGGCACTGACCGCGTCCAGGACCGCACCGGCCGCCTGCTCGACACCGGCCGAGATCGGATTTCCGCGCCCGGCGACCCCGTAGCCGAGGCAGCGCCCGTCCCGCGTCGTGAGCACGGCGCGCGTCGCCGTGCCGCCGCCGTCCACGCCGATCATCACCATGTCGTGACCCATTTGTTATGCGTCCTAACTTGACCTCGGTCCGCGGTGAGAATAGTTTTCACTCCAACGTGAACTTCCTGCGGCGAGTTCTGGAGGCAATGGTGCCACGCAGTTTGGACGCCGACAACGGCGCGATCATCGGACGCATCTCGGCGCGCCGTGACGGCATGCCGATCGCGCTGTCGAAGATCGCGGATCTCGTGATCTCGCAGCCGACCGCGCCGGTCGAACGCACGATCACGGAGCTCGCCGAACTGGCCGGCAGCTCGCCGGCGAGCGTCACCCGCTTCTGCCGGTCGCTCGGCTTCGACGGGTACACGCAGTTCCGCGTCGCCATCGCGACCGAGCTCGGGCGCGGCAGCACCGAGCAGGCCTGGCACACCGACATCGGGGCCGAGTTCGCACCGACCGATGCGCCGGAGAAGATCCTCCGCACCCTCTTGAACGCACATGTACGGGGGCTCGAGACCACGGCGGAAGGCATCGACCTCGTCGCCGTCGACCAGGCCGCGCAGGCGATCGCCGCCAGCCGCCACGTCGACATCTACGGTCTCGGCGGCAGCGCGGGCATCGCCGACGAGTTCCAGCGTCGACTGCACCGGATCGGCATAAGCGCGCACGCCTGGGCCGACGTCCACGACGGCCTCGCCAGCGCCGTGCTGCAGGGCGCCGAGTCGGTCGCGATCGGCGTCTCCAGCACGGGGCAGACCGAGGAGACCGTCCAGATGCTCGATCAGGCCGGCGCGGCCGGCGCCTTCACGATCGCCATCACCCACGACGACGAGAGCTGGATCGCCGAGGTGGCCGCGGTGTCGATCACGACCGCGGCACCGGTCGGCTACCTGCGCCCGGACGACATGTCGGTCAAGCACGCGCAGCTGTTCGTGATCGACCTGCTCTACCTGTTCATCGCCCAGCAGATGTTCGACTCGGCCGCGACCCGGCTCGCCGCCACCGCCATGGCGGTGTCCGCGCACCGCCGGGCCCGCCCATCGGATGCTCGAGCGACCACACCACAGGAGGTGGGTGCATGACCGCCGCCCCTGCCGATCTGCTCCATGAGACGACACGGCGCCTGGCCCGTCTCACCGCGGATGCCGAAGGCGGCGCCCTCGATGCCGCGATCGATCTGATGGTCGCGTGCATCGATGCCGGCGGCGTGATCCACACGTTCGGCACCGGACACTCCGAGGCGTTCGCGATGGAGATCGCGGGGCGCGCGGGCGGTCTGATCCCGACCAACCGCTTCGCCCTGCGCGACATCGTGCTCCATGGCGAACGCGAGGTCGGCGTGCTCACCGCGGCACTCGAACGCGAACCCTGGGTCGTGGACGAACTCATGGCGACCGTGCCCGTCGGCGAGCACGACGCCTTCATGATCGCGTCGAACTCGGGCGTGAACGGATCGATCGTCGGCACCGCACTGTGGGCCAAGGAGCGCGGACACACGGTGATCGCCGTCACGAGCCTCGAGCACACCGCGCGCGTGCAGCCGAAGCATCCGTCCGGCAGGCGGCTCAGCGAGGTCGCCGACGTCGTGATCGACAACCTCGCCCCGTACGGCGACACCACCCTCGCACTCGACGGCAGCATCGGCGCCGGCGCGGTCTCGTCGATCACCGGCGCGTACATCGCGCAGCTGCTGACGCTCGGTGCGGCGAACCGGATCGTCGAACGCGGGGAGGTGCCGCCCATGTACATCTCCGCCAACATCCCCGGCGGCGACGAGCACAACTCCGTGCTCGAAGACCGCTATCGCGGCCGCATCCGACGCGGCGACTGAAACCCGAACAAGAACACGGCGCCTCCACCGACGCCCCAACGAAAGGTACGAAGATGGAACTCACCGAATCCTCCATCAGCCGCCGCACTCTGCTGCGCGGAGCGGCAGCGACGGCGCTGCTGCTGCCGTTCGGCATGTCCCTCGCCTCGTGCGCCGCACCCGGCGGCGGAGGCGGCGGTAGCGGCCCCGCCGGCGAGGTCACCGCCGACAACCCGTTCGGCGTCGCCGCGAATTCGACCGTCGACGCGGTCATCTTCGACGGCGGCTACGGCGTCGACTACGTCGAGAACGCCGCGAAGATCATGGCCGGCAACGACGCACTCGATGGCGTCACCGCCAAGGTCTCGGCATCCACCAAGATCGCGCAGGAGCTGCAGCCCCGCTTCGTCGGCGGCAACCCGCCGGATCTGGTCGACAACTCCGGCGCGAACTCCATCGGCTGGAACACGATCCTCGACCAGCTCGAGGACCTCAGCGATGTCCTCGAAGCCGAGAACCTCGAGGGGCAGAAGATCGCCGACACCCTGTTCGACGGCGTGAAGGCCCCCGGCACCTTCGGCGACAAGTTCGCAGCTCTCAACTACGTGTTCACCACGTACGGCGTCTGGTACTCCGGCAGCCTGTTCGAGGAGAACGGCTGGGAGCCGCCGCAGACCTGGCAGGACCTGAAGCCGCTCGGCGAGGCGGCCAAGGCGAAGGGCAAGTACCTCTTCCTCTGGGGCAAGGAGGCCGCGACCTACTACCAGACCTTCGTCGTCGACTCCGCGGTCATCCAGTCCGGCGACGACGTGCGCCTGCCGCTGGAGAACCTGGAGGAGGGATGCTGGTCGCACCCGACCCTGCAGTCCATCCTGACGATCCTGCACGACCTCATCGCCTCCGGCTTCGTCAAGCCGGGCGGTGGCGGCACACAGTTCACGCAGGCCCAGTCGCAGTGGAGCCTCGACCAGGAGGCGCTGCTGTACCCGTCTGGATCGTGGATCGAGAACGAGATGAAGAAGACGACCGCCGACAACTTCCAGATGATGGGCGTGCGCGAGATGCCGCTCGACGGCGATGCGACGACGCCGGCCGGCTTCATGCGGGCCGAGGCCGGCGAGCCGTTCATCGTGCCATCGAAGGCGAAGAACGTCGCCGGTGGCAAGGAGCTGCTGCGCACGATGCTCTCGAAGGAGGCGGCATCCGCGTTCTCGAAGGAGAAGCTCGCGCCGACCGTCGTGAAGGACATCGTGCCGGAGGACGGATTCGGTTCGACGGCGCTCGTGTCGCAGGTGGAGATGATCGCGGCCGCCGGAACCGGCATGTTCACGATCAAGTCCTTCAACCTGTACGGCATGAACTCCGACCAGCTGCCGATCTGGAACTCGTTCCTGGACGGCAAGATGACGGTCGAGGAGATCACGTCGCAGCTGCAGGCGCTGACGGACAAGATCCGCGAGGACAGCTCCATCGAGAAGATCGAGATCAAATGAGCCTGAGCGCTCCCCCGGTCGACGCGGCCCTGGACACCAGGGCCGTCGTCACCACCCGCACGGGACGCCGCAAGGCGCCCCGTGCGGGCCTGCGGCGCAGGATGACGTTCGACTACGTCTCGTTCCTGCTGGTGTTCCTGGGGCTCCCGGTCGCGATCTTCCTGATCTTCGTCATCTCGCCGTTCATCCAGGCCGTCTACTACGCGATGACGAACTGGACCGGCTTCTCGCCGACCATGGACTTCGTCGGCGTCGACAACTTCGTTCGACTCTTCCGGGATCCGACGTTCCTGCAGGCGATGGGCAACAACCTGCTGCTGGCGATCGTCGTCCCGCTCATCACGATCGTGATCGCCCTGGTCTTCGCGAGCATGATCACGGTCGGCGGCCCGAGCCACGGCCAGGTGCGGGGACTGACGGGGTCGAGCTTCTACCGGGTGGTCTCGTTCTTCCCGTACGTGATCCCCGCGATCGTGATCGCGATCCTGTGGAACATGATCTACACGCCCAGCGGCCTGCTGAACGGCCTGCTCGGCGTCGTCGGGATCGACACGAACGGCTTCGCCTGGCTCGGCGACGAGCGCACCGCGATGGCCGCGACGATCTTCGTGATCGTGTGGAGCATGGTCGGCTTCTACATGGTGCTCTTCATCGCCGCGATCAAGGGCATCCCCGGCGAGACCCTGGAGGCCGCGCGCATCGACGGCGCAGGGCGCTTCCGCACCGTCACCTCGATCCTGCTCCCGCAGATCCGCGACAACGTGCAGACGGCGTACATCTACCTCGGCATCCTCGCCCTGGATGCCTTCGTCTACATGGCAGGGCTCAACTCCACCGGCGGCCCTGGCAACAGCACGCTGGTGATGAGTCAGTACCTGTTCCGCACCGCGTTCGAGAAGGGCCAGTTCGGCCTGGCGAGCGCGATGGGTGTCGTGCTCGCCGTGATCACCCTGCTGTTCGCCGCGATCGTGATCGGCGTGTTCCGCCTCATCGGCGGCAAGGATGAAGGAGGACGCGCATGAGCGTCGACACCCGCGCCGCGATCACGATCGACCCGAGGGCGAAGCCACGACGGGCCGCGGCGAAGTCCACCGCGAGCGACAAGGCCGTCGGCGGGGCATCCCACGTCGTGCTGGCCATCTGGTCGCTCGTCGTGATCCTGCCGATGCTGTGGACCTTCATCGGCTCCTTCAAGACCACCAAGGAGATCTTCGCCTCGCCGTTCGGCCTGCCGGCGCAGTGGAGCTTCGAGAACTACGTCAACGCCTGGGTGGGCAACAACTTCGGCGGCATGTTCATCAACACGATCATCGTCGTCGGCGTCTCGCTCGTGCTCGTCATGGTACTGGGTGCGATGTGCGCCTACGTGCTGGCGCGGTTCTCGCTGCCGGGGAGCCGGATCATCTACTACCTCATGCTCGCCGGGCTCACCTTCCCGGTCTTCCTCGCGATCGTTCCGCTGTTCTTCATCCTGCAGGGGATGGGGCTGCTGAACACGCTGCCAGGACTCATCGTCACCTACGTCGCGTTCGCGCTGCCGTTCACGGTGTTCTTCCTGTTCTCGTTCTTCAAGTCGCTGCCGTACGAGATCCAGGAGGCCGCGTACGTGGACGGCGCGAGCGAGTGGCGCACGTTCTTCCAGGTGATGCTGCCCATGGCGAAGCCGGGGATGGCGGCCGTGGCCATCATGAACTTCCTCGGCCTGTGGAACCAGTTCCTGCTGCCGATTTCGTTGAACACGGACCCGACGAAGTACGTGCTCTCACAAGGAATGGCGTCCTATGCGTCCTCGGCGGGCTACGCGCTCGACTTCGGTGAGATGTTCGCCGCCGTGATCATCACGATCGTCCCGGTGCTGATCGTGTACATCCTGTTCCAGCGCCAGCTGCAGGGATCGGTGTCGCAGGGCACGTCGAAGTGACGGAGGTCAGCGCCCTTCCGCTGCCTCGGTGTGGTGACGGATGACCTCGGCGACCACGAAGTTGAACCACTTCTCGGCGAACTCCGGATCGAGGTGCGCCTCTTCGGCGAGCGCGCGCAGACGCGCGACCTGCTGCTCTTCGCGCGAGGGGTCGGATGCCGGCATGGCGTGCTGCGCCTTGAGGAGTCCGACCTGCTGCGTCGCGCGGAAGCGCTCGGCGAGCATGAAGATGAGGGCGGCGTCGATGTTGTCGATGCTGGCGCGCAGGCGCAGCAGTTCGTTCCTGGCGGCGTCATCTGTCATATCCCCCACGATATCGCCCCTCCCCTAGAGTGAACGGATGAGCACCGAGACTCCCGCGGACGAGACCGAGAACTCCGTTCCCGTCGCCGAGAAGCCGTCCAAGCGCCGCCGTCGCGAGGAGCGCGAGCACGAGCCGGAGCCCGAGCTCACGACTCGGCCGTTCGTCGAGCCGACGCCGTCGACGCGGTCGTTCTGGACGCGCATCGACCGCCCGTTCGTGTTCGGCTTCCTCGTGACCCTCGGCGGGCTCGCCGCGATCGCGCTCGGACTCGCCATCACGAACCTGTCGACCGTGCTGATCTACATCGCGCTCGCGCTGTTCGCCGCGCTGGGCCTCGACCCTGCGGTCCGCTTCCTCGAACGGCAGCGGATGCCGCGGCCGTGGGCGCTCGTGACCGTACTGGTCTCGCTGCTCGTGCTGCTCGGTCTCGTGATCTGGGCGGTCGTCCCCGTGGTCGTCCAGCAGATCGCGAGCTTCGTCCAGGATGTCCCCGGCATGATCCGCGACTTCCAGTCGAGCGATCTGTACGCCACGCTCGAGGCGCAGTTCGGCGACAACTTCGAGGATCTGGTCGGTCAGGTCCAGAGCTTCCTCACCGATCCGGGCAACATCGCCGCGATCGGCGGCGGTGCACTGCAGGTGGGCGCCTCGATCGCGAGCGGCATCTCGGGCGCGATCATCGTGCTCGTGCTGATCATCTACTTCGTGGCGACGCTGCCCGGCATGAAGCAGGCGATGCTGCGTCTGCTGCCCGCCCGCGACCGCGCGAACACCGAGATCATCACCGACCAGATCACGGATTCGGTCGGCGGATACGTCATGGGCATGGTGACGCTGGCATTCATCAACTCGCTCGTCGTGCTCCTGCTGTACTCGGTGCTCGGTCTGCCGTTCCCGCTGCTGCTGGCGGTGACCGCCTTCCTGATCACGCTGATCCCGCTCGTCGGATCGGTGCTGTTCTGGATGATCGGCTCGGTCATCGCGCTGTTCAGCGATCCGCTGCTCGCGCTCATCTTCGCCGCGATCTACCTCGTGTACATGCAGTTCGAGGCGTACTTCCTCACCCCGCGCGTGATGAGCAAGGCGGTGTCGGTGCCCGGGTCGCTCGTCGTCATCGGGGCGATGGTCGGCGGTACGCTGCTCGGGCTCCTCGGTGCCCTGGTCGCGGTGCCGGTCACGGCATCCATCCTGATCATCATCAAGAAGGTCTGGGTGCCGCGGCAGGACTCGCGGCTCTGACGCGCGCGCCGCGTACGACGAACGATGCCCCGGAAGCCATGCGGCTTCCGGGGCATCGTCTGTTCGCGGGTGCGATCAGTTCAGGCCGGCGTCCTCGAGCCACTGCGACGCGATGTCGTCCGGCGACATCTGGTCCTCGGTGCTCTGGACGCCGAGGGCGACGAGGTCATCGGCACCGAGCTCGGCGCTGACCGCATTGATGACGTCCGCGATCTCGTCCGCGACATCCGTCGACGCGATCGGCACGACGTTCGAGGCGAGGATCAGGTTCTCCGGGTCCTCCAGCGCGACGATCTCCTCGGTCTGGAACGCAGGCGCCGCGGTGTAGATGTCGGCGACCTGGATCTCGCCGGCCAGGAGCGACTCGAGCGTGGTCTCGCCCGTGGCCGAGAACGCCACGTCGACTCCGTAGACCTCCTTGGCGCCGGCCGGGCCGTAGGGCCGCTGCTCCAGTTCGGGTGCGCCGCCGAGCGTCACGGGAGTGGTGACCTTCGCGAGATCGGCGATCGTGGTGAGACCGTTGGCCTCGGCGAACTCCTTCGTGACGGTGTAGGTGTCCTGGTCGCTGGCCTCGGAGTAGTCGAGCGCGGTGAGCTCCTCCGGGAGCGCCTCCTGGAGGGCGGCGTACACGTCGTCCGGGCTGGTCGCGGTGGCTGCGTCGTCGTAGAACTCGAGCAGGTTGCCGGTGTACTCCGGGAACAGGTCGACTGCGCCGGATTCGAGCTCGGGGATGTAGGCGTCGCGCTGGCCGATGTTGAACTGGCGCTCGACCGTGAAGCCTTCGGCCTCGAGTGCCTGAGCGTAGATCTCGGCGACGATCTCGTTCGAGTAGTAGGCCTGCGAGCCGACGACGATCGTGTCGCCGCCGCTGGATCCTTCGTCGGTCGGTTCTTCGAGCGGGTTGCTGTTCGAGCATCCGGCCAGGACGAGCGACGCGGCGACGGCCGCGACACCGGCGAGCGCGATGCGGGACTTTCGTGCGATGAACATGGTGTTCCTCTCTTGGGGGGGTCTGATTCAGGCGGTGGCGGACGCCGTGGTACGTGCCCGGCGTCCGGCTCTGGTGGTCTGCTGGACGCGGATGCCGGTGGGCACCGCCGCGTGCTGTGCGATGGCCATCAGCAGATCGGTGATGAGCGCGAGGAGGGCGACGAGGATCGCCCCGCCGAGCACCTGGTCGAATCGTTGCAGCGGGATGCCCTGGATGATCGGCCAGCCGAGCCCGCCGAGGTTGACGTACGCGGCGATCGTGACGGTGGCGATGACCTGGAGGAGCGCTGCGCGGATGCCGCCGACGAGCAGAGGCATCCCGAGCGGCACCTCGACCTTCCAGAACACCTGCCACGGCGTCATGCCCACGGCTCGTGCGGCGTCGATCGTGCGACGGTCGATCGCCTCGAGCCCGGTGTAGGCGCCGGCCAGCAGCGACGGGATCGCCAGGATCACGAACGTGATGATCGCTGCCTCGGGCACGCGCAGCACGCCGAGCAGCAGGACGAGCAGGATCATCAGACCGAAGGACGGGATCGCGCGTGCAGCGCCCGAGATCGCAACGGCGATCTCACGACCCCGGCCGGTGTGCCCGATGAGCCAGCCAGCCGGAATGGCGATCGCGGCGGCGATGAGCACGGAGACGATCGTGTAGTACAGGTGCTGTCCGAGCAGGATCGGCAGGGCGTACGGACCCTCCAGCCGCTCGGGGGAGAACAGCCAGGCCAGCGCATCCGCGAAGAGGTTCATGCGGCGGGCCTTACCGGTGTGACGACGCGTCTGGTCGCGGTGGTCGCGCGCGTCCACGGCATCATCAGGCGTCCGGCCAGCACGAGCAGCAGATCGATGATGAGCGCGATCAGGACGACCGCGAGGATACCGGCGAACACCTCGGCGATGATGCGGCGCTGCAGGCCGTTGGTGAAGAGGTACCCGAGGTTCTCGACGCCGATCAGGATGCCGACCGTGGCCAGCGAGATCGTGCTCACCGCGGTCACGCGCAGCCCGGCGAGGATGACCGGGCCGGCGAGCGGGATGTCGACCGTCCAGAACCGCCGCGCGCCGCCGAAGCCCACCGCGGTGGCCGACTGGCGGACGGCGGCGTCGACCGAGTCCAGACCGTCAGCGACCGAGCGCACCAGGATCGCCACCGCGTAGATGGTCAGCGCGAGGATCAGGTTGGACGGGCTCGTGGCCGAGTAGCCGAGCGATGCAGGCAGCAGGATCAGCAGCGCGAGCGACGGAATCGTGTACAGCAGGCCGGTGAGCACGATGAGGGGACCGCGGACGAGCTTGTACCGCCACGCGACCCACCCCAGCGGCAGCGACAGCACCAGGCCGAGCACGATGGGGATGATGCTCTGCCGCAGGTGCTCGACGCTCAGCGCGAGGATGAGGTCGAGATTGTCGAAGACCCAGGTCATGCGCCGTCCTCGATGAGAGCGCCCTGCGTCCGCCCCTCCGAATCGACCACGACCGTGCCGTGCGGCGTGTGCTTCAGGCGCAACGCGCGGCGTCCGCGTTCGGCGCCGATGAAGGCGGCGACGAAGTCATCGGCCGGGTTCTCGATGATCTCGCTCGGGGTGCCGACCTGCACGATCCGCGCCCCCTTGTCGAGGATCACGACCTGGTCGCCCAGCAGGAAGGCCTCGTCGATGTCGTGCGTGACGAACACCACGGTCTTGTCGAGCTCCTGCTGCAGTCGGATCAGCTCCTGCTGCAGATCGGCGCGCACGATCGGGTCGACCGCGCCGAACGGCTCGTCCATGAGCAGGATGTTCGGGTCGGCGGCGAGCCCGCGGGCCACACCGACGCGTTGCTGCTGACCACCGGAGAGCTGGCTCGGGTAACGGTCGGCGAGCGCTCGATCGAGGCCGACCGTGTCGAGCAGCTCGAGCGCGCGCTCACGAGCGGGCTTCTTCGCGACGCCGGTGAGGCGCAGTACGGTCGCGACGTTGTCGATCACCGTGAAGTGCGGCATGAGGCCGGAGTTCTGCATGACGTAGCCGATGCGACGGCGCAGCGCGACGGGGTCGCCGTCGAGCACGCTGTCCCCGTCGATCTCGACATCGCCCGCGGTCGGCTCGACCATCCGGTTGATCATGCGCAGCAGCGTCGTCTTTCCGCATCCTGACGACCCGACGAACACCGTCGTCTTGCGGGAGGGGAGCACGAGGCTGAAGTCCTCGACGGCGAGCGTGCCGTCGGGGAAGCGCTTGGATACGGAACGGAACTCGATCATGCGATGGTGTCTCCGGTCGTTCGGGGAGCGGCTACGGTGCGATGTCGACGTCTGGTGCGAACGCGACGTAGCCGGAGAAGTCCTGCCCCACCCGATCGAACGCAGACGGGTACGGGTGAGGGTAGGCCCAGGCCCGGTCGACGTGGACGTCGCCGCCCGCGCGCACCGAGTAGTACTGGCACTCGCCCTTCCACGGGCACGTGTAGGGCGTCGGGCTCTCGACGAGGACGTCCGGCGCGAGGGATGCCGGCGGGAAGTACCAGTTGCCCTCGATGCGGATCAGGTCGCCCTCGTCCGCCTCGGCGATCGTGGTTCCTGCGAGTACAGCCTTCATTTCTGTCCTCCTCGGATCAGGTTCTGAGCGTAGGGGACGCCACAGACACCCGGGGGTCTGGTCCCTCGGCGCGTCATGATCGGCGGCATCGACGTGCGTCCTCTCATCTCTGTGCCTTCGGAGCGGATGCCCGATCGGATGGTTCTTCCGACCATCGGCTCACGCCGACCGGCGACCGTACTCCTCGAGCAGGCGGAGCCAGATCTCGCTCACCGTCGGATACGCCGGCACTGCGTGCCACAGTCGCGAGATCGGCACCTCTCCCGCGATCGCGATCGTGGCGGCCTGCAGGAGCTCTGCGACGTCGGGACCGACGAACGTGATGCCGAGGATGACGTCGCGCTCGGCATCCACCACCATGCGGGCCTGTCCGCGGTAGTCGTCCTGGTGAAGGCTCGCTCCGGCGACCCAGCCGAGATCGTAGTCGACGACGGCGGTCTCGAAACCGGCCTCCTGCGCCGCGGCGGCCGTCAGACCGACGGCGGCGACCTCTGGGTCGGAGAAGACGACCTGCGGCACCGCACGATGATCGGCGGTCGCGACGTGCCGACCCCACGCGTCGTCGTGGATGTCCTCGCCCCGCGCGCGGGCGGCGATCACGTCGCCAGCCGCGCGGGCCTGGTACTTGCCCTGATGCGTCAGCAGCACGCGTCCATTGACGTCGCCGACGGCGTACAGCCAGTCGCTGCCCGGCACCCTGAGCGTGTCGTCGACGTCGATGTACCGCCCCGGTTCGAGGTCGACGTTCTCGAGGCCGATGTCACCGCTGCGCGGGCGGCGGCCGGTGGCGGCGAGGACCTCGTCGGCCACGACCGTCGATCCGTCGCCCAGGGTGATCGTGACGCCGCTCTCGTCGCGGTCGACGCGGCTGGTCGCGGTGTTCGTGCGCACGTCGACGCCCAGCTCGCGCATCCCGGCTGCGACCTGCTCGCCGGCGAACGGCTCGAGCGAGCCCAGGATGTCGCCGCGCGCGATCACCGTGACGTGCGACCCGAGGGAGGCGTAGGCGGTGGCCATCTCGACCGCGACCACGCCGCCGCCGATGACGGCGAGCGAACCAGGCACCTCCTGCGCGCTGGTCGCCTCGCGGCTCGTCCACGGCTTCGCCTCCGCGAGGCCGGGGATGCCGGGGATCACGGCATCCGTGCCCGTGCTGATGGCGACGGCATGACGGGCGCGCAGGACGCGGGTGGCGCCATCCGCGTCCGTCACGGTGACTTCGCGCTCACCGGTGATGCGGCCGTGACCGCGGGCCAGGTCGATCCCGGCTTTGCCGAGCCAGGACACCTGACCGGCATCCGACCAGTCGCTCGTGAACGAGTTGCGACGGGCGAGGACCGCCTCGGCATCCAATGCGCCTGTGACGGCTTCGGCGGCGCCGGCGATGCGCAGGGCGGCGCGCAGCGCCTGGCCCGAGCGCAGCAGCGCCTTCGACGGCATGCACGCCCAGTACGAGCATTCGCCGCCGACGAGTTCGCTTTCGACGATGACGACGGTGAGTCCGCCCTGCACGGCCCGGTCCGCCACGTTCTCGCCGACGGGACCCGCCCCGATCACGATGAGGTCGTACTCTTCTGTCATCCGCTGCACCTTCCCAGTCTTGTCCAAGTGCAACGCCGAGTCACGGGGGTTGTTCCGGAAGTCCCCGAACCGTAAGGTTCGACGCGCTGCCGGTTACGTCGCCGCGGCGTCGGATGACGGGGTCTCGCCGACGGCCGGGCGCACGCGTGGCGCAAGCACGGCGGCGGCGACCGCGAGGGCGACGGCCAGCGCGAACACGGCCGTGAACGGATTGAGCAGAGTCGCCACCGAGGTGAACACGGTCCCCGTGATCGCGAGGGCGAGCGCGCTTCCGAACGAATCGGCGACCGTCATCGCTGAGCTGTTGAAGCCCTGCGTCTTCGGGGTCGACATCGCCAGCGTGAGCGCGCTGGTCCTCGGGCTCATCAGGCCCATTCCGAGCCCCGCCACGACCCACGCGACCGCGATCAGGACGGCGGACAGCCCGAGAGGCGCGGTCACCAGGACGATAGCGATGCCGATGAGGACGAGGATCGTTCCGGCGCGGATGGCAGTCACGCTCGACAGCCGCGCACCCCAGCGGCCCTGCGCTGTCGCCGCGGCCGACCAGGCCAGGGCGCCGCCGGTGAGGGCGAGACCGGCGAGCGTCGGCGTGAGGGAGTACCGATCCGTGAGGAGGTACGGCAGGTACACCTGCGCGCCGAAGAAGGCCGCGGCGGCGATGCCTCGCACGAGGATCACGGACGGTAGCCCGCGACGAGCGCGCAGAGTTCCGCGGGGGACGAGCGGGCGGACGGCGATCAGCGCCACGACCGCCGCGACGACCGCGAGTGCGGGGCCGGGGCCGGGGATGTCGCCGAGCAGGTTCAGGCCGAGGACGGCGAGGGCGGCGAGCACCGACCACCCCAGGCGTCCGATCGCCCACGGCGTCGTGAGATCTCCGCCGCCGTGCAGCCCGCGCAGCGCCGGGACCACCATCAGCAGGGCGGCGACGACCAGGACCACCACACCGAGGAAGACCCACTGCCAGCCCCAGAGCTCGGCCACGAGGCCGGCGATGGTCGGGCCCACGAGCGACGGGATGACCCACGCCGCTGCGAACCCGGCGAAGATCGCGGGGTGGAGCGCCTGCGGGTAGACCCGGGCGACGACGACGTAGAGAGCGACCATGAGGCCGCCGCTGCCGAGCCCCTGCGCGAAGCGCCCGGCGACGAGGACCTCCATGGTCGGGGCGAGGCCCGCGACGAGGAGCCCCAGCACGAAGACGGCGACCGCGGTGTACAGGGGAACAACGGGTCCGCGGCGATCCGACCAGTTGCCGGTGATCACCATGCCGATGACGCCGGTCGCGAGCGGACCGGCGAACGCGAGTGCGTACAGCCGCTCACCGTCGAGATCGGCGCTGACCGAGGGCATCACGGTCGTGACGGCCAAGGATTCGAAGGCTCCGAGGAACACGAGCGCGCACGCGCCGATCGTGATCCACAGGTAGGTGGTGCTGAGGATGCCCGCTGAGTGAGCCGCCGTCGGCGTCGCGTCTGTTCTCGATGTCATGATGAGGACGCTAGGACCTCAACAATGCTTGAGGTCAAGCCGCGGGGACTCGGGCGAACGCGCGCACGGGGAACGTTCCGAAGTTCGAAGAGGCGGTCGCGGCCGGTGTGCAGCAGCACGGCCTTGCCCCGGACGTCGCGGTCGAAGAAGACCGAAGCCGGGATGCCGCGCTCCTGTGCGTCGTCGAGGGGGAACACCTCGGTCGGCAGGTCGACGAGCGTCTCGAGGGCGAGGGCGGAGAGATCGGCCCCGCCCTCGTAGCGGTGGAACGCCGTGTCGAGGTAGGTGCCGGAGTTGCCGGGCAGCTGGATCGTGTCCATCACGAAAGTGGTCCCCGGCGCGTATCTGCTCTCGGCCTGCGTGCGAGGAGACGCGCGATCCGCTCCGCAGTCATGCGGCTATCGTCCCGGCATCCAGCGGGTGGGGGGCATGTGAGATGCACGCATCCCCGTAGATTCGAAGATATCTTTCGTATATGTCTTCCATTGTCGGTGTCCTCGGCGTAGTCTGGAGGCATGTCGACGACGCATCTGGATCCTCTGCACGAGGCGGTCACCCGCCTCGACGCGGTGTGGTCGGATGCCGCGGACGCGACAGGCCTTGACCGGGCAGCCCTGGTGCAGGCGAACGCCGCCCTGGCCGTGCTGCACCGGCTCATCGACGGGTTGGAGGCGGAGGTCGCGGCTCGGATCGCGTCGGAGTCGCGACCCGAGCTGGGTGCGGAGTCGTTGGCGAAAGAGCAGGGGTTCCGCAACGCGGGACAGTTCGTCGCGGCTGCGACCGGCCGGTCCACCGGGGACGCGACCCGGCTGGTGAAAGTGGGAGAAGCGACCGCACCCCGCACCGACCTCCTCGGCGCACGACTCCCGGCGAAATACCCGGCCGTGCGGGCCGCGCTTGCCAGCGGGATGCTCGGGACGCAGGCCGCGGGGCTCATCATCGGGTTGCTGGACCGGGTGCGGCTCACGATCGACGCCGACCGGGTCGCCGAAGCCGAAGCACTGCTCGTCGAGAAAGCGGCAGGACTGTCCTTGGACGAGGTCCGCAGACTGCTCACCCGCGCGGAAGCGCACTTGGATCCGGACGGGGTCTTCCCGCGGGAAGAAGCCGCCCGCGCCCAGAACCGGCTCCTCCTGAGCGAACGCGATGGGAGGCTGCACCTCACCGCAGACATCGACGTCGCTACCGCCGCCCCCATCAAAGCCGCCATCGAAGGCTACGTGACCGCGGTATTCGCCGCACGAGCCAACGCACTCGACCCCGACGCCCCGGACGCCGCCCACCGTACCATCGCGCACCTGCAGGCCGACGCCCTCGCCGACCTCTGCGCCCACACCCTCGGCTGCGACACCAGCGCCCCCGCCCTCGCCGGAGCCACCGTCATCGTCCGCGTCGGGTTGGAAGACCTCACCCACGGGACCGGGTACGCGACCATCGACGGAACCGACCACCCCATCAGCATCAGCACCGCCCGCCAGATGGCCGCCAACGGCGGCGTCATCCCCTGCGTCCTCGGTTCGGACAGCGAAATCCTCGACTGGGGCAGAGAGAAACGCCTCTTCACCCGGACCCAACGCCTCGCCCTCACCGAACGAGACGGCGGATGCGCCATGTGCACCCTCCCACCCGCCATGACCCGCGCACACCACATCAACTGGTGGAACCGCGACCACGGCACAACCAACCTCGACAACGGCATCCTGCTCTGCGACAACTGCCACCACCGCATCCACGACAACGGATGGAACATTCACATCGACGGCACCACCACCGCCAAAGTCTGGTTCATCCCACCACCGAACATCGACCCCCAACAAACACCACGCCTCGGCGGAACCGCCCGCTACACACTCGCCGCCTAACCACCCCGGTGCACCCTGGGCGCGAGGGTGCTGACAGGGCCGCGTCGGCGACGAAGGCACCGGACCGGCGACGCGCAGCCCCGCGGAAGCCGCATCCCGTGCGAGCATCGAGTACCCCGCCCGTAGCGAGCGCAAGCGAGAACGTCGGCTCGCGCTCGGCGCCAGCGCCGGAGCACCGGAACGCGTACGAGACGCACCGTAGACGCACTCAGCCGCCCAAGCCGCCCAAGCCGCCCAAGCCGAGCCCAGCCCAGCCCAGCCCAGCCCAGCCCAGCCCAGCCCAGCCATGCCAGCCATGCCAGCCATGCGGCGTCGCCTCCGGCGACCAGAACGCGGTCAGCGCACCGGCAGAATGTGCGTCGGCGACGGAACCTGGGCAGTGTGCCGCACGCCGAGCGGCACCCCGGTGCGCTCATCGAGATCCAGCAGCGCGACCGTGTCGGACCGCTGCCCGGCGACGACCAGCTTGCCCTCGAACACGAGGTGATGACGCGGCCAATCGACACCGGCATCCGCCAACGCGATCGACTCCAGCCGATCTCCCGACCCATGCACGCGCAGCGCGGCGATCGTGTTGCTGCCCCGCAGCGCGGTGTAGAGCACGTGACCGTCCCGGCTGCGAGCGAGCTCAGCCGGAAAATCCGTCCCCACCTCGGCGACGGGGCTCGCGAGCGTCGCGGACACGACGGCCCACGTGCCATCCGGCCCGGCCGCCAGCGTGAAGACCTCGCACGAGTACTCGGTCACGACGTGCAGATGACCGCTCGGGTGAACGACCATGTGCCGCGGACCCGTCCCCCGCGGCAGCACCACCTCGTGATCGAGCGCCAGCCCGGACGCCGTGGGGCGCCAGAACCGCACCAGATCGAATCCGAGATCCGTCGTCGCCACGCGCCCATCAGGCAGAACCGCCGCCGCATGCGCGTGCGAGACCCGCGGCTCTGTGCCGACCGGCGTCTCATACGGATCGGATGCCGCAGCCCCCGCGCCCGTGCGAGCAGCCCCACCATCCCCCTCGCCGCGCTCATCGCCGAACAGCGCCGCACGCAGCGCCGCCGCCTTGTCGACCGCATCCGGAACCGGACGCCCCTCGGCATCGAGCCCGATGCGCACCACCCGACCATCCCCGTAGCAGGAGGCGATCAGATACGCACCAGACGGAGCGACCGCGAGGTGGCACACGAACTGCCCGACCGGAACACGATCCCCCAGCGGCGCGAGCGCCGCATCGCCGGTGCGCACGAAGGCCTGTACCGCGGCATCCCCTTCGAGCGCCGCATAGACGACGTCGAGACGCGGATGCCGAGCCAGCCACGACGGCGACGGCGCCGCCGCGACAGCACCTCGATACGAGAGCGCCGTCGCGGCCTGCGCATCTCCGGCGAGCAGACCGATGCCATCGGCCGAACCGTCCATGCCCGCGCCGTAGCCGCCGAGCCAGAACCGCGTCATCAGTCGAGCAGATCGTGCCGCACGATGATCTCATCGCGCGCAGGCCCGACGCCGATCACCGAGAGGCGGGTGCCGCTCATCTTCTCGAGCGCGAGCACGTAGTCTTGCGCGTTCTGCGGCAGGTCCTCGAACGTTCGCGCTTGCGAGATATCCTCGGTCCAACCGGGAAAGTACTCCAGAATCGGCTTGGCGTGGTGGAAATCGGTCTGGTTCACCGGCACATCGTCGAAGCGCACCCCGTCGACGTCGTACGCGACGCACACCGGGATCTGCTCGAGCCCTGTGAGGATGTCGAGCTTCGTGAGCACGAGGTCGGTGATGCCGTTGATGCGCGTCGCGTACCGCGTGATGGGCGCGTCGTACCAGCCGACGCGTCGCGGACGACCTGTGGTCGTGCCGAACTCGAAGCCCTGCTTGCGCAACCACTCGCCCTGCTCGTCGAACAGCTCAGTCGGAAACGGACCGGAGCCCACGCGCGTCGTGTACGCCTTGACGATGCCGACGATGCGGTCGAGCGCGCCGGGCCCCACACCGGAGCCCGTCGACGCGCCACCCGCCGTGGCGGACGACGACGTGACGAACGGGTACGTGCCGTGGTCGACGTCGAGCATCGTGGCCTGGCCGCCCTCGAACACGACGACCTCGCCGCGACCGAGCGCCTGGTCGATGAGGTGACCGGTGTCTGCGACCATGGGACGCAGCCGCTCGGCGTAGGAGAGCAGATCGTCGACGATCTCGTCGGCGGTGATCGCACGGCGGTTGAAGATCTTCACCAGCAGGTGGTTCTTCTGATCCAGAGCGCCTTCGACCTTCTGGCGCAGGATGTTCTCGTCGAACAGATCCTGCACGCGGATGCCGACCCGATTGATCTTGTCGGCGTACGCCGGACCGATGCCGCGGCCGGTCGTACCGATCTGACGCTTGCCGAGGAAGCGCTCGGTGACCTTGTCGAGCGTGCGGTGGTACTGCGTGATGATGTGCGCGTTCGCACTGACGCGCAGTCGCGAGACGTCGATGCCGCGAGCCGACAGCGCCTCGAGCTCGTGGAAGAGCACCTCGAGGTCGATCACGACGCCGTTGCCGATGACCGGGTTCACGCCGGGAGAGAGGATGCCGGAGGGCAGAAGGTGCAGCGCGTACTTCTCATTGCCGACGACGACCGTGTGCCCTGCGTTGTTGCCGCCGTTGAACTTCACGACCCAGTCGGTGCGCTCACCGAGCAGGTCGGTCGCCTTCCCCTTGCCCTCATCGCCCCACTGGACGCCGACGATAACGATTCCTGGCATGGGTGAACCCCCTTGCTTTCGCCGGGTTTGCACCGGCCGATGAGCTGGCCCGCTTCGGGCGGCTCCATCCTATCGAAGGGGGACGGACAGCCCGTTTTCCGCAGGTCAGCGCTCGGAGATGACCCGTCGCGCGCTCCCGAGCTCTGCCAGCCGCCCCGCCGCCATCTGACGCTTGATCTCGAGCGACGACCGTCAGGATCTCGGATGCCACGGTCACGGCCGGCGAGGTAGACCTCGCCCGCGCGATTTTCCAGCTCGGGGATGAAGGAGTCGCTGTAACAGCTCTAGCGACATACCGCCGCGACCGATTCCGTACGCATCCGAGGCGGCGCCCGCTACGCTGACGCGCGGAGGCGCATATGAACTGGTGGGCATACGTCCGGCTCGCGGGAGCGGTGCTCGGCGCGGCCGCTCTCACCAGGCAGGCCTGGCTCGTCATCGCCAACGCCCTCGCCTCCGAGACCGAGTGGGGCTCGCACCTGCCCACCGTGGTGACGAACTTCTTCAGCTATTTCACGATCCTCTCCAACCTCCTCGCGGCGGTCGCGCTCGCGATCGGGGCGATCTGGATGCTGTGGAACCGGCGAACCTCCGATGCCGAACCGGCGTGGCTCGCGACGCTCCTCGTCTGCACGAGCACGTACATGATCGTCACGGGCATCGTCTACAACATCCTGCTGCGCAACATCCCGCTCGCCGGCCTGTCGGATGTGTGGACCAACGAGACCCTGCACGTCGTGATCCCGCTGGTGATGCTGCTCGACGTGCTGTTCGCCCCTCGGCGGCGCGGCCTGCCCTGGTCGGCGCTGTGGATCGTCGCCGCGTTCCCGCTCGCGTGGGCCGTCTACACGCTCGTGCGGGCCGAGTTCATCACCGCGCCGCTCACCGGCGTCTCGTGGTGGTATCCGTATCCGTTCCTCAACCCGCATGAGGTCCCGGAGGGGTACATCGGCGTGGCCGGATATGTCGTCGGCATCGCCGTGGTCATCGTCGCCGTCGGCGCGTTCGTCGTCTGGATCGGCCGTCGCCGCGGCATCCGATCCGAGGCGTCCTGACGAGCCTCACGGCATCCGGTAGCCCATGCCGCGGACCGTCTCGATGCGCTCGGCCCCCAGCTTGCCGCGCAGATGGCCGATGTAGACGTCGACGACGTTGGAACCCGGATCAAAGTCGTATCCCCAGATCCGGCTGAGGAGCACTTCGCGGCTGAGCACCTGGCCTGGGTGGCGGACGAACTCCTCGGCGAGGGCGAACTCCCGAGCGGTGAGGTCGATGTCGCTGCCGTCGATCCTGGCGCGCCGGGCGGACAGGTCGATCACGAGGTCGCCGTGCGTCAGCTCGTTGGTGGTCGGCGTCCGCGTCTGCCGCATGCGCAGCCGGACGCGCGCCAGCAGCTCTTCGAAGCGGAACGGCTTCGCGATGTAGTCGTCCGCCCCGCCCTCCAATCCGGCCACGGTGTCGCGCAGTTCGATGCGCACGGTGAGCATGATGATCGGCAGCTGAGAACCGGAGCCCCTGAGCTGCTCGAGCACCTCGAAGCCGGTCATCTCCGGCATGTTGACATCGAGCACGAGCAGGTCGAACTCGTCCGTGAGCGCGAGCTCGAGCGCCTGACGGCCGTTGTTCGCGACGCGCGTGGCGAAGCCGGCCGCACGCAGCCCCTTCTCGAGGAATCCGGCGATGCGCGGTTCGTCGTCCGCGATCAGGATCGAGGGCATCTCACTCGTCTCCTGTCGATCGCGCCTGCGGATCCAGCGTATCGGCGTCGCCCGCACCGGATGCCGGCGGCGGCGAGATCGGGATGCTCAGCGTGAAGAGCGCTCCGCCGCCGTCCGCGTCCGCGACCAGCGCCTCGCCGCCGTGCTGCTCGGCGATGAGCTGGACGATGCTGAGCCCGAGGCCGCTGCCGTCCGGGCCGCGGCCGCCCTCCTGAAGACGCTGGAACCGCTCGAAGATGCGCTGCTTGTCGTCATCGGGGACGCCGCGACCGTGGTCGCGGACCTGGAGCAGCAGGGTGCCGCCGACGAGCTCGGAGGAGAGCTCGACCGCACCCCCGCCGTGCGTGGCCGCGTTCTGGATGAGCTGCAGCATGGCCTGTGTGATGCGGGCCGCGTCGATCTGGGCATCCGCTTCCGCGACGTCGCCGAGCGTGACATCCGCATCGTCGATCATCGTCGCCTTCTGCGCGATCGTGCGCAGCAGGGCGCCCGCGGGGACGCGCGCCCGTCGAAGGCCCTCGTCATCGAGCAGGACCGCGACGTCGACGAGGTCGCCGACGAGCCGTCCCATGCGCTCGATCTCGTCCACTGCGAGCCGCCGCGTGTGCTCGACGTCGATGGGATCTCGCACATCCATCACGTCGAGGTAGCCGTGCACGATCGTCAGCGGCGTCTTCAGCTCGTGGCCGACGTCGCCGAGCAGTCGGCGCTGCGCGCCCATCGCCTCGTCGATGCGGTCGAGCATGCCGTTCATCGTGCGGGCGAGACCCGAGACGTCGTCGCGGCCGCGCAGCGGGAGGCGCTCGTCGAGCGACAGCGCCGAGACGCGCTCGGCCATCTCGCGCATCTCGCGCAGCGGACGCAGCAGCCGCGTGGAGACGAACCAGGCGACCGCCGCGATCACCGCGACCGCAGCGATCGCCGTGATCAGGTAGGCGCGGGCCGACAGTTCGAGCCCCCCGAACTCCAGGTCGAGGTCGTAGACCATCACGAACACGGCTGTGGCATCGGGATCGGACGAGACCTCGATCGGAGCGGCGAGGTACGACCAGTCCTTCCCGTTCTCGCGATATGCGCCGGCGACGACATCGCGTCCGGCGGTCTCGTCGACGACGCGCGCGACGAAGTCCGCGTCCGCACTGGGGTCGACAGCGCGCCCCACGCCAGGGACGAGCGCGACCTCACCGTCGACCAGGCCCATCGATCCGCTCGTCTCCCCCGGCACGAGCACGCGCATGACGCTCGCGAGCGCATCGGTCGCATCGGCCCATCCGCCGGCCGGCGGGGTGCCGACGATCAGGCGCGTGGATTCCAGATCCGCGCGGAGCTGGTCCTGCACGCTCTCGGTGATGCGATGGCGCTCGACCGCGTAGACCGCCAGGCCGACCGCCAGCATCCCGAGCGCGGCGACGAGGGTGATGACGATCGTCAGCCGTGCGCGCACCGAGAACCCGGCGGCGTCGAAGCGCGCGTCGGGAGCGATCGACTCGCGCACGGACATGGGAACCATTGTCGATGATGCGGATGCCGGAGCATATCCCTCCGGATCTAAAAGAGCTTTCATGTTCCTTTACCCCGGCTGTTAGGTGCGTCCTGCATCCTGGTATTCGAGACGCAGCGCTTCAGCGCGGCCTGGGGAGGAAACGATGAACAGGAAGACCCTGGTGACGACTGCCGTCGCCGGTGCGCTCGGCCTGGCTGTCGTGACTGCACCAGCCGTGGCATCCGCGTTCGGCACGTCGAGCACGGATTCGACCAGCGTGGTGATCCCCGGAGGCGTCGTGACCGACGTCGTCGCAGCCGACGAACCAGCGCTCGAGCGGAGCACAGCGCTCCGCACTCCCGCGCAGACGCCCGTGGCCACCGCCGTGCCGGTGCCTCCGCCGGCCCCGCAGGTTCCGGAGGAGGACGATTCCGACGGATACGAGGCGTACACCGAACCGACACCGGTCGCCCCGCCCGTGACGACGCCGGACGACGACGATCAGTCGGATCGCGATCACGGCGACAACGGCCCGACGCGCGTCAACCCCGAGCCGCACAGCCCGTCCGACGGCGACGAGGACGGCGAAGACGGCTGGCGCGGCGGCGATGACGACGATCGTCGCGACGACGATCGCGGCGACGACCGCCGTGACCGTGGCGACGACCGCCGTGACCGCGGTGACGACCGCCATGACCATCGCCACGGCGATGATGACGACCGTCGCGATGACGACGGCTGGAGCCGCTGACCCAGCGCTCCCCCCAGACTCGGCGGCCGACGTTCCCCCCCTCCCCCATGCGCGAATCCCCCGTTCGCGTGAACGTCGGCCGCCGGACTCCTTCCCTACCCGCGGGTTACGCTGTTTCCCGGGGGACGGCATCGACGTGTCTCCCGGGTGCGAGCGAGGAGACCGAGATGAACCAGCCCTACCCCGCGTCGAACGGCGGCCCGGCGGTCCCGCCTCCTCCGCCGATGCCCCCTTCGACAGGCTCAGGGAGCTCACTGGGGAGCTCAGGGAGTTCGGGCGCGAACTCTGGGAAATCGGGGAAGCCGCAGACCACGGATGCCGAACTCGCGCACGCGACCGAGGTCCTGCGGGTCATCTCCGACGCGTACTCCGCGAAGATGGTCGGCCAGGAGCGGTTGCGCCTGAGCCTGCTGATCTCGCTCATCGCGGGCGGGCACATCCTGCTCGAGAGCGTCCCCGGCCTCGCGAAGACCACGGCGGCCAGCACGCTCGCCGACACGGTCCGCGCGCAGTTCAAGCGCATCCAGTGCACCCCTGATCTGCTTCCCAGCGACATCACCGGCAACCAGATCTACGACGCCGCGACCGGATCCTTCCGCACCGTGCTCGGCCCCGTGCACGCGAACTTCGTGCTGCTCGACGAGATCAACCGCTCCAGCGCCAAGACGCAGTCGGCCATGCTCGAGGCGATGCAGGAGCACCAGACCACGATCGGCGGCGAGGTGCACCACCTCCCTCGGCCATTCCTCGTCATCGCGACGCAGAACCCCATCGAGCAGGAGGGCACGTACGAGCTCCCCGAGGCGCAGATGGACCGCTTCCTCCTCAAGGAGATCGTCGAGTACCCGAGCCCCGCCGAGGAGTTCGAGATCCTCAACCGCATCGACTCCGGCGTGCTCGACCCCGACCGTCATGTCGGCAGCGCGGTCTCGCTCGCCGACATCGAGCAGCTGCAGGACATCGCGAGCCGCGTGTACGTGGACGCGTCGATCCGCAACTACATCGTCCAGCTCGCGTACGTCACGCGGAACCCCGGCCCGTACATCGGCGAGGAGCGCGCCCGCCTCATCAAGTACGGCGCGAGCCCCCGAGCCTCGATCGCGTTCCTGCAGGCCTCCAGAGCCCTCGCCCTGCTCATGGGACGCACGCACGTCGTTCCCGAGGACATCCGCACGCTCCGCCATCTCGTCCTGCGCCACCGCGTGCTGCTGACGTTCGAAGCGGATGCCGAGGGCGTGCGCAGCGAGGACATCATCGACCAGATCTTCGCCGCGGTGCCGACCCCGTAGCGCATGACCAGCCTGATCACGCGGGTGAGGGCGAAGCTCTTCATCCACTCGTCGCAGAAGTCGATGCACGCGCTCGACGGCGCGTATGCGTCGCTCATGCGCGGACGCAGCCACGACTTCGAGGATCTGCGCGCCTACGAGTACGGCGATCAGGTGCGCGACATCGACTGGCGCGCCACCGCGAAGCAGGGCACGCCGCTGGTCAAGCGCCACAGGGCGCTGCGGATGCACACCGTGATGTTCGTCGTCGACACCGGACGAGGCATGACCGCGCTCGCGCACGACGAGCGGCCGAAGAAGGAACTCGCGATCCTCGCGACCGGAGCACTCGGCATCCTGTCGCTGCGTCACGGCGACGACTTCACGGTCGTGCACGGCGACGCGTCCGGCATCCGTCGGATGGCACCGGCGCGCAGCGAAGGGGCCCTCGAGCACGCGCTCCGGCGCATCGACCACGCCGTCGACGTCAGCTCGGCGCCCAGCGACAGGGACGGCCTGCTGAGCTACGTCGCCAGGACCGTCTCGCGGCGCATGATCCTCGTCGTCATCACGGATGAGGCGCCGGTGACCGACGAGACCGAACGGCTGCTGCGCCGATTGCGCGTGCAGCACGACGTGCTGTGGATCGCGCTGCGCGACGCCGATCCGGTGCTCGATCACACCACAGGACGCGTGCGCGCCGATGTGTACAGCCGCTGGCAGGTGCCGGACTTCGTCCAGGGCGACGAGGCGATCGTGCGCGAGCTGACGGCGAGCGCCGCCGCGGATGCCGCCCGCCGCGACCAGCTCCTCGACCGGCTCGAGATCAGCCGCGTCGACCTGAACACGCAGGACGACGCCGTCACCGACCTCCTGCGCATGCTGAACCGGAGGGCCAATGTCCGGTTCTGACGAGCTCTACCCTCCCGCCCAGTACGGCTGGGGTTGGATGCTGCTCGCCCTCGGCATCCTGGGCCTGCTGATCCTGGCGGCCTGGCTCGTCGTCGCCCTCACCCGGCCGCGGCGCCGCCTGGAGATCCCCGGCGCTGCCCCGCTCGGGCCGACGCGGACCGAGGAGGTGCTCGCGGTGCTGCGCACCGAGTACCTGCAGCAGATCGATCGGATCGAGGCGTCGTACGCGAGCGGCGAGTTCGACGCCAAGCGCACCAATCTCGAGCTCAGCCGCACGGTGCGCGCGTTCGTCAACGAGTACAGCGGCGTCGAGGCCCCCGTGCTCGCACTCGACGATCTCATCGCCCTCGGCGTCCACCCGGCTCTCATCGATGCCCTGCACCGGCACTACTACCCGAGCGTGTTCCGCCGCGGCCCGGCGATCGACCCGGCCGCGGGCCTCGCCGCCGCGCGAACGGTGGTGACGGCATGGAACTAGCGAACCTCTGGATGCTCATCGGCGCCCTCGTCGCCGCGCTGGCGGGCGTCGTCATCGGGCTCCTGGTCGGCTTCCGCCGTCGCCGAGCGGATGCCGCGGCCGACGCCGCTCCGATCGCCCGCGCCGAGCGACTGCGCACTCTGCCGTCGTTCCGACAGGCCGTGCGGCGGCGCGCCATGGCGCTCGCCGGCCTCCTCGCGCTCGCCTCGGTGACGGTGCTGCTGGCCGGCGTCGTCGCGGCCAGGCCCATGTCGTCGCAGACCATCCAGCCCGTCAACACCAGCCGCGACATCATGCTGTGCCTTGACGTCTCCGGTTCCATGAGCGACGTCGACGTCGAGGTGCTGACGGTCTTCGAGGAGCTGCTCGACGATTTCGAGGGCGAGCGCATCGGGCTGACGATCTTCAACAGCTCGGCCGTGCAGATCTTTCCGCTGACGGACGACTACGACTTCGTCCGCGAGCATCTGCAGCGCATCCGCGAGAGCTTCGACTATGCCCAGGACGTGCCGGAGCACTGGGTCGGCACGCTCAACGGCCCAGGCGCCTCGCTCATCGGCGATGGGCTCACCTCCTGCGCGATGGGCTTCGACCACGAGGGAGATGAACGCAGCCGGTCGATCATCCTCGCCACGGACAACGAGGTCAACGGCGCGTCGATCGTCACCCTCGACGAGGCGGCGGCGTACGCGGCATCCCAGCAGATCCGCGTGTTCGCGCTCAACCCGGTCGAGGGCAAGGACGCCGGACCCAGCGCCGAGCTGATCGCCGCCGCCGAGGCCACCGGCGGCGCGGCCTTCGGGTTGCGCGAGACCACCACGGTCGACGACGTTGTCACGCAGGTGCAGGAGCAGGAGGCGACCGAGCTCCAGGGGCAGGCGCAGGTCGTGTGGAGCGATCAGCCGAACCTCTGGATCGTGCTGCTCGTGCTCCCCGTGCTCGGCCTCATCGTGGTGCTGTGGAGGGTGCGACTGTGATCTTCCAGCCCGTTCTGAACCCGTGGCTGATCGCCCTGATCTGCCTCCCGCTCGCGGCGGTCGCCGTGCTCTGCCTGGTCAAGGCGCCGGGTCTGCGGGCCCGGCTGCTCTGGGTCGGGCGACTCCTCCTCGTCCTGGCGTGCTGCGCCCTGCTGCTGCGCCCCGGCATCCCGGGCGGGACGAGCCAGACCCTCGCGACCGACACCGACATCGTGCTGGTCGTCGACACGACCGCGAGCATCGTGGCCGAGGACTGGGACGGCGACGAGCCGCGCCTGAACGGCGTCCGCGCCGACGTGCAGTCGATCATCGATGAGTACCCCGGCGCCCGCTTCGCCCTGGTCACGTTCGACGCGACAGCCGATCTGCGGATGCCGTTGACCACCGACACCACGGCTCTCGCGTCCGCCATGGAGGTGCTGCGCCCGGAGGTCACGTCGCAGTCGCAGGGGTCGTCGATCGGCGTCGCCAACACCCTGGTGGCCGACACGCTGCAGAACGCGGCATCCGCGTCGCCGGATCGCGCGCGCATGGTGTTCTACTTCGGCGACGGCGAGCAGACCGCGTCCACCGAACCCGAATCGTTCGCGGCGAGCGCCGAGTTCACCGACGGCGGTTCCGTGCTCGGATACGGCAGCGGCGAGGGCGGCCCCATGCGGGACACGTCCCTCGGCGACTCCGGCGGCTCGTACATCCAGTACCAGGGTGCCGACGCACTGTCGGTGATCGACGAGGGCAATCTGCAGACGATCGCGGACGACCTCGGCATCCCGTACCAGCACCGGACAGCGGATGCCGCGATCGACCTGCCGGAGGCACCCACGACGACCACGAACTACGCCGATTCCGGCGAGGTGGGCAACGTCATCGAGCTGTACTGGATCGCCGCGGCCGTGATGGTGCTCCTGCTCGCGGTCGAGCTCGCCGTCGCGACAGCACGCGTGGCGCGTCTGCGCGGCCTGTCCGTGCGCCAGGGAGGTGACCGGTGACCGCTCCAGCTCCCACGCCCGCTCCCTCGACGGCGGATGCCGCCGCCGCGCTGCTGGCCGCGAACCGGCGGCGCCGCAGCATCCGGAAGTGGATCGCGATCGGAACCCTCCCGCTCACGATCGCCGCGCTGCTGTTCACCGGCAAGCTGCTCAGCATGTACGCGTTCGCGCACCAGTCGATCACCTCGTACGTCGTCGGCGACTACGAGGGGACGATCCGCGCAGGGCAGGGACAGGAGTTCCTGAACTGGTTCGAGCCGTACAAGGCGCCGTTCAACGTCGGAGTCGGGCTCGCCGGTTCGCTGCAACTCCCCGAAGCGCGCGCGAAGTTCGAGGAGGCGCTACCCCTCGCGCACGGCCTCGAGGTCTGCGGCGTGCGCGTCAACCTCGCGCTCGTGATCGAGCAGATGGGCGACGCGGCGCGCGACGAGGGCGACGGCGCCGGCGCGGCCGAGCTGTACGCCGAGGCGCTCACGGTCACGCTGGAGACGCCTCCGGAGTGCGGCGACCCAGAGGCCGACGAGCAGTCCTCCGACCCGGAGCGCAGCATGGGCGACACACTCGTCGAGACCGAGGAGCGGCTCAAGCAGAAGCAGCAGGAGCAGCAGCAGGACAGCGGCGAGGGCGAGGAGCCGCAGGAGCAGCCGGAGCAGGAAGGCCCCAGCGACGATCAGCTCGGAGACATCGAGGACCGCCTGAACCAGGGCCGCGAGGAGCGCCAGGAGAACGAGGACGGCGACGGTTCGGGCTCGGGGACGGACAGGCCATGGTAGATCCGGATCAGCAGCGCGCCCGGTACGTCACGAACTCCGACGGCGCCCCACCGCTGCCGCCACCGGGCGGTTACCGCGGCGCGCGCCGGACGCCCGACCCGGCCGCTGTCGCCGCCCAGACCGCGGTGGCGACGCTGGAAGCCCCGAAGCAGCCGGCGAACGCGATCGGCTGGATCGCGCTGATCGCCGGCATCCTATTCGCCGTCATCCTGCTCGGTACGTTCCTCGCCGGCGGCACGGACACGATCTACGGCGTCACGATGCTCGCGCTGCAGCTGCTCATCGTCGGCCTCGCCGTCTGGGCCCTCGTGACCAGGCGCGGGCGGACACTGGGTGCGGTCGCGCTGTCGATCGCGCTGCTGTTCAACACCGCGACGGTCGGCGCGATGGGAGCCGTGCAGACCTCGGCATCCGGAAGCTACGAAGGTGCCAAGACCGAGGAGCAGAAGCACGAGGAGGCCTACCCTGGCGTCAAGGGCACGTCGAACGCGGACGTGCTGGCTCAGCCGTCGCTCGAAGAGGTGCGGGAATCGTCCGAGGCGGCCCTCGCCGACATCAAGGAGCGACTGAGCGCGGAGTTCGGCTACACCTGGAGCCCGGCGGGCGACGAGGATCTGCGCCCGGAGCGCAACGGCTACGGCGGCGAATCCATGCTCGTGCAGTACACCTCGCAGAAGTGGGGAACGAACGAGCCGATCCAGGACTACGACCGCAAGCTCGAGGTCATGAGCGTGATCGACGAGGTGCTGACCGAGCACGAGATGTGGGGGATCATCTCGCTGAACGACGCCACATCCGGGCTCGACGACGCCATGCGCGAGAAGCTGTACGGCTCCGCCGACCCGCGCACCCAGGACACCTGGGAGTGGTACAGCGACGACTATCCCGGACCTCGACGGTTCTATGCGACGATCTCAGACACCTCGCACGACGAGACGGGCGAGTTCACGGCATCCCGCGAGGCGCAGGCGGCCCGCACGGGCGAGCCGGTCGAAGGGCTGCAGATCCTGTTCCTCGCGCCCGAGCTGCTGAGCGAGGCCGATCGGGCCGAGTTCGAGCAGAAGCTCGAAGAGTACCCGGGGTACTGACGGTCAGCTCGCGAGCGAGAGCCCCGCGGCGACCGCGAAGCCCAGCACCGTGGCCAGCCCCGTGAGGTCCTTCGCCTTGGACTGGGCATCCGGCACCATCGAGTCCACGAGCATGACGAGCAGGGCGCCGGCCGCGAAGCCGCTGGCGGCCGCACGGAACTCTGCCGTCACCGCATCCGCCAGAGCGAAGCCGGCGACCGTCGCCAGCGCGCACACCACCGCGACACCGGCCCACAGGCCGAGCACGCGGGTGCGCTTCATCCCGCTCTCGAGGAGGTCGGATGCCGAGCCGATCGATTCCGGAAGATTCGACACGAGGATCGCGATGACGAGCGCGACGCTCACACCCTCGCCGGACGCGAGTCCGATGCCGAGCACGAGCTGCTCGGGGATGCCGTCGAGCAGCGCCCCGACCGCGAGCGGGGCGCCCTGCGATCCAGCCGATGCGGTCGCCCGCTTCTCGACGATGCGGTTCGCGACGTAGTAGCAGGCCGCACCGACCGCGACGCCGATCGCGAGCGGAAGCGGACCCGCGAGGTCGAGCCCCTCCTCCCAGAGCTCGAACGCGATCGACGCCATCAGGGCGCCGGCGCCGAATCCGAGGACGATGCCCAGCCACTTCGGCGGCCACTTCCGCAGCGTCGCCAGCACGGCGCCGACCAGAAGCGGCGCCGCCGCCACCGCGCCCCACAGGATCGCCTCGCCCATGTCGCACCTCCCAGAGTTCACTCTGGTGCGAAAAGCCGGATGGGTCGAGTGCGGCTCGGCGTGTCCGGCACGAGGGATCGTCATGCCCGATCGGGCGACACGCCGCACGCCGATAGACTGGGACCCATGTCCAAGGTCCTTCAGTCCCTCCCCGTCGGCGAGCGCGTCGGCATCGCCTTCTCCGGAGGACTCGACACCTCCGTCGCCGTCGCGTGGATGCGCGACAAGGGCGCCGTCCCCTACACCTACACGGGCGACCTCGGCCAGTACGACGAGGACGATATCGAGTCGATCCCCGGCCGCGCGCTCGAGTACGGCGCCGAGAAGTCGCGCCTGATCGACTGCAAGACCGCGCTGGTCGAAGAGGGCTTCGTCGCCCTCGCGTGCGGCGCGTTCCACATCCGCTCCGGCGGCAAAACGTACTTCAACACGACGCCGCTCGGCCGCGCCGTCACTGGCACACTGCTCGTGCGCGCCATGAAGGAGGACGGCGTCGACATCTGGGGCGACGGCTCCACCTACAAGGGCAACGACATCGAGCGGTTCTACCGTTACGGCCTGCTCGCGAACCCGCGTCTGCGCATCTACAAGCCCTGGCTGGATGCCGACTTCGTCACCGAGCTCGGCGGACGCAAGGAGATGAGCGACTGGCTCGTCGCCCATGACTTCCCCTACCGCGACTCCGCCGAGAAGGCGTACTCGACGGACGCCAACATCTGGGGTGCCACGCACGAAGCCAAGACCCTCGAGCACCTCGACGTGTCGCTCGAGACCGTGGACCCGATCATGGGCGTGAAGTTCTGGGATCCGTCCGTCGCGATCGAGACCGAGGACGTCACCGTGACGTTCGAGGGCGGCCGTCCCGTCGCGATCAACGGCGTCGAGTACTCCGACCCTGTGGCGCTCGTCGACGAGGCTAACAGGATCGGCGGACGCCACGGCCTCGGCATGAGCGACCAGATCGAGAACCGCATCATCGAGGCCAAGTCGCGCGGCATCTACGAGGCCCCGGCGATGGCTCTGCTGTTCATCACGTACGAGCGCCTGGTCAACGGCATCCTGAACGAGGACACCCTGGCGACATACCACGAGCAGGGTCGACGCCTCGGCCGTCTCATGTACGAGGGACGCTGGCTCGAGCCGCAGTCGCTCATGCTGCGCGAGTCGATCCAGCGCTGGGTCGGATCCACGATCTCGGGCTCGGTCACGGTGCGTCTGCGCCGCGGCGACGACTGGACGATCATCGACACGGTCTCGCCGAACCTGTCCTACGGTCCCGAGAAGCTCTCGATGGAGCGCGTCGGCGATGCGGCCTTCGGTCCGGTCGACCGCATCGGGCAGCTCACGATGCGCAACCTCGACATCGCGGACTCGCGTGCGCGCCTCGAGCAGTACGCGGGCCTGGGCCTCGTCGGCGGTGCCACGGGCGAGCTCGTCGGTCGTGTGACGGCCGGCGAGGCGAACGAGATCACGGATTCGGTCGCGGGCACCACACTCGCCCAGACCGAAGAGGCCCTGGCGGATGCGGTGGATGCGGCATCCGAGGGCGCAGCCTTCGACTCCGGCACCGACTGATCCGGATCCTCCGGGTACACCTGTACGGACGGAGTCGGCCCGGCAGCCGAGGGCACGGCTCGGATGCTGTGAGTCCACCGGGCTATCTTGCACACTAATGTGCAGGTTAAGTATCCTGGAGGCATGACCTCCCGTGCACCCCGCCGCGACGCCGTCGAGAACCGCGCCGGCATCCTGGACGCGGCGCGCTACACACTGGCGAACGACCCCTACGCCTCCGTCGATGTCATCGCCCGCAGCGCCGGCCTCTCGCGTCGCACGCTCTACGGCCACTTCGACGACCGTGACGCGCTCATCCGCGAGCTCATCGCGAACGGCGCGCAGCGCTTCAACGCCATCGCCGCCTCGATCGACGACCCCGACGCGCGAGTCGCCCTCGCCCGCCTCGCCGGACGTCTGTGGCAGGAGGCCGCGCACGTGCAGGTCGCGGCCGCGCTCGCACTCGACGAAGCCCATGTCGCCGATACCGCCGAAGCGCTCGCGCCGCTGCGTCGCAGCGTCGCCGCCCTGGTGCGCCGCGGGCAGGAGGACGGCAGTTTCCGCACGGATCTCGCGGCCCCCACCGTTGCCCGTCTCATCGAAGAGGTGGCCCGCACGGTCGTCTCGCGCACGGATGCCGCCAGCACCGAAGCCTCGAACATCGCGATCCGGTCGGTGCTGAGCATCGCCGGACTGTCCTGGCGGGAAGCCGACGAACTGCTCACCGCGCATGCGGAGATCATCCGGACGGAGGTCGCGGAATGAGAGTCGCACTGCACGAGGTGAGCAAGGGCCGGGCGCTGCCGACCACGAGCCTGGAGTTCCACAGCGGCGCCGTCCGCTACGCCCTCGCCGAGACCGAGCAGCGGCCCACCGTGCTCGGCCTGATCGCGAGCGGGCGGATGAAGCCGGCAACCGGCCGCGTCACGATCGACGGCGCCGAGAGCGCCAGGTCGCTGCGGCGCACGGTGGCGCTCGTGGATGCACCGGACGTCAGCGATCCGCACCCCGGCATCGCGCTCGCGGGCGTCGTGGGTGAGGAGCTCATGTTCGCCGGACACTCCGCGACCCCGCTGCACGCGCGTCGCTGGCTCGCCGGGCTCGGATACGACGACCTGGCCTCGGCGCCGATCGGCACCGTGGATCCGGCCGCGCGCGTGCGGATCCTGTGCGAACTCGCCGTGCTGCGCCAGGGCGTCGAGGCGATCGTCCTCGTCTCGCCCGACCGGCACGGGGGCAGCCCGGACGGATGGTGGCGCATCGCCGGCGAGTTCGCCGACCGCGGCATCGCGATGCTCGTGATCCTGGGCGGCTCGGCCGCGATCGCCCTGGAGCGCATCCAGGAGCTCGGAGCCGTCAACGCCTCTGGCCCGATCGAGCCGCTCCGGCTGTCGGATCCTGAGTCCGCTCTCTCGTCGAGCGAGGACGACGATGAAGACGGATCGGGACTCCCGCACGACGGAGAAGCGGAGCTCAGCGGTCATCCCGTTCCGACTCGGGCGGCTGCGCCGGCCCCGCTCGACGATCGAAGGGACGCGATCGACGCGGACTCGTTCGACGAACGAGGGGAAACGGCAGCACCGGAACCGGCCGACGGACGAGAGGTCGACGAGACCGACGATACCGACGAGGAGGGCCCGCGATGAAGGTCCCCGCCATGATCGCCGCCGAGCTGCGACGGCTGACCGCCAGCAGGATGGGCGTCATCGCCCTGATCGCCCTGATGTGCGTCCCGATCCTCTACGGCGGCCTGTACCTCTGGGCGAACCAGGATCCGTACGGCAAGTTCTCCGAGGTGCCGGTCGCACTCGTCGTCGAGGACACCGGAGCAGGCACGGCGGATGAACCGTCCCACTACGGCGCGGACGTCGCCGAGAGCCTCATCGAAGGCAACGCCTTCGACTGGCAGGAGATGACCGCCGAGGAAGCGGCACAGGCGCTGAACGACGGGGACGTCGACTTCACGGTCACGATCCCCACCGACTTCTCGGAGTCGCTCACCTCGGCATCCGGAACCGATCCGCACCAGGCGCGAATCGAACTCGAGACCAACGACGCGAACAACTACCTCGCCTCGTCGATGGGAACGCAGGCGGTCGAGAAGATCCGCAGCTCGGTGGCCGAGATGGTCGGCAGCGAGGCGGCCGAGAAGCTGCTCACCGGCCTCAGCGACGTCCGCGACGGCATGATCACCGCAACGGACGGCGCCACGCAGCTGGTCGACGGCTCGGCCTCAGCGGCATCCGGCAGCTCCGCCCTCGCCGACGGCACCGCCCAGCTCGCCGACGGCACCGCGCAGCTCGCCGCAGGGGCGGACACGCTGTCCGGCGGCGCCGCCACCCTCGCGGACGGCGCCCAGCAGGTCAGCGACGGGAACCGCCAGCTCGCCGACACCGCCGATCGCGCGGGTTCGGCCGTCCAGCAGGCGGCCGACGCGCTGCCGCAGGTGCGCACCGATCTGCAGACCGTGCTGACCGAGCAGGGCCTCGACCAGGAGCAGATCGATCAGGTGCTGAGCCGATTGGATCCGCTCGCCGAGCGCCTGCAGGACGGCAACGCCACCGTGCAGAGCGCCGTCGACAAGGTCGATCAGCTCGCCGCAGGGTCCGCGTCCGTCGCGGCCGGTGCCGCAGAACTCGCCTCCGGAGCATCGACTCTGGCGACTGGCGCCGGCACAGTCGCCGACGGCGCAGCCTCGGCGAACGACGGCGCGGCCCAGCTGCGCGATGGACTCTCCACGCTTGCGGCCGGCACGGTCGAACTGCGCGACGGCCTGCAGGACGGCGTCGATCAGATCCCGGCATCTACCCCTGAGCTGCGCACGGCGCAGGCCGACACGATCGCCGACCCGGTGGCCGTGTCCAGCGACAAGGTCGCCTCGGCAGAGGACTACGGCGCAGGACTCGCACCGTTCTTCGCCGCACTGGCCGCCTGGATCGGCATCTACGCGCTGTTCCTGATCGTGAAGCCGATCTCGCGGAGGGCTGTCACGGCCCTGCACTCGCCGATCCGCGTGACGCTGGCCGGTTGGCTCACGCCTGCCGCCCTCGGTGCGCTGCAGATGGTCGGGCTCATGGGCATCCTCTCGTTCACGCTCGGGTTCGATTTCGACAACCTGATCGGGACGCTCGGAGTGCTGGTGTTCGCCTCGGCGACGTTCGCGGCCATCATCCTCGCGCTGAACGTCTGGCTGGGGTCGGTCGGGCAGTTCCTCGGTCTCGTCCTCATGGTCATGCAGCTCGTGACCGCCGGCGGGACGTTCCCGTGGCAGACGCTGCCCGCACCGCTGGCCGCGCTGCACCACGTCCTGCCGCTCGGCTACGTCGTCGATGCCATGCGTCAGCTGATGTACGGCGGCAATCTCGCCCGCGCGGGCTGGGATCTCGCCGTGCTCGCGCTCTGGCTCGTCGCGGCCCTGCTGCTCGCGATGATCGGCGTGACGAGGATGACCCACCGCCGCACCCTGCGCGACCTGCAGCCGAGCCTGATCGGCTGACGTTCGTCGATCGTCCGTGAGAGGGCTCCCGCCGGGTTAGGATGCCGAGGTGCACGTGACCCGACACGCGCACGCCGATCCGGTGAGACCGGGTCTCACCGCTCTACCCCGAAGGAACCTCTGACGATGACGACAGACGAGCCCACGTCCGCGGCGCCGCGCCGCTCGGTCGGGCGCCGGATCGGCGCCATCCTGCTCATCGTGGTCGCGGCCATCGTCGTGATCGCCGTCGCTGCGGGCTTCTTCGTCGCCTGGACGATCAGTCGCTCGCTCCCGCAGACCGCGGGGACGGTCGAGCTGGACGGTCTCGACGCGCAGGTGAGCGTGCAGCGCGATGGGTCGGGCATCCCGACCATCACGGCCGACAGCTCGAGCGACCTGTTCTACGCACAGGGTTTCGTGCACGCGCAGGACCGCTTCTTCGAGATGGACTTCCGTCGTCACGTGACCAGCGGGCGGGTCGCCGAGATGTTCGGCGAGTCCCAGGTCGCGACCGACATGTTCCTGCGCACCCTCGGCTGGCGCGAGGTCGCCGAGGAGGAGGTCGCAGCGATGGATGAGACCACGCTCGGCTACTACCAGGCGTACGCGGACGGCGTGAACGCGTATCTCACGTCGCGCAGCGGCGCCGATCTCAGCCTGGAGTACGCCGTGCTCGGCATCCAGAATCCGGAGTACGAGGTAGAGCCGTGGGAGCCGGCCGACTCGGTGGCCTGGCTGAAGGCCATGGCCTGGGACCTCCGCACCAACATCGAGGACGAGACGGAGCGCGCGCTCCTCGCCTCCCAGCTGGGCGCCGACGGGTCGGACGCGCAGGCCACGCAGGCGACGCTCGAGAAGCTGTACCCGGCGTACCCGTTCGAGCAGAACCCGGTGATCGTCCCCAAGATCTCCACGGTGCCGGCGCTCGGAACCGAGACGGATGCGGAGCCCGCCGCTTACACGGCTCCGACCGATGACGAGGCGGATGCGCAGGCCGCGCTCACCACCGTCGACTGGCAGCAGGCCGACTCGGTGATCGAAGCCGCGAGTCTGCTCGTCGGCGACGTCGGCGAGAGCGTCGGATCGAACTCGTGGGTCGTGTCCGGCTCGCTGACGGAGACCGGGATGCCGCTGCTCTCGAACGATCCGCACCTCGGCGCCTCGCTGCCGAGCGTCTGGTACCAGGTGCAGCTGAAGTGCTCCGAGGTCACCGAGGAGTGCCCGTTCGATGTGGGCGGATTCTCGTTCTCCGGGCTCCCCGGCATCGTGATCGGGCACAATGCGCAGGTCGCATGGGGATTCACGAATCTCACCACCGACGTCACCGATCTGTACGTCGAGCGCGTGGACGGCGACTCGTACTGGCGCGACGGGCAGCTTGTTCCGCTCGAGATCCGCGAGGAGACGATCAAGGTCGCCGGCGCCGCCGACGTGCCGCTGACGATCCGCGAGACCGTGCACGGACCGATCATCTCGGGGCTGACCGATGACTTCACCGGCGTCGCCGACGATCCGGTCGTCGGCACCGGCGGTGCCGTGCTGCCGCTGGCCGGGGCGCCGGAGGTGCCGGCCGGCGAGTACGCCGTGAGCCTGCGCTGGACGGCGCTGGATGCCGGAACCGCCGCGACCGCGATCTTCGCGCTCTCCACCGCGCAGAACTTCGACGAGTTCCGCTACGCGGCGTCGCTCTTCGATGTCCCGGCGCAGAACCTCATCTACGCCGACACCGAGGGCAACATCGGCTACCAGACACCAGGGCGCCTGCCCACGCGCGGCGCCGGCGACGGCTGGCTGCCGCAGCCGGGATGGGACAGCGCGTACGACTGGACCGGGTACATCCCGTTCGAGGAGCTTCCGGTGGCGTACAACCCGGCATCCGGGTACATCGTCACCGCGAACAACGCGATCGTCACGGATGACTACGACTACTTCCTCACCCGGGACTGGGACGACGGGTACCGCGCCGCGCGCATCGCGCACCTGATCGAGCGCCGTGCGGCGGCCGCACCGCTGACCGCGCGGGACATGCGCGAGATCCAGATGGACAACGAGATGTGGATCGGCAAGCAGCTGGCCACGGTGATGGGCACGATCGAGGTCGACGGCGAGGGTCCGCAGGATGCGGTCGCGCTGCTGCGCACCTGGGATGCCCAGAACAACGCCTCGTCCGCCGGCGCCGCGTACGCGAACGTGCTGTGGTCGAACCTGTCGCAGAACATCTTCGCCCACCGGGAGTCCCCGCTGCCGCTGGGCAGCCAGAGCCGCCTGTTCACGGTGGTCGGGGCGATGCTCGACGATCCAGCCGATCCGCTGTGGGTCAACGAGGCGATCGACGTGGACGGCATGGACGCGATGCTGAAGCTGTCGGCCGAGCAGGCGTACGACGAGCTCGCCGCACTGCAGGGCGAGACGCCGGCGCGCTGGAACTGGGGCACGCTGCACGCGCTGACGCTGCGCAGCGACACCCTCGGGTCGTCAGGGATCGCACCGATCGAGTGGCTGTTCAACCGCGGCTCGTACGCCGTCGGCGGCGGCGGCTCGGTCGTGAACGCCACCGGATGGGAGCTCGGCGAGTCGTACGAGACGACGACGGTGCCATCGATGCGGATGGTCGTCGACCTCGAGGACTTCGACCGGTCGAGCTGGATCCACCTCACCGGCGCCAGCGGCCACGCGTTCGACGATCACTACACGGATCAGACCGCGGACTGGGTGACCGGCGTGCAGCGCGCCTGGTCGTTCTCGACGGATGCCGTGGATGCCGCGACCGTCGACACGCTGCTGCTCGCGCCGAAGGGCTGAGCCCGCGGGTTGATCCGGACGGAACGACACGAACTGCGACCGGAAGCGCCGCGGACGGGTCAGAGCACTCGGGCCTCGATCGAGCACTCCGCATCCGCGGCCGTGCGCACGAGGTCGAGGAAGTACGCGGTGGCCGGATCCCCGTCGTGCGTGAGGAATGCGGCGTCCGAGAGCCGCGGCTCCCAGCCGTCCGACCAGGTCACGCGCACCGCGCCGCGCTCCCCGCGGATCACCGCCGCACCGCCGTCGAGCGCGATCGGGAAGAGCGAGACGAGCCGATCGACGATCTCGACGGCATCCTCGAGCGCGAACGCGTCGGAGATCGTGAGCGTCCCGTCCGCGAAGGTCAGTGCACGGCGGACCCGCCGAAGCCCCGGCAGGTCATAGGCCGGGGTCAGGTCGAGCACGAGGCGGCCGTCCTCGACGGAGATCTCCTCGACGATCGCCGCGGCATCCCGTCCGTCGTGCTGACGCGCGCCGCCGATGATCGGCACGCTGTGGCCCTGCGCGCCGGCCGAGAGGTTGTCGTACCGCGTCTCGGGCTGGAAGTACGCCGCGTCGTAGTACCCCATGCCGAGCTCGCTCAGCATGGGTTCGCCGTTCACGGCGAGCACGAACGACCCGACGTCGTTGTGGTTGTGCGGCTCGTCGTTGTGTCCGGCCTTGCCTGCGAAGCCGACGGTGCTTCCCGCGGCGTCGCCGCGGACGATCAGCCACTCGGCATCCGGATACCATGTGCCGGATGCCGAGGCATCCGGAACCTCATCGACGGCGTCTCGGGCCCAGACGAACTGCCGGATCACCGGACCCCAGTTGTGCGACCACCCGGCCGCCGCCCAGAACTCCCGCGATACAGCGGTCGATGCGTCGCGGGACTCGAGCAGACCGGCGAGCGCGGGGGCGACCATGCCGTACGGCTCGGCGTCCGAGAACGCGGCGACCGCACGGCCGCCCAGCGAGACGCTGCGCGGGTAGCGGGCGATCGCGGCGAGCTTGTCGCGGTGCGGGCCCTCCCACAGGTCGATGCCGGTGCGCTGGCGGAGCGCTTCGGCGTAGGAGAGGAAGAAGCCGAAGCCGTAGTTCCAATAGTTCAGGCCCTCGACGCAGATGCCGTCGTCGCCGTATCCGGCGAGAAGGGCATCCATCGCGGCGGTGCAGCGGTCGAGGATGCCCTCGAGCCCCTCGGTCTCGAGGTACATCGCGGCGATCCCGACGCTCGCCGCGCAGACGGACGACCAGTTGGTCTCGACGCTCTCCCAGAACCAGGTGCGCTCGCGGAACGGCGTGAGGACCCGGCGTTCGACCTCGTGCCGGATGCGCGCGGTCACGAGCGGGTGCAGGCGGTCCCCCAGGAGGGCGGCGATCTCGGTGAGCGCGAACGCCGTCTCGGCGGCGAACAGGTCGATCACCTCATCGTGCGGGACCGAGGGCTCCGGCGACGACAGCTCGGGGATGTGGGCGGGCAGCGCCCAGACGTACTCGTCGCAGATCGCCCAGATCAGGTCCTCGACGGCCGAGATCGGCACGTCGTCGCTGAGCAGCGCGCCGATCGTCGCGTCGAAGAGGCGCTTGCGGATGCCGAAGTATATGTCGCTGTGCTCGGTGCGGTCGCCATCGACGTCGAACCGGCGGTGGACGGCGAAGCCCGGCCACTCGATCGGCGTGCCCAGATCGGCGAGCGCACGATCCAGATACTCCTGCGCGCTGGCGGCGATGCGGTGGTTGCGGATCGGTTGGCGCCAGAGCTCGGGCGAACGCGCTTCCGCGAAGACCGCTGCGGCGGTTCCGCCGTCGAGGGTGGTGCGCGTCGCGGTGGGCTGGGTCATGAGGGTGCTCCGATCGTCTCGGTAAACGTATGCCGAGAACGGGGTGAACCGACGCCGACCCGGCCGATGGTCTTGATCTCGGCGACCGGCACGCCGCCGGCCGCCGGCACGCGGCAGAGCGGGTATCGTCCTGGTATGCCGTCCCGCCTGCTCGCCCCGGAGGGCACCTCCGCCGCCATCGAGGAATTCGAGCACGGCGGTGCCACGCTCATCGTCGAGACCTTCGGTGAGGGGCGCCCGTTCGTCCTGCTGCACGGGATCGGCATGGGTCGCAGCGTGTATCTGGAGCTCACCTCTCGGCTGCACGGTCAGATCATCGCCGTCGATCTGCCCGGGTTCGGCGAGGCCCCTGAACCGGTGCGGACCCTGACGATGGAGCGGCACGCCGACCTGGTCGCCGCATACCTCCGCTCCGCCGGCGTCGCCGGTTCGATCGTCATCGGACACTCGATGGGCAGCCAGATCGCCGCGGAACTGGCTGCGCGGCATCCGGACCTCGTCGCCGGCGTCGTCCTCGCCGGACCCACCGTGAACAATGCATCGCGCAACGTCGGCGCTCAGGCGCGCTACCTGCTCGTGGATCTCATCGGGGAGCGCCCGATCGTGCTCTGGCGCGGCGCCCGTGAGTACCTGCGCGGCGGCCCGCACCTCATCAGGAAGATGCGCGCGACGATCGTGCACGAACCGGAGGACGCGTACCGCCGCATCCGCTGTCCTGTGCTCGTGCTGCGCGGCGAGACCGATCCGCTGGCCCCGCTGAGCTGGTGCCGGGAGATCCTGGACTGCATCCCCGGCGCCGAACTCAAGGAGATCCCCGACCACGGCCACGGCACGCTCATCAGCGATGCGGGCCCCGCGGCTCAGCTGATCCAGGGCTTCGCGGCGCGCGTGTGAGTCCGTCCCGACGGACGCACGTCCATCGGGTCACCGCACCGGCGGCGGCCCTTCCGGAAGCAGAAGGGCATATCGTCGCGACCGCACGAGCAGCAGCAGGAACACCGCCAGCGCCGCGAGGATCAGGCCGAACGGGATGCCGAAGAACCCGAGGAATGCACCGAGCATCTCCTCTCCGGCGCCTGCCAGGCCGATGCCGAGGATGCCGATGACGAGCGCCAGGAGCGCGATCGCGGCGACCACCCACCCCGCGATCATCGAGATGAGATAGCCGCGCGGACCGAAATGACCGGGTCGTGTCCCGATCTTCGAGCCGACGTACCAGGTCCAGCGCACCCCCGTCCACCATCGGCCCGCCTGCCCTGTCACCGGGTACCAGCCGGCGCCGGGCCCCTCGACGTCACCAGGCAGCGGACGCACGACGGCGTCGGCGAACGGCGGCCCCTGCGGGGCGGGCAGCCGACGCAGAGCATTCGTGGCGATGCCGCCGATGAGCCAGACCGCCCCGGCCGCGACCATGAGGAGCGTCGTCAGCACGAAGGCGTCGTTGCCGGACACGATCCGCGTGAGCATCTGCATCCCGGCGAGGACCAGGAACACGATACCGAGGACGATGCCGGTCACCGCCGGCTCGACCGCGAAGGCATCCGGCTTCGGACGGCCATCTCGGACGCGGTACGGCGTCCACACGACGCCGTCCCACCACCGCACATCAGACGTCCCCGGAACGGGGTACCACCCCATCGGCGCCGCCGCGACGGGCGCCGCCCGCTCGTGCGCCGTCCACTGGATTCCATCCCACCACCGCTGGCGCCCTGGATTCCCGGCGTCGTACCACCCTGCAGGCGCGGACATCGGCTCTCCCCCGCTCACCCGGCGCCCGGCGGGGTCTGCTTCGCGTCCGCCAGATCATCCACGACGAGGTGGCGCTGATCGGTCGTCCCATTGCGGTACGCCTGCCGCCCGACCATGTGGGCCGACAGCGGCGCGGTGGCGAACTGCATGAGCACCACCGGCGCCACCAGCGCAGCCCCGACGAGGATGCCCCCGATCGATCGCTGCGACAGCGCGACGGCGATGCAGATCAGCAGCAGACCGAGCACCTGCGGCTTGGTCGCCGCGTGCAGTCGCGAGGGCACGTCGTGAAAGTGCAGCAGTCCGACCGCGGCCGACAGACACAGCAGCGCGCCGGCCAGGATCAGGATGAGGACGGCCCAGTCGATGACGACATCGGGGACCTCGAGACCGAAGATGTTCATGGTGCCGTGTTGTCCCTTCTGGCCACATACCGTGCGACCGAGATCGAGCCGAAGACGCCGACGGCGGCGATGATCAGCAGCACAGGGATGCTGCGGGTGTGCCCGTTGATCGCCATCTCGGCGCCGAGCACGCACATCACCTCGGTGAGCAGCACATCGGAGGCCACCGCCCGGTCGAGGATCGAGGGACCGCGCACGATCCGCACGACGGTGAGGATCGCGGCGATGCCGAACACCACCAGGATCACGGTCATGAGAATGTTCATCGCGCACCTCCCGCGAGCGCGTGCTCGTCGTCCCTGAGCGCACGATATTGGGCCGGGCTGCCGAGCGCGCGCACGATCCGGCGCTCCCAGCGCAGCACCTGCTCCCGCTGCCGGTCGACGTCGGCGACGCTGCGCACGCCGATGACGTGCAGATAGAGGATGCGGCGGTCGCGGTCGGCCTCGACGATGAGCGAGCCGGGGATCAGGGACGATGTCACGGCCACGTGCGTCATCACCAGGTCGTCGGCGTACTTCAGCGGTACCGCCATGATCGCCGCCCCCGGCTGGTGCCGGAAGTCGAAGACCTGGATCGTCACACTGAGCGCACCGCGGAACAAAGCGAACAGGAACTGCACGAGGAACAGCGCCCCGTACCAGATGTTGATCCGACCGCTCAGCTCGATCGTCGGCAGGCGGAACACGCGCGTGACGAAGATCGCCACGACGAGACCGGTGACGAAGGCGAGCACGGTGAACTGACCCCACAGCAGCATCCAGAGCACGACGAGCCACGCGAGGAACGGCAGCTGGAGCATGACGGCCTTGAACAGGCCTGGGCGGGCGTCAGGGCTCATGGCGACACCTCCTCTTCCAGCTGCACGAGGCTCACCGGCTGCAGCAGCGCGTCGCCGATACGGTCGCACAGCGCGTACAGCGGCCCGGCGAACACGGTCAGCGCCACCGTGACCGCCACCATGCCGCCCGTCGCGATCGTCATGATCTTCGGGATGCGGCGGCGCTCCTGCTGCTCGTCGGCGGCGGGCGCGTTGCCGAGGTACGAGATGCGTCCGTCGGTCTCGCTGGAGTCCTCCTCCTCGCGCCAGAACGCGAGGTTCCACGCGCGCATGAGCGCGTACAGCGTCAGCAGCGACGTGATGATGCCGCCGAAGATCAGCACCATCATGATCGGAGTGCCGACGGATGCCGCGGCCTCGAACAGCGCGAACTTGCCGATGAAGCCGGAGAACGGCGGCAGGCCGCCCAGGTTGATCGCCGGCACGAAGTACAGCACCGCCAATACGGGAGCCGCCTTCATGAGGCCCTTCACCCGCAGGATGCTGGTGCTCCCCGCTCTTCGTTCGATGAGTCCGACCGCGAGGAACAGGGTCGTCTGCACGACGATGTGGTGGACGATGTAGTACACCGTCGCGCCGATCGCCGCGGGTGTCGCGATCGCGAGACCGAAGATCATGTAGCCGACATGGCTGACCAGCGTGAACGACAGGATCCTCTTCAGCTCGGCCTGCGCCACGGCGCCGAGCACGCCGACGATCATGGTCGCGAACGCGACGATCAGCAGCAGCGTGTCGATGCTGTTCTCGGCGAACAGCTGCGTCTCGGTGCGGATCAGCGCGTAGACGCCGACCTTGGTCAGCAATCCGGCGAAGACGGCCGTGACCGGTGCCGGTGCGGTCGGGTAGGAGTCGGGCAGCCAGAACGACACCGGGAAGATGGCCGCCTTGATCCCGAACGCCACGACGAGCATCAGATGCAGCACGAGCTGCGTCTCCTGCGGGAGCTCGGTCATCCGCTCCGCGATCTGCGCCATGTTCACGGTGCCGAGCGCCCCGTAGATCATCGCGATGGACGCGAGGAAGAGGATCGACGACACCAGCGACACGACGATGTACACCGCGCCGGTGCGGATGCGGGATTCCGTACTGCCCAGTGTGATCAGCACATACGAGGCCACCAGCAGGATCTCGAACCCGACGTACAGGTTGAACAGATCACCGGCGATGAAGGCGTTGAAGATGCCGGCCGCGAGGATGAGATACGACGGGTTGAAGATCGAGATCGGCGTCTCGTCCGTGCCGTCTGCGGCACCCTGCCCGATCGAGAACAGCAGGACCGCGACCAGGACGATGCTGGACACGAGCACGAGCAGCGCCGCCAGCCGGTCGACGTACAGGACGATGCCGAAGGGCACCGGCCATCCGCCCACCGACACCGCCAGCGGGGTCCCCGCGTCGACGACGACGAGGAGGATCGCGGCGATCACGGCCACCGCGGCGAGTGTCGCCGCGGTCACGAAGATCTGCAGCCGAGGACTGCGTCCGAAGACGAGCGTGATGGCAGCGCCGAGCAGCGGCAGGGCGACGAGAAGCGGGACGAGGGCGCTCACGGGCGGTCCTCCTCGTCGTCGGTCCGGCGGCGCGAATACGGCGCATCCACCGGCGCGTCATCCTGGATCGCGGGGTGATCCCGCATGTGCAGCACCGTGATCGGCGCGGTCTGCACGCCGACGAAGTCCGTGGTGACGTCCTCGTCCTCGATGTCGGCGTCGTCCTCGAGGACGTCCTCATCGGCATCCGTGCGCTCGCGCAGGGCGATGTCGGCTTCGTCGTCCTCGACGGTGTCGGCCTGGCCCAGCTGCCATGAGCGGTAGATGAGAGCGAGCAGGAAGGCGGAGACCGCGAACGTGATCACGATCGCGGTGAGCGTGAGCGCCTGCGGCAGCGGATCGCTGACGTCGGTCTCGCCGTAGAACGGCGCGTTGCCCGGCACACCCATGACGATCAGCAGCAGCAGGTTCGTGGCGTTTCCCAGCAGCAGAAACCCGATGAGGACCCTGGTGAGGCTGCGCTCGAGCATCGCGTAGACGCCGCAGGCGAACAGCACAGCCATGACGACGATCAGGGTCAGCGAGACATCCATCAGACGTTCACCCCCCGCGCGCGCATCTCGAGCGCCTGCTTGTCGACCTCGGCGCCGAGGCTGCGGAGGACGTCGAGCACCAGCCCGATGACGACGAGGTAGACGCCGATGTCGAAGATCGTGGACGTCACGAATTCCATGTGGCCGATCAGCGGGATCTCCCACTCCCAGAACGAGCTCGTCAGCGGCGCGAGACCGAAGAACATCGGAACCACGGCCGTGCCGACCGCGACGATGAGACCCGCGCCCAGCAGGCGTCCGGCATCCGTCGGGGCGGCAGCGCCCAGCTCCCAGCGTCCGCCTGCGATGTAGCGCATGACGAGCGCCATGCCGGCGACGAGACCGCCGGCGAAGCCGCCGCCCGGGCTGTTGTGCCCGGCGAACAGCAGATAGATCGACACGACGATGATCGTGTGGAACAGGATGCGGACGACGACCTCGAGCAGGATCGACCGGTTCTCGGGCTTCATCTTCTGCCCGCCGACGAGCCAGGCCCGCGGTGCGCTGCGGTTCTCGGCGGTCTGGAAGCGCACGCCGTCCGTCGTCTCGACGAGCGGGTTGAGCCGGGCCTTGCGCCTGGTCGATCGCGGCAGGGTCCGCGTGGCCGCGAGCAGGTCGGCGCGATGCGTGACGAACACGAGCGATGCGACGCCGGTCGCGGCGAGCACGAGCACCGAGAGCTCTCCCATGGTGTCCCAGCCGCGCAGGTCGACGAGGGCGACGTTCACGACGTTCTTGCCATGACCGAGGTCGTAGGCGAGATCAGGGAACAGCAGGGAGATCGGATCGGCCACTCTCGACTGGGTCGCGACGATCGCGACGAGGGCCATGGTCACGCCGACCGCGATGCCCAGGATCGCCCGCGGCACGCGTCCGACCGACGCGTTGTGCTCGCCCATCCGCGCCGGCAGCCGACGCAGCACGAGCGCGAACGTGACCATCGTGACGGTCTCGACGAGGATCTGCGTGAGCGCCAGGTCGGGGGCCCCGCTGGTCGCGAAGAGCACGACCATGCCGAGGCCCGTCACCGACACGAGCACGACGCCGGTGTAGCGCTTGCGGGCGCGGACCGCGACGATGCCGGCGGCGGCCATGATCGGTGCGACGACGATCTGCGTCGGGGTGTGCCATGCCGACAGGTTGAGCTGGTCGACGTCCGCCGCCAGCAGCGCCGTGATCTCGGCCACCACGAGGACGATGAAGACCGTGCCGACGTAAACCGGCAGCGAACCGCGCTGCGTGAGTGACGTGGTGAAGACCGAAAGGCGGTCGACGCTGCGGGTGACGAGGTAGTAGGCGTCGGATGCCGTGAACGGCAGCATCCGCGGCTTGCGATCCCAACCGGTGCTGCGGGAGAGCAGGAAGACGCCGAGACCGGCCAGGATCGACACGATCGAGATGGCGAGCGCCGGTTCGAACCCGTGCCAGAGCGCGAGGTGCCCCGGGCCGGCGTCGCCCAGACCCGGCGTCGCGGTGACGGCGTACCCGTGCAGAGCGACGTCGACGGCCGGGGCGCCGATGCCGGCCGCGAGCGTCGCGCCGGCGAGGATGATCGGCGCCGACAGGAAGCCCACCGGCGGGTCGGGCCATGGGGTCTCCGGCATCCGGTCGCCCTGGGCGTCGCGCTTGGTCCAGAAGGCGCCCCACAGGAAGCGGATGCCGTACGCCCCCGTGAGCACGGCTCCGAGCGAGACGCCGATGATCGCCACGATCCCCCAGACGGAGCCGGCGAGCGCGTCGTCGAGCAGTGCCGTGAGGGCGGACTCCTTCGCGACGAAGCCGATCGTCGGGGCGATGCCCATCATTGAGGCGATCGAGATGAACGCGGCGGTGGCCATGACCGGAGCCTGACGCCCGACGCCGGAGAGCTCGGTGATGTCGCGGGTGGAGAGCTGGCGGTCGATGACGCCGACGATGAGGAAGAGCGCCGATTTGAACAGCGCGTGCGCGATCACGAGCGCGAGCCCGGCGAGTGCAGAGGCCTGCGTGCCGTAGCCGACGACGACGGTGAAGAAACCGAGCTGGCTGACGGTGCCGAACGCGAGCACGCGTTTGAGGTCGGTCTCGCGCAGCGCTTGGATCCCGCCGAGCAGCATCGTGAAGACGCCGAGCGAGATGACGATCGGTCGCCATGGCTCGCTCAGCGCGAAGATCGGCGCGAAGCGCGCCATCAGGTAGATGCCGGCCTTCACCATGGCCGCCGCGTGCAGGTACGCGCTGACCGGCGTCGGCGCGGCCATCGCGCCCGGCAGCCAGAAGTGGAACGGGAAGATCGCCGACTTGCTGAGTGCTCCGACGAGCAGCATGACGATCGCGGCGTTCACCATCGGGCCGGTCGGCGGCTCGGCGAGCATGGCCGAGATGCTGGAGGTCCCGGCATCCACGACCAGAAGGACGACGCCGACGAACATGACGAGCCCGCCGAGTGTGGTCACCAGCAGCGCTTGCAGTGCCGCACGTCGGCTGGCCGCACGGCCGCGATAGTGCCCGATGAGCAGGTAGGACAGGATGCTGGTGAGTTCCCAGAACATCACGAGCATGACGAGGTCGTCGGTGAGGACGAGACCGTACATCGCCCCGGCGAAGCCGAGCAGCACCGCGGCGAACTGCCCGAGACCTGCCGCACTGTCGTGGAAGTACCACCGGCAGTACAGCAGCACGAGCGCGCCGACACCGGTGACGATGAGCGTCATGATCCAGCCGAGCACGTCCATCCGCATCGACAGGTTCAGGCCGAGCTGCGGGATCCAGGCGACCGACTCGAACGGAGTCGTGTCGGCGTCGAGCACCTGCGGGGTGAGGACGAGCGCGTGGATGAAGGCTGCTGCGGGAACGAGCGCCGCGATCGCGAACGCCTGCGCCCCCAGCCAGCGCACGAGCGCCGGCAGGACGAGAGAAGCGAGAAGGAAGAGCGCGAGGAGCGTCAGCATGATCGGCTCCTCAAAGGCTCGTCGGCCGTACGGCGCAGGCGGGCAGGTTTGTGCCAGTTTACCGGCCGAACCCGTGGCCGGGGCCCGGGTTCGCGTGACAGACTGGTCGGATCATGCGCTTCATCGTCAAGGTCGTCATCAACGCCTTCGCCTTCTGGGTGGCGGCGCTGATCCCTGCGCTCGAGATCACGGTGCGTCCGTTCCCGCCGGGCGGCGACCTGCAGATGGTGCTCACCCTGCTGCTGGTTGGCGCGCTGTTCGCCCTCGTGAACACCATCGTCGGCACGATCGTGAAGATCATCGCGTTCCCGCTGTACATCCTGACCTTCGGCCTGATCGGCTTCGTCATCAACGGCTTCCTGCTGTGGCTCACGGCGTGGATCACGACGGGCTTCGGCTGGGGCGTCTCGGTCGGGGACTTCTGGTGGGTGATCGTCGGCGCACTGGTCATCTCGGTCATCAACGCCGTGTTCGGCTTCATCCTGCGCCCGCAGAAGAAGCGCAGCAACGCCTGAGCGGTCACTCGGCCCACCCGGTCCGATCGGCGACGTACTCGGTCGACTCGATCGTGGTGGCGGCAGCCAGTGCTCTGAGCCGTTCACGGTAAGCCTCGAGGCGCGGGTCGCCGGAGGAGTCCGCGAGCTCGGCCGTCTCGATGTAGGTGTCCAGCATGTGCGGCTCGAGGATCAGATCCTTGATGCTCGGCATCGGGTCGCCCTCTCGCTGAAGCACCAGGCTGTCCGGCGACCCCGTCCCGCCCTGCGAGCCGCCGCCAGCGAGGGCGTTCACGACGTCATCGGTGTGGCGCAGCTGGATGAGCAGCTGATCATCCCGCAGCGTCGGCTGCACCGGACTGCCGGCCGTCACGAGCATCTGCACGTCGAACTCGTCGCCCATCGCGAGGTACGACGCGACCATGGCGCCCTGCGAGTGCGCGTACACGTCGACGACGTCGCCGGACTCGGCACCCGCCTGATGCAGCGCGTCGAGCGTCGCCTGATACGACGCAGAGATCTCGCCCGTGTACAGCTCGGTGTTCGACTTCATGTCCCACGGTTCGCCGGCGCCGTACAGCCCGGACTGCGTTCCCTTGATGTACGCGACGTAGTGCGCGCTGCCGTCTTCGAAGGTGTACTTCTCGACCTTCACCTGGGCATCCTCGGCGTCGGGGAACCGCCGCAGCCCGTCCGCGAGCGACGCCGGAGGGGCGACCGCGTACGCGTTGACCACCGGCGTGACCTTCACCGGATCCGGCCAGCCGTCCAGCTTCGCCTTCGCCGGCAGCGTGCCGAACACTGCCGAGCTGCCGAGCATCGCGGCGATCGACGTGAGGGCACCGAAATTCACACCGGTCACGGTCGTCGCCAGATCGAACTGGCTCTCCAGGCCCTCGTACCGATGCTGCGCCCAGTTCTGCTTCAGGTATTCGGCCATCGGGCCGAGCCGTTCATCGGACGCCTCGAGATCGAGGATGTCGGGAAGCAGCGCCTCCGCGGCTGCGGGGTCGGTCAGACCGAGCGCCTCGTACTCGGTGCGCAGCTCGACGAGCTCATAGGCATCGGCCATGAGCAGTGTGCCGGTGATGACCTCGAGGATCCTGGTGCGCATCGTCGCGAGGCGATCGCCCACGGCCCACAGCTCGACCGTGCTCACGCCGCTCGACAGCCCCGCGGCGTCGGTGATCTGCCGATGCGCGGCATACACGGCATCCGACGCCTGACCGACGTGCGCCTCGATCGGGCCGAGCCGGAACGCGACGTCCCGCAGCGTCTCGGTGTTGACGGCGATCGAACCGCCGTAGGTGATCTGCAGGTCGTCGTCGCTCATCGCGTGGCCTCCAGCTCCCACAGGCGCAGGCGCAGCGCCGATTCCTCCGCCGCGCACTCGGCGGTCATGCTCTCGATGGTCTCGTGCAGCTTGCGGACGCCCTTCGCCTGCCAGTCGGTGTCTGCGACGAGCGGGACGAGGGCGACGGCGGCGTCCTCGAGCGCTTCGATGGCGTCGTCGACGAAGCGGCGGGCGGTGTGCCAGCCCCAGATCTGCTCCGGGGCCCAATCGTTCGCGATCTCGGTGGAGTACATGTCGCCCAGATTGCCGCCCGCCTTTCGTGTCCCGCGGCGGTTTCTCGCGCCGTCCGCGGCGTCGGTGGAGAACGTGTCGAGAATCCGATCTGTGCAGGATCAGTCGCACGACGGCAGAATGGAATCCATGACCGACCCGGAACCCTTCCGCGTCATCTTCGTGTGCACCGGCAACATCTGCCGCTCACCGATGGCCGAAGTGGTGTTCCGCGACCTCGCCGAGCGGCAGGGACTCGGGTCCAGAATCGCGTCGAGCAGCGCCGGGACCGGGGATTGGCACCTCGGAGAGCAGGCCGACCACCGCACGCTCGCCGCCCTCGAACGCCGCGGATACGACGGTTCGCGTCACCGCGCACGGCAGTTCACCGCGGCATCCTTCCGCGAGAACGACCTCGTGGTCGCCCTGGACCGCACGCACGAGCGCAACCTGCGCGAATGGGCCAACGACGAGGACGAGGAGGGCAAGGTCACGCTGCTGCTCTCGTTCGACCCGGCGACGGAGGTCACGGACGTCCCCGACCCCTACTACGCGGGCCCGGACATGTTCGATGCCGTCCTCGGTATGATTGAGACGTCGACCCGGGGCCTGTTCCGCCAGCTCGAGCCGGCCCTGCGCCAGCCCGCACGACGCCCCGCATTCGAGGGGCCCTGATCAGGAGGACTCCCCTGACTTCGCACGCCCCGCTCCCCGCCCAGCCGCTCAGCCCGCTCGACGGACGCTACGCCGCAGCCGTCGCCGGTCTCGGCGACTTCCTCTCCGAAGCGGGGCTCAACCGCGCCCGCGTCGAGGTCGAGGTCGAGTGGCTGATCGCCCTCACCGACCGGTCGCTGTTCGAGACATCTCCGCTGTCGGATGCCGACAAGGAGCGCCTGCGCGGCCTCTACCGCGACTTCGGCCAGGACGAGATCGACTGGCTGGCCGAGAAGGAAGCCGTCACCCAGCACGACGTCAAGGCGATCGAGTACCTCGTGCGCGACCGCCTGTCGGCACTCGGACTCGACGCGATCGCCGAGCTCACGCACTTCGCGTGCACGAGCGAGGACATCAACTCGGCCTCGTACGCGCTCACCGTCAAGCGCGCCGTCCTCGGCGTGTGGCTGCCTGCGCTGGACGGTGTGATCGCGAAGCTGCGCGAACTGGCCGTCGAGCACGCGGATGCGGCGATGCTGTCGCGCACCCACGGACAGCCGGCCACGCCGTCCACGATGGGCAAGGAGCTCGCGGTCTTCGCCTGGCGCCTCGAGCGGGTGCGCGGTCAGATCGCGGCATCCGACTTCCTGGCGAAGTTCTCCGGAGCGACCGGCACCTGGTCGGCCCACATCTCCGCCGAGCCGGACGCCGACTGGCCCGAGATCTCGCGCACGTTCATCGAGGGCCTGGGGATCGACTTCAACATCCTCACCACGCAGATCGAGTCGCACGACTGGCAGGTCGAGCTGTACGACCGCGTGCGGCACGCGGGCGGCATCCTGCACAACCTCGCCACCGACATCTGGACCTACATCTCGCTCGGTTATTTCGCGCAGATCCCCGTCGCCGGCGCGACCGGATCGTCGACCATGCCGCACAAGATCAACCCGATCCGCTTCGAGAACGCCGAGGCCAACCTCGAGATCGCGGGCGGTCTGCTCACAACTCTCGGTCAGACCCTGGTCACCTCGCGCCTGCAGCGCGACCTCACCGACTCGACCACGCAGCGCAACATCGGCGTCGCGTTCGGGCACTCGCTGCTCGCGCTCGACAATCTGCGCCGCGGCCTGAACGCCATCTCGCTGCGCCGCGACGTGCTGCTGGATGACCTCGACGGCAACTGGGAGGTCCTCGCGGAGGCGATCCAGACCGTCATCCGCGCCGAGGTCGTCGCCGGGCGATCGACGATCGCCGACCCGTACGCGCTGCTCAAGGAGCTCACGCGCGGACACCGGGTCGGTGCGGCCGAGCTCGCCGAGTTCGTCGAGACGCTGGAGATCGGGGATGCCGCGAAACAGCGACTGCTCGCTCTGACCCCCGCGACGTACACCGGCATCGCGGAGCAGCTCGCGAACTAGGCGCGCGGGGCGGGCGCCTGGCCCGCGGGAGGGGCGCAGAGTGAACCAGGCGCGGCCGACCTCAGGCCTTGTCTGGCGCGTCGCCTTCGGCGTCCGGCTCGTCGTCGTACAGCACGGGGCGCTCGAGTTCCTCGTCCTTGTACTGCGCGGGGTCGACCGCGAGCATCAGCATCGCGATGCCGAGCAGCGTCACGATGAAGGCTCCACCACCGACCACCAGACCGAGCGCCACCGGGCTCAGGCCCTCGTACGTGCCGTTCGCGATCGCGGTGTTCACCCGGGAGGTGAAGGCACCGGTGGAGACCAGCGTCACGGCGGCGGCGAAGATGCCGGCGGCCGCGGCGATGCCGAGCAGGTGCAGGGGACGCAGCAGTTCGCGGCGGGTGGGCTTGTCGTCGGTCATGCCGCACCTCCGGAGAGCGGGGCCGCATCAGCGGCGGGGGTCTGCGTGTCGCGCAACGGAGTGAATCCGGCGATCCCGAGGAACACCGCGACCAGGGCGGCGTAGCCTCCCAGCATCCCGACGCCGAGGATGATGCCGGTGAGCTGGAACGTGCCGGCGTCGTCCACCGTGTAGTCGGACGAGAACCCGGCCGGGATCAGCAGCAGCGCGAGCGCGAGCAGGATGCCGAGGCCGCCGATGAGCAGCTGATCGCGCGCGATCGGGTCGTCGTCGCGGCGTCCGCGCAGGCCGAGGAGCACCTCGACGACGCCAGAGATCAGCGCCCACGAGATGACGACCACGAAGAACATGTCCTCGGTGCGCCACAGCGGAACGCCGGCGACCATGCCGGCCAGCCCGTCGATCACGGCGAGCAGCACGTACGGCCAGCGATGCCCCGACTCGGCGACCAGCCAGGCCCCGAGCGCCAGGACGAATCCGGTGACGATCGCGAAACCGCTGAAGACGGCGAGGCCGACGGCTGCGGAGTGATCGGACGAGAACGTCACCATCAGTGCCGCGATCGCTGCGAAAGCCGCGCGCAGCAGCTGGATGTGTCGCACCGTGAAGGCGCGGGCGGGGGCAGACATGACGGATCCTCGGTCCTGATGGTGGTCCATCCCAGTCTACCGGCGCTGATGCGGCGGCCCACCCGACCGGGGCGGGCATCGCGTCGGAATCCGGCGGTCCGTCCCCAGGCGGACCACCGGATTCCTCGCTCGCGCAGCATAGGGGCATCGCCGCGCTGGTCGTACCGATCGCGATCGGGCTCCTCCTCGCGAGGGAACGACCCAGCGACCCGTGCTTCCGTCTGGAGCCCCGAGACGAATGCAACTGGCCGTATGCTCGAATCTACGAGAACACCGTTCACATACCTGGGGGAGGTCTGTGATGTCGCAAGAGGTCACCTCTCACGTCGGCGAGAACGGCTTCGCGGAGGCTCTGCGCGACGCGATCGTGACGCGCGACGTGACACTCGTGTGGCTGAACAAGCGCCTGCGCGAGAACGGCAACGCGGTTTCGATGGCGACGCTCAGCTATTGGCGGTCGGGGGCGCGCCGTCCGGAGGGCGCGCAGTCGATGGCGGCGATCGCGGACATCGAGGAGCTGCTCCACCTGGACAGCGGCGCCCTGGCGAGCCTGGTCGGGCCGTCTCAGCGCGTCGGGCCGGTCGGGCCGCCGGCTTTCCCGCTCCATGAAGGAGTGCTCGAGGATGCCGTCACCGAGGTCTTCCACGCCCTCGGCGCCCCACAGTTCGACCTCGCGCGCGATGTGAGCACGCATTCGGTCACCGATGTCGATGCGGACGGCAACGTCGTCTCCCGCACGACCAGGACGCTGCTCCAATCGATGTCCGGGCTGCTCACTCATGTTCCGTACGTCGACATCACCCCGGGTGTGCGTGTACCGTCGCCGACCTTCCGCGTGGTCGGCGGCGGCCGGATCACGGCACGTCACTCGCATCCGTCCGGCGAGGTGCACGGATTCTCGCTCGAATTGGATCAGCCGGTCGACAGCGCGCAGACGACGATGATCGAGTGGGCGATGGACGTGCCACCCGGTTATCCGTCCGTGCGCGAGACGGGGCACGGCGTCGCCCGCCAGGCCCGCGACGTCGTGCTGTGGACGCGATTCCATCCGGATGCGCTGCCTGACTGGATCGAGGAGATCGAGGAGACGCCCGACGGCATCACGACCACGCCGATCACGATCTCGTCCGGCTCGAGCGTGCTGCAGGTGCGCCGACGGTTCGGACCAGGGATGCTGGTGCTGCGCTGGGGCTACGGCGAGCGCGATTGAGCGCCGCACGGCCGGGGCACGCCCTGGACGCCCGGCAAGGATCAGCGGGGATCAGGGCCGGTCGCCACCGGCCGACCAGGGGTGTTCGACCACTGACTCCAGGAGCCGTGGAAGACCTTCACGTCGATGCCGGCCTCGGCGAGCATCAGAGCGGTGTGCGCGGCGGTGATGCCCGAGCCGCAGTATGCGGCCACCGGCGTCTGCGCCGTGACCCCGACGTCGGCCAGGTCCGCGCGGATCTCCTCCGCACCGCGCGCGGTGCCGTCCGCTTCGAGGTGCGCGGCGGTCGGCAGGTTGATCGCGCCGGGGATGTGGCCGGCGACGGGATCATAGGGTTCGGTCTCGCCGCGGTAGCGCTCCCGGGCGCGGACATCGAGCAGGACTCCGGATGCCGGGAACGCCGCGACCTCGTCGATCGTGAGGCTGCCGCCGTCGATGCCGGTCAGCGTCGCGCTGCCGGGCTCGGCGGTGACCGCGCCGGCCTCGACCGGTGCGCCTGATCCGCGCCAGGCCGGCCACCCGCCGTCCAGCACGCGCACGTCGGCACCGCCCTGCCGGAGGATCCACCAGGCACGGGCGGCGGCGAGTCCGCGGTGGTCGTCGTACACGACGACCACGTCACCGTCGTCGAGGCCCCATCGGCGCGCGGCATCCTGGACTGTCGCGGTGTCCGGAAGCGGATGGCGTCCCTCATCCGGACGCCCGTGACGCGCGAGCTCGGTCTCGAGATCAACGTAGACCGCGCCAGGCACGTGGGCCTCGAGGTAGTCGGGGTAGCCGTCCGGGCCGCCGAGCCGCCAGCGCACATCGAGGATCCGCAGTCGCGGCTCCCGCACGATGAGGTCTGACAGCTCGGCGGCGCTCACGAAGTGGGACATGGTCCCAGCGTACGACCGGGCGCTTCCGCCTCATGCCGGCGGAGTGGCCCTCCCGAGGGAGAGCATCAGCCGGTTCGCCCAGTTGAAGAACGCGGCGCCGTGGATGACATCGGAGATCTCGGCATCCGACAGCCCTGCGGCCCGCAGGCGGGCGACATGCGCACCGGTGAAGGCGAACGGTGTGGCCGTGATCGCCGCCGCGGCCTCGACGATCGCGTTCCACCGCTCGCCCAGATCGGCGCCGACGCCCTCATCGAGCAGACGCTGCACGTCGGCGTCGCGTTTGCTGTAGTGCGAGGCGAACCGGGAATGCACCGAGGCGCAGAAGACGCAGCCGTTCACGCGGGACGCGGCCGCTGCCGCGAGCTCGCGTTCGGCACGAGGCAGCCCGTCGGCCACGTTGTAGAAGATGTCCTTGTCGGTGCGGGTGCGCGCCGCCAGGATCTCCGGGTCGCGCACGAGCAGGCGGAAGTAGTCGCTCTCGGCCCGCGCCCGGTCGACGAGGCCGTCGAAGTGCCGCTCGGTCAGTTCATCGATCGGGAAGGGCGCGAGGTGCGGCACCCAGCCGAGGTGCTCCTGCGTGAAGCGCTCCGGGTGCGGCACGGTGTGCACCAGGGTCGTGGTCGTATCGGTCATGCCTGCGCCTCCTCGGCGAGAACGCGGAGGCCGGCGACCACCCGCTGCTGGAAAGCGAGATACGACACCAGCTGCGACAGCGTCACGATACCGTCGATGCTCCATCCCGCAGAGATGAGGGCATCCAGATCGGATGCCCTGGACTCGCGCGGCCGGAACACGAGCAGGTGCGTGTGCTCGAGCGCTGCCGCGAGGCGATCGCCGAGTGCGGCGCCTGCGGCATCAGCCGCATACACCGGACCGGCGGTGTTCTCGGACTGCAGCCCTGCCTCGACGAACGCCCCGTACGGACCGGTCGTCGCCGCGGCTGCCGCCTCGGCGAGCACGATCTCGGCGCGACCGGCATCCGCCAGCAGCGCCCGATCGGCGAAATGCCCGGCGAGCAGATCCTCTCCCCCGAGTCGCGCGGCGAACGCGGCGACGAGCAGCCGTTCGGCGACGGCGAACTCGCTGTCGTCCACTGGCTCGAACAGGGCGTCGTAGCTGGCCTGGATCTGATCCTTGGTCTCTGGGCGGCGGTCGCGCAGAGCCGCGAGCGCTGACCCCTGCTGCACCTCCAGCAGGTCGTCGACGATGTCGGTCATGATGTCCTTTCGATGGCGGGGGCGGTCGCATCCCAGCCCAGAGCCGGGGCGACCTCGGTGGCGAACAGTTCGATGGAGCGCAGGATGAGCGCGTGCGGCGTGTGCACATCAGGCACCTGGAAGGCGATCTCGTCGGCGTGCCGCAGCGTCGCGTCGGCGGAGAGCGATGCGATCACCTGCTCAGGGGTGCCGACGTGCGCATCCGCGCGCTCGGGATGATCGGATGCCGTGGATTCCACCGGGCGCTCCGAGATGAACACGTTGCGCGATGCCGTGATGCGCGGCACCGCCCCGGCCGGGAGGGCGGCCAGGTAGGCGTCGACGATCGGCTGCTGGATCTCGGCGAGCGATGCGTCGGGGCGGTCGGCCGGCCGCGGCTGCGTGCGGGACAGCAGCAGACCGTGACCGTGCACCCCGGCCCGCACGCCTCCCGCTGCGGAGAACGTCGCCTGCCAAACGCGATCGGCGAGCGAACCGGCCGGCGGGTGCAGGCGATTGCCCGCCGGCAGTTCGCCGCCGGCGAGCGCGTCGACGAGGGTGGCGAGTTTGCGCTCATAGTCGGCGGTCTTGTTCTCCAGGGCGAGTCCGAACGGCGCGAACGACGTGGGCGTCCCGCCGCTGCCGAGGCCGAGGTCCACTCGTCCTCCCGCGAGCAGGTCGGCCACCACGGCATCCTCGGCGACCCGCACCGGATCCTCCAGCGTGAGCGTCACCACGCCCGTCCCCAGCCGGATCTCGCTCGTGTGCGCCGCGGCGTGCGCGATGAAGACGAACGGCGAGGGCAGTCCGCCCTCGGCGGCGCGGAAGTGATGCTGCGCGACCCACGCCCGGCCGACGCCGAAGCGCTCGGAGTGCTGGATCTGCTCGAGCGCGAGCCGGAACCGGTCGGCCGGAGACGCATCGTCGAGCAGCCGGGTGAAGAAGGCGGTCCGAAGGGTCATGTGTGCGCTCCTGTCCATGCGGCGCCGGGGATCGCTTCGATCAGGCGCGCGGTGTACTCGTCCTGCGGTGCGTCGAAGACGGATGCCGTGGCTCCCGCCTCCACGACGCGACCGCGATGCATCACCGACACGGTGTCGGAGATGTGCCGCACGACCGCGAGATCGTGCGAGATGAAGAGGTAGGTGACGCCGAGTTCGGCCTGCAGCTGCTGCAGCAGCCCGAGGATCTGCGCCTGCACCGTGACGTCCAGAGCGGAGACCGCCTCGTCGAGCACCACCACGCGCGGATTCGCGATCAGCGCCCGTGCGATCGCGACGCGCTGTCGCTGCCCGCCGGAGAGCTCGCCCGGCTTGCGCCCGAGGACGGTGCGGGCGAGCGCGACCCTGTCGAGGATGTCCTCGACCCGTGCGCGTGCTGCCGCCGCCGACACCCCCTCGAAGTTCCGCAGCGGTTCGGCGATGATCGCGCCGATGCGCTGCTGGGGATCGAGCGAGCTGAACGGGTTCTGATAGACCAGCTGCACGTCGCGGCGGAACGCGCGATGCTCCGCCCGCGGGAGCGCCGTCGCCTCGCGACCCGCGACGATCGCCGAACCGCTCGTCGCGGGCACGAATCCCATCACGATGCGCGCCACGGTCGTCTTTCCCGAGCCCGATTCGCCCACGATCGCGTGCGTCGTCCCCGCCGGCACCGCGAAGGAGACGCCGTCGGCCGCGCGGAGCGGTTCGAGACGTCGCCCGCGCGGGTACTCCTTGACGATGTCGGTCACCACGATCTCCGGCGCTGGGCGCTCGCCGGCGGCATCCGGGATCTCGAAGCGCTCGCGGACGACCGGCAGCTCGCCCAGCGTCAGCGACGGCGCATCGCGCAGCAGCTGCCGCGTGTACGGGTGCGCTGGATCGCCCAGGACATCGGCGGTCGTCCCCGCCTCGCGCACCCGGCCGTTCTTGAGCACCGCGACCGTGTCCGACCGGTCGGCGGCGACGGCGAGGTCGTGCGTGACCATGAGCACAGCGGTTCCGCGCTCGCGGCGCAGATCGTCGATGAGATCGAGGATCGTCTTCTGCACCGTGACGTCGAGGGCGCTCGTCGCCTCGTCGGCGATGAGCAGCTCCGGCTCCAGCGCGATCGCGCTGGCGATGAGCACGCGCTGCTTCATGCCGCCGGAAAGCTGGTGCGGGTACTGCCGCGCCCGGATGTCCGGCTCCGGGATGCCGACGCGATCGAGGAGGTCGAGGACCAGTGCGTTCCTGGCCGCGTGGTCCTTCCAACGGTGCACCCTGAGCACCTCGGCCACGCTGTCGCCGATCCGCTTCACCGGATTGAGCGAGTTGTTCGGGTCCTGCGGGATCCACCCGATCCTCGTGCCGCGGACGGCCGCGAAGCGCTTGTCGGTCCAACGGGTGACGTCGAGGTCGCCGAGCAGCACCCGGCCGCCGGTGATGCGCCCGTTGCCGGCGAGCAGCCCGGTCGCCGCCTGCGCGGTCGTCGTCTTGCCCGACCCGGATTCGCCGACGACCGCGAGCACCTGCCCCGGCTGGAGGTCGAGGCTGACGCCGCGGACGGCGGGATAGGCGACGCCGCCCACTTCGTAGGAGACCTCGAGGTCGCGAACGGTCAGGATGGCGTCGCTCATGCGCGGCGTCCTCTCTCTGCGGCGACCGCGCTCAGCCGGTTGGCGGCGAGCACGACGATGACCACGACGAGGCCGGGCAGGCTCGTCAGCCACCACGCGGTGGCGATGTAGTTGCGCCCCTCGGCGATCATGAGGCCCCACTCCGGCGTAGGCGGCGGGGCGCCGTAGCCGAGGAAGCCGAGCGCGGAGATCGCCAGGATCGCACCGCCGAAGTTCAGTGCGGCGAGCGCCAGCACGGGGGTGAGCGAGTTCGGCAGCACATGCCGGAACAGCACGTGCCAGAATCCTCCGCCGCTCCCGTACGCGGCCTCGACGTAGTCGCTGCCGCGCACCCTGAGCACTTCGGAGCGCGCCAGCCGCGCGAAGCTCGCGATGCTGCCGACGCCGACGGCGATCGAGATCTGCGCCGTGCCGAAGCCGAGGATGATGATGATGCTCAGGGAAAGCAGCAGACCGGGGATCGAGAGCAGCACGTCGACCACGCGCATGATGATGTCGTCCACGACGCCGCCGACGGTGCCGGCGACGACACCGAGCAGCGTGCCGAGCGAGAGTCCGACGGTGACCGCGATGAGGGCGCCGGACAGCGAGTTCACCGCGCCGTACACGACCCTGGCGTACATGTCGCGACCGGTGGCGTCTGTGCCGAACAGGTGCTCGATGCTCGGCGCCTGGAGCGCGGCTGACGCGTCGCCCGAGATCGGATCGTACGCCGTGAACCAGCTGGGGACGAACGCCCACAGTACGGCGATCGCGATGATGATCCAGCTCAGCGCGACGGTCGGTCTGACCCTGCGCAGGCGGACGCGCCAGGAGACGCGGGCCGGATGCTGCGGGTCACCGGGGTCCAGCAGGTCATCGTCGAGCTCGAGCCCGTCGAGCAGCACTTCGGCCTGCTCGCGCTGATCGTCGATCGTGACGCGGCTCATGCGGAGGCTCCTGCCTTCAGGCGGCTCGCGAGCCGCGGATCGAACACGGGGTACAGCAGATCGACGATCAGGTTCACCAGCACGAACGAGCACGTCGCCAGCACGACGATCGCGAGCAGCACAGGAGTGTCCTGGTTCGCGACGGACTGCTCGGTGAGCCGGCCGATGCCGGGCCGGGCGAACACCGTCTCTGTCAGGACAGCACCGCCGATGAGGTCGCCGAGGATGAGTCCGGCGATCGTCAGCGACGGCAGCAGCGCGTTCTTGGCGACGTTGCGACGGAGGATCCACGTCGGGGAGGCACCCTTGGCGCGCACGACGGCGACGAACGGCTGCGCGGACACCTCGTCGATGCTGCGGATCAGCATCTGCGCGAGCGGTGCGGACAGCGGCACCGCCAGCGTGATGATCGGCAGGATGAGTCCTTCCACCGGACCGGGGTTGATCACCGACACCCAGCCGAGCTGAAAGCTCACGATCTGCACGAGCATGATGCCGAACCAGAACGTCGGCACGGCGACGATCAGCGCGGGCACCGACCGCACGAACTCGCGCAGCCAGGCGAGGCGAGGGATGCTGGCGAGGAACGCGATGCCGATCGCCAGCAGGACCGCGAGCACCAGGGCGATGACCCCCAGCACCAGGGTGTACGGCAGCGCTTCGGCGAGCAGCTGTTTGACGGGCGTCCCGGTCTGCAGCGAGTAGCCGAAGTCGCCGCCCAGGAATCCGAGCAGCGTGTGGAGGTACTGCAGCCAGAGCGGGCTGTCGATCCCGAAGCGCTCGCGCACGTCGGCGATCTGCTCGGGAGACAGGCCGAGCTCCGGGTTCTCGTACTTGATCATGATCGCGTCACCCGGCAGCGCCTGCAGGAGCAGGAACGCCGCGGTGAACGCGACGAGTAGCACGACGAGCGCCTGCGAGATGCGCTGCAGGATGTATCGCATGATGGCCTTTCGTCCGGAACGGCTGGGCGGCGTCGGGCGCCCGTGAGAGCGCCCGACGCCGACGGGGTCACTTGTCCAGCCACACCTCGTAGAAGCTCGGGCGTGCGACCGACTCGAAGCTCACGTCGTGGACGTAGTCGGCGGCGCCGTACACCTGCGGCTCCTCGAACAGCGGGATGACGTAGGCCTGCTCGGCCACGTAGGTCTGGACGGCCGCACTGTTCTCCAGGCGCTTCTGCGCATCGGGCTCGGAGGCGACGGCGCGCAGCAGCTCTTCCAGCTTCTCGTCGCCGATCGTGGAGTCCTCGTAGTTCAGGTTCAGCAGCGAGTTGCGATTGCTGGAGTAGAACTGGCTCTTGATCACGTCCACATCGGCGCGGGCGACCATCGAGTTGCTGACGGGCACCTGCTCGGCATCCCTGATCGCCTCGGCGAAGGTCCCGGCATCCGCCCGGAGGATCTGGAAGTCGACGCCGATCTTCTTCAGCTGCTGACTGATCTGGGTGAGCGCCTCGAACGAGCGCGGCTGGGCGGCGGCCTCGCTCACGACGATCGCGAGCGGTGCGCCGTCCTTCTCACGGATGCCGTCGTCGCCGAGCGTCCATCCGGCTTCGTCGAGCAGGGCCTCTGCCCGGTCGGAGTCGAACGCGAAGTACTCGTCAGTGTTCACGTAGCCGATCGCGCCCTGGCTGAGGATCGACGTGGCCACCGGGTAGTTGTCGGTGTAGATGACCTCGTTCAGCTCCTCCCGATCGATGCCGGCGATGAGCGCCTGGCGCACCCGGATGTCGGAGAGGATCTCGCTGCGGAACCGCAGGCTGAGGTGGTTGTTCACGCCGTTGGTCTGCGGGGCGTAGATCGTGAAACCGGCGGATTCGACCTGCTCCTCGTCCTGGGCCTCGACGTAGCGGATGTAGTCCGCCTGACCGGATGTCAGCGCACCGACGCGCACGCTGTCCTCCGGCGTCACGGTGATCTGGATCGCATCCAGATAGGCGCGACCCTGGTGCGCGCGGTCGGGAGCCGCCCAGTCGTAGTCGTCACGGGCCGTCAGCGTGAGGCTCGTGCCGATCGTCTCGTCGGTGATCGTGAAGGGGCCGGAGCCGATGACGTTCTTCGAGTTGCCCGGAGCGAACTCCTCGAGGGTGAAGTCGAGAGTGTCCGCCGACACCAGCCCCGAGTTGTTCGTCGAGGTGGCCTGGAGGAATCCGGGGGCCGGAGCCGAGAAGTAGAACGTGACCGTGTCGTCGTCGACGACCTCGCTGCGGTCGTAGTTGTTGATGGCCTCGGAGACGGTGAGCCCGCGCTCTGGGTCGCCGAGTCCGTACAGGTCGAAGTTCTTCGCCACGACCTCGGCATCCAGCGGCGTGCCGTCCGAGAACGTCACGCCGTCGCGCAGGTTGAACGTGTACACGGTCGCGTCCGCGTTGATCTCCCAGTCGGTGGCGACCCACGGCTTGAGCTCGAGCGTCTCCGGGTCCTGCCACACGAGCCGGTCGAAGAGGTTGTTCGCCAATCCGCCGTTCGGGTAGAAGCCGGCCGACGGCGGGTACAGCGTGGTGTGCGCCTGGTGCTCGAGGTACACGAGCGTGCCGCCGGTGACCGGCTCGCCGCCGGAGGCGTCGGAGGAGGTCGGGTTCGTGCTGCCGGCGCACGCGGTGAGCGCGAGCAGCGCCGTCGCCGCGACGCTCGCGACGGCGATTCTGAGGATGCTGCGGGACATGGGGGCTCCTGGTTCTGGGAGGTGTGTGCGCTCACGCTATGAGCTGTTCGCACGGTCGCGACGGGCACGGAGTCACACACCGACGCCCCTCGAAACGGGACGTAATGTCAGGCCGGCTGCGGTGCGTGGGCAGGCACGGGGTCCCTGAGTCCGAGGCGCCCCCGCAGCGTGATCTCCTGGCCGGCCTCGTCCGAGAGGAGCCCTCGGCGGCGCAGTTCGGGGACGACGAGCTCCACGAATGCGCGGAACTGTCCTGGTTGATACGCGGAGAGGACGTTGAAGCCGTCCACGGCCTCCGACGCGTACCACTGGGCGAGATGGTCGGCGACCTCGGCCCCCGTGCCGACCACGAACGCCGCCGGCACCGCCCAGAGCGCGAGAATGGGACGCCAGGTGAGCGCGTGCGCTCCGCCGATCGAGCGTCCGGTGAGTCGCTGCACGCGCCGCACGAGTGCCGCTGCGGCATCCGGCAGGGCATCCGCCTGCTCCGGTGCGATGACGTCGTCGACGCCAGTGGTCGGGTCCAGATCCAGAGCGAACGCGGCGGCGAGCGATGCGAGCGACCGGTTCTCCGGGAAGGCATCAGGTACCTCCCCGCCCTCGTCGAGAGGCACGAGGGCGAGCAGCTCGTCGACGATCGCTTGCGCCTGCGCGGTCGTCTCGGCGACCACCGGCAGGACCGGGGCGATGACGCGGATGTCGTCGGCATCGCGGCCGGCGGCGATGGCCGCCGCCCGGAGTTCGACGCGTGCGGCCGCCGCGAGCTCTGCCGTCGGAGCGCCGATGAGGGCGAGATCCGCATGCCGGGCCGCGAGGGCGCGCGAGCGCTCCGACGTCCCTGCGTGCACGATCGGCAGCTGTCCCTGCGGCGGGCGGGCGGTGTTGAGCGGGCCGGTGACGCGGATGTGCTCGCCGTCGAGATCCGCGGCACGGAGGCCGTCGGGATCGATGAGGCGTCCGCCGTCCTTGTCGGCGATCCACGCGTGCGGCGACCAGGACTCCCACAGTCGGCGCACCGCCGTCACGAACTCCTCGGCGCGGTCATACCGGGTGGCGTTGTCGGCGTGGAGGTCGCGGCCGTGGTTGCCCGCGGCACGTGGTTCGGCCCCCGTGACGAGGTTCACCCCGACCCTGCCGTGGCTCAGCACATCGGCCGAAGCGCTCGAGCGCGCGAACGTGTAGGCGTCCGCGTAGGTGGTGTTGACGGTCGCGATCAGACCGATCCGGGACGTGACGCCGGCGAGATAGGTGACCGCGCTCACCGGGTCGATGCGCGCGAGCAGGTACGGGTTCACGAACTCGAGGTCCGGGCCCGTGGCCAGCCAGTCGCCGAAGAAGAGGTAGTCGAGTCCGGCATCCTCTCCGATGCGGGCGATCTCGCGCAGGATCTCGGCATCCTGAGTCGGGTCGTCGTGCGCGTCCGGATGCCGCCACCCGGACGGGTACGCGCCGATCGTGCGCACCATGGCGCCGAGGATCAGCGGGCGGCGGGCGCTCATGCGCGCACCGCCTCGACGACGTGGCCCTGCGGGCGCGCGCCGGTCGCGACCGGACGATCGGTGTCGCGCGACCACTGGCTCCACGAGCCGGGGAAGACGGCGGCGTCGATGCCGATCTCGCTGAGCGCGAGCGCGGTGTGGGTCGCGGCGATGCCCGATCCGCAGTAGGCCGCGACCGGCGTGCCCTCGGTCACGCCGAGGTCGGCGAACCGGCGCCGGAGCGCGTCGCGATCGAGCAGCAGCCCGTCCGCCCCGAAGAGCCCACCCGTGGGCGCGTTCACCGCACCGGGGACGTGTCCGGCGGCCGGATCGAGCGGTTCCGACTCGCCGCGGTAGCGCTCCGGAGCGCGGACGTCGAGGAGGATTCCGGATGCCGGGAACAGCGCGGCCTCGTCGATCGAGAGCGCGTCGACACCGATCTCGGCGAGCTCGATGTCGCCGGGGATCGGCGTCACCGGTCCGGATTCGAGCGCGTACCGTGCGGAGGTCCAGCTGCGCAGCCCTCCGTCCAGGACGCGGGCGTCGACTCCCGCCTGACGCAGCAGCCACCACGCCCGCGCCGCGGCGATGCCCCGCGCGTCGTCATAGGCCACGACCACGTCGCCTGCGCTCAGTCCCCAGCGCCGGGCGGCGTCCTGCAGACCTGCCGTCGTCGGAAGCGGATGCCGGCCCTGCGACGGATCCCCCTGCGCCGCCAGCTCACCGTCGAGGTCGACGTAGACCGCCCCGGCGATGTGGCCGGCGAGGTGGTCCGCCCGCCCATCGGGGCGATCGAGCCGCCAGCGCACATCGAGCAGCCGCAGGCGCGGTTCGGTGACGATCAGGTCGGACAGCTCGGCGGCGCTCAGCACATGACTCATGCGGCGAGGCTATTCAGCGCCTCCCCGCCAGCCGGAACTGTTACCCCGCGTTGCCTTCCGAAACGAACGGAGTCGGCCGACGTTGCCGTGGCCTGCCCCGTTCGGCCTGTTCAACGAGCGTCGGAGTCCTCCGCCGGCTCGAGCTCCTCGGCGACGTCGACGGCCTCGACGAGCTCGTCGTCGTCCTCGTCGTCCACGGCATCCGCGGGCTCCGCGGCCAGCACGCCGTCCGGGCGGATCAGCTCGCGCACCTCGGCCATGAAGCTGTTGAGCTGCTGCTGCTGCCAGCGCAGCTGGCGCGTGCGGTCCTCCGCGTCGCGCAGCACCTCGGTGGTGTGCCCGATCACGGTCTCGACGATCTTCTGCGCCTTGACACGCGCGCGGTCGAGCGTCTCTCGGGCACGCACCTGAGCATCCGATTCGATCGTCTGCGCCTGCGAACGCATCAGGCGCTCGTAGTCGTCGGCCTTGGCCGAGATGCGCTGCGCGTGCTCGAGCGACGACTGCACCTGCTCGTTCGCGTCGCCGGTGATGCGCTCGGCGTGCGCCACGGCCTGGTTGTGCAGCGTCAGGAACTCCTGCTGCGCGTCGTTCTGGCGGCGCGTCAGGCTCTCTTCGAACTCGAGCACGCGGGTGTTCATCTCGCGGACCTCGCGCTCGGCATCCGCGCGCTGCTGCTGCGTCTCGCGCGTGACCATCGAGCGCAGCGCTGCCGAGCCCTTCTCGGCCTCGGCGCGGACTGCGGCGGCCTCCTGCTCGGCCTGCGTCACCTTCTCGGCGGCGTGCGTCCCCTCGCGCGCGATGCGCGCCTCGTGCGCGGTGTACTCGGTGTCGATGCGCAGACGCACCTGGTCGGCCTCGGACTGCGCCTCCGCCGTGATGCGGGCGACGTCCGCTGCGAGTTCGGCACGCTTGGACTCGGCCTCTTCCCGTGCGGCCTCGAGCAGACGCTCCGCCTGCGTGGCGGCATTCTGGATCAGGACCGTCGCCTGCTCCTCCGCGACCCGCAGCACGGCCTCGAACTGCAGACGCGACCCCTCGTCGTCGCCGTCCTTCTTGGGAGCCTCGACGAGCTCGCTCGTCAGCGTCGCGACCTGCTGCTCGGACTCCGCGGCCTGCGCCTGTGCGGCGGCGAGCGCCGCCTCCAGCTCGGCGACGCGCTCCTCGAACTCGGCGATGCGCTGCTCGGATTCGGCACGCGCCGCCTCGGCCTCTGCACGGACGGCATCGGCCTCGCCGCTCGCGCCGTTGCGGGCGAGCGTCACATCGGTCTCGGCCCGCTGCAGCTGCGCGCGCAGCGTCGCGACTGCGGCATCCACCTCGCCCTTGTCGTACCCGCGGAACGCCTGCGTGAACGACGCCTGCTCGCGGGGTGCGCTGCCCCCGCCCTGCACCAGCTGATCGAAGAAGTCGGGCTCTCGTCCGTCGTTGGCGTTGTCGGTCATGAGGAACCTTTCTGACGGTTCCGCCGCACGGCATCGCAGGATGCCGTCGAAGCGGAGAGAGGGGGAAGATGGCGCGAAGCTCGCGACACATCCTAATCCGTCCCGATGCGTCGGTGAGGCAGGGAGAAGTCGGGCGACGTCGACTCGATGCGGCATAGCGAGAAAGGCTTGCGATGCCCTCTCGCGTTCCGCAAACGCCCGCACACCATGGCGTTCGTCGGCGGAGCGCTCGTGGTGCTCGGCATCCTCGCGAGCGAACTGCGGATCCTACGACGCCGCGACCGAGTCAGATCAGGCCCTCCTCCTGAGCGCGGCTGACGGCCTTCGCCCTGCTCTCCACGTGCAGCTTGCCGAAGAGGTTCACAAGATGCGTCTTCACGGTGGCCTCCGTGACGAACAGTGCACGTGCGATCTCGCGGTTCGAGGCTCCGGCACCGAGCAGACCGAGTACCTCCTGCTCGCGTTCGGTCAGCCGCACCTGCGGCCTGCGCCTCCCCGCGGCGACACGCTCGGCGAGCTCAGGGGCGAGGACCAGCTGCCCGGCGGCGGCCTGCGCGAGCGCCCGCATGATCGTCTCCGGCGACACGTCCTTGAGCAGGTATCCGGCCGCACCGGCTTCGATCGCTCGGAGGATGTCGGCATCCCGGTCGTAGGTGGTGAGGATGATGACCGCCGGCGCCGGGTCAAGCGCGCGCAGCGCTGCGGTCGTCGCCACACCATCCATGCCCTCTCCCAGGCGCAGGTCGCAGAGCACCACGTCCGGACGCAGCATCCGCGCCGCGGCGACCGCCTGCTCCCCCGTGCCGGCCTCGCCGGCGATGTCGACGTCGTCCTGGTGCGCGAACAGCGCGCGCAGACCGGTGCGCACGATCGGATGATCGTCGACGAGCAGCACGGAGATCGTCACGCGAACCCTCCCGTCGGCGCGTGAGCGGACAACGCGGCGCCCTCACCCTCTGCGCTCTCCACGTCGAGTCCGCCGCCGAGTTCACGCAGCCGCTCCCGCATGGCGTGGAGACCGTAACCGCTGCCGTCCGCACCGCGACGCGCCGTGCCCCAGAGTGCGGCATCGAAGCCCCGTCCATCGTCCACGATGTCCAGGCGCACGGTGTCACCAGCCTGCGCCAGACTCAGCGTCACGCGGCGCGCACCGGAGTGCATCCGCACGTTGGCCAGCGCCGATTGCGCCGTGCGCAGCAGAGCGACCTCGACAGGCATCGGCAACGGTCCCAGGTCCGGATCGACGCGAAGTTCCGCTTCGATCCCGGTCTCGGCGGCGAGGTGCTCGACCATGCGCCGCAGCGCACCGGCGAGTGCCGTCTCGTCCAGTTCGGCGGGAGCGAGCGCGTCGATGATCCGGCGGACGTCCGTGAGCGAGTCGTGTGCGATCCGACCGATCTGCTGCAGCGCGCGATCAGCGGAGTGGTCGACCACCTCATCGCGCGCGGCGCGTGACAGCATCCCGATCGACGACAGCCCCTGCGCGACCGTGTCGTGGATGTCGCGTGACAGCCGTGTGCGCTCCGCGATCACGCCGGCCTCGCGCTGCGTGCGAGCGAGCTCCTCCTGCAGCTCGGCCATCTCATCCTGCGCGCGCAGCAGCGAGTCGACGAGACGTTGCCGATCGCGCATGTCGGCGGCCAGCTCGACGTAGCCGCGCGCGAGCCCGAAGGCGAACAGTCCACCGATGAGGGGCCCGATGACATTCGCGTAGGTCGTCGCGCCGTGGTGCATGAGGGGTGCAGCGATGGCGAGGATCAGCACGGTTGCGCCGAAGACCGCAGCCACGGCCAGGGGCAGTAGATAGCCGGCCAGCAGCCAGAGCGGGAAGGCGACCCAGACGTACTCCGCCGAGACCATCAGCCCCACCGCCCACAGGATGCCGAGTCCGACGAGCCACAGCGCACCCTGTCGCGCGTCGCGATACCGCGCGGCGATCGTCAGGCCGATGGCGTACCAGCCGAGGAACAGCACCGACGCGGCCACCGCGGACGGCACCGGCGCCCCGTCGGCGACGGCCCTGATCGTCGCGATCACGACGAGCAGTCCGGTGAGGACGACCTGCCCCGCCCGCATCGACCGCAGCACGCCGGCGAGGGTGCGCAGGGACATGCCGGTGCGGTCGGTGTCGGTCGGGGCGGCCATGGACCGATTCTCCTCGGTCGTGCGCAGATCCGCGCGGATCAGACGGGTGCAGGAGCGGAGACGGATGCCGCGGCATCCGTCCTGGGGACGAGCGCCTTGCGCAGGGCGAGGAAGAGCAGGATCATCCCGGCCGTCAGCAGCATGTGCCCGAGGCCCGCGATGCCGGCGATCATCTTCGACGACTCGGCGCCGAGGACGGTGAGCGAGCCGTGCACGACGAGCATCCCGCTGGTCACGATGACGCCGGCGTTGTAGATCCAGAAGAACCACGCGAACAGGCGACTGCGCGACAGGGCGAACTGCTTCTCGAGCACGAGCACGATCAGCAGCACGATGAAGCCGAGCGTCAGCAGATGGGTGTGCGCGAGGCCGAGCTGGGTGAACTGCCCTTCGGGGAAGCCGTTGAGCTTGGTGAACTCGCGGTAGAACAGGCCGGAGGCGACGCCGGCGAGCATGTAGGCGAAGGCGGCGTAGAAGAGTCGGGTCATGTGTCCAGCCTCGCCGCGGATGCCCGCCGGCGGTTCCATCGAAGGATGGAGATCCGGCCCTCAAGGACGTCCGGAGTAGTCCTCGTCGGCGACGTGCTCGAGCCAGGTCGTCGTCTCAAGGGGGTCGTCGGCCGACTCCAGCAGCGCGAGGTGCTCCATGAAGCAGTCCTCGGTCGGGCTGCGGGGAATACCCGGTCCGGTGGCGCGTTGCACACCGCATGACAGCATCCTCGACGGTTCTCGCCGCGGCATCCGAGCGCACGCACGTCCGCGTGCCGATGCGCTTCTCAGACGGATACGGGACGGCCGCGGACGTCTTCACCTTCGACGGCCTCGCCGACAGCCGTGAGCACCTGCTGCTCGGACTCGGCGACTGGCAGGGCGCGCTGGAGCGCGCAGCATCCGGAGGGTCTGCGCCGCTCGTGCGTCCGCACAGCGAATGCCTGACCGGTGATGTGTTCGGATCCGAGCGCTGCGACTGCGGTCCACAATTGCGTGAGGCCGTCGAGCGGATCGCTGACGAGGGCGGGTTTCTGCTCTATCTGCGGCAGGAGGGGCGGGGCATCGGCCTGTACGCGAAGCTCGACGCGTACGCGCTGCAGGATGCCGGACTCGACACGTACGAGGCGAACCTCGCCCTCGGCCACGGCGAGGACGAGCGCGACTACACCGCGGCGGCGCAGATGCTGACCGCGGTCGGCGTGCGCGCGATCCGGCTGCTCAGCAACAACCCGGACAAGGCCGTGCAGCTCGAGGGCCTGGGCATCGCGGTGGAGGAGCGCGTGCCCACCGCCGTGCATCTATCGGCGGCGAATGCGGAGTACCTCCGGGCGAAGCGCGATCACACCGCGCACACGATCGACCTCTCGGCCGCGTAGCAGCGATCCGTACCATCCGGTCGCCTCGTACGTGCCGTCGGCGTAGTCGGCCCCGGATGCGGTCGGAGCAGCGTCTGGGCTCACGGCGGCCTCCTCGGGCTCAGTGTCCTCCGCAGGCAGCGCGCCGGCGCATCCGACCAGCCCGGCGAGAGCGAGCGCAGCCGCCAACGGGCCGCCGAGCCGCTTCGCATCGCGCACATCACTCGATCCGCGGTCGGGCGGCGACGACGTGCGCGATTCGAAAGCGGTGGGCATGTCAGGCCTCGGGAATCTCTCGTCCGAACGTTTCGAGTGTGACGGCCTCGGGCTCGGGGCCCCGGCGCACTTCGGTGTCCAGCGCGTCGATGGACGCCAGCTCGTCGACGGAGAGCTCGAAGTCAAAGACGTCGAAGTTCTCCTGTATGCGCGCGGGGCGCACCGACTTCGGCAGCGCTGACCGGCCCTGCTGCAGGTGCCAGCGCAACATCACCTGCGCCGGGGACTTGTCGTGGGCCGCACCGATCGCCTTCAGCGTCTCGTCGTCGAACGCGGATGCGCCGTTCGGACGATACGCCGTGATGCCGCCGATCGGCGACCAGGCCTGAGTCACGGTGCCGGCCGCGGCATCCGCCTGCTGCACCGCACGCTGCTGGAAGTACGGGTGCACCTCGATCTGATTGACCGCCGGGATGACGCTCGTCTCCTCGGTCAGGTGTGCGAGGTGGTCGAGCATGAAGTTGCTCACGCCGATGGCACTGACGCGGCCGTCGGCGAGCAGCTTCTCGAGCGCCTTGTAAGCGCCGACGGTGAGGTCGAAGCGCGTGGGCAGCGCCTGGTGCAGGATCAGCAGATCGAGCCGGTCGACGCCGAGCTTTCCGGTGGACTTCTCGAACGCGTGCAGCGTCTCGTCGTATCCGTAGTCGCTGATCCAGACCTTCGTCTCGATGAAGACGTCGTCGCGAGCGATGCCGACGCGGCGGATCGCTTCGCCGACCTCGCGCTCATTGCCGTACGCGGCGGCGGTGTCGATGAGCCGGTAACCGGTCTCGAGGGCCGCGCTGACCGCGTCGACCGTCTCCTCCGGAGCCGACTGGAAGACGCCGAAGCCGAGCGCGGGCATCTGGATGCCGTTGTTGAGAGTGATGTTCATGGTCATGCCTCCAGTGTGGATGTGGTTGCGAATTCGAGGGAGGGGCTGTCGGTACCTGGTGGAACGTGTTGACGACGCCCGATGCGGCTCCGGCATCCTCCGGTGCCGTGCCGGCGATGCCGAACGTGGCCGTGCTGTTGCGGGGCTTGGTCATCTGCTCGATCTCGCCCGTACGGCGAATGCCTCACCGGTGGCGCGCAAGCCGCGCAAGAAGGCGGAGGGACTGCGCCCCAGCATCCTGCGCCTGTTGGACGCCATGACCGAAGCACCTGCGCTGGTGCGCAACAACTACTTCGACTACCTCGCGGGCAACGCACTCGGCAGGGCCCTGTACGCCCCATTGTTCGCCGAGCCCGCCCCCAACAGCGCCCGATTCGCGTTCCTGAACCCGGCCGCGCAGGAGTTCTACCCGGAGTGGGAGCGCAACACGCAGGAGCTCGTCGCCGCGATGCGCGGCGAGGCAGGGCGCAACCCGTACGACAGGAAGCTCACCGATCTCGTCGGCGAGCTGTCGACGCGCAGCGACCGGTTCCGCACGTTGTGGGCAGCGCACAACGTGCGCTTCCACCGCACCGGCGTGAAGAGGCTCAACCATCCCGTGTTCGGTGAGCTCGAACTCACCTATGAGGCTTTCGAGCTGCCCGCCGACGCAGGCCTGCACCTGTCGACCTACACGGCGGAGCCGGGATCCGCGTCGGCCGACAAGCTGAAGCTGCTCGCCAGCTGGGCGGCATCGGATGCCGCGGTTCCGGATCCGTCCCGCACCCGCACCCGCGCTACACGCTGATCGTCGGGAACGTCCAGGTGCCGTCGGTGATCTCGGGACGTGGGCGATACAGCCGCACCAGGTAGTTCCACCCCTCGGTGATCGGGATCGCATTCGGCGTCTCAGGCGGGTAGTCACCGAAGCGCACGGTCGTCGATCCATCGGAGTTCTTCTCGCCCGTGATGTTGTTGACCGTGTAGGAGTCGCGGCTGTTCGGCTCGAAGTAGCCTTCCGCGTTGTACACCGAGATCGACCAGAAGCCGTCTACCGGTACGTCTCGGACGGTGAGCTCGTACTGCCCGACCGGCAACCGAGGATCCACGCCGATGTACGACGCCTCGCTGGTGGGCAGCCCACCCCACCCTGCCGCCGTCCCGATGAGATGACGAACGGGTTCGACCTCATCCGGGGCACCGAACATGCGGTCGAAGCCGGTGAGGTTCCTGGCGAGGGAGAGCAGTGCGTCCCGCGTCTCGTCGAAGGACTCCGCGTCGTAGTCCGGGTACTCGAAGCCCTCCGCGGAGCGGGCCTTCAGCCGAATGCCGTCCTGCAGTGCCGCCACTCTCCGCACGTCCTCGGGGTCGGCCGGGTCGACGAGGATCCGCACGGCCACGACGACGTGATCGCTGCCGAGTTCCTCGGCGCGGAGCACGTAGTCGCCGGCATCGTGAAAGACCGACTGCACGAAGTGGTCCGCGTTCACGATCATCGCGGAGAGATAGCGACCATCGGCATCGGGAAGCGTGAGGATGGCCTCATCCGAGACATCGGCGACAGCGAAGCTGTAGAGGGTGTCACGGTTCAGACGGATCACCGTCTGGCGGTCGATCGCCGCCGGTTCACGGTTGTGCAGGAAGACGTTGACGCCCTCTGCGCTCTCCTGCAGATCGTGGAACATCCGATCCGTCTCGGCGCGGACGAAATTGTCAGCATTCACGTGAGTGGTCACGAGGTCGATCCTGCCACAGTGCGGCGACATCCCGGAGCACCGGTTCTGCTCTGAGCAGAACCGGTCGATCACGACGGCGAGAGCGGCCTATCGTGAGGCATGGTCGACATCGTCCCGTTCCCGCGTCCCGCGAACCGCGACCCGGAGCCGCTCTGGCGCCACCTGCTGGGTGACCAGTTGCGACGTCGGCGCCATGACCGCAACGAGACCCTCACCGAGACCGCCGACACGGCCGGCGTCTCGCCGCAGTACCTCTCCGAGGTCGAACGAGGGCTCAAGGAGCCGTCGAGCGAGATGATCGCCGCGATCGCCGGGGCGCTCGACACGAGTCTCATCGAGCTCACCAGCTCGATCGCGGATGAGCTCCGATCGGCACCGGCATCCGCATCCGCCGGGCGCGGAGCCTTCGCCCTCGCCGCCTGACGCGGCGCAGGTCGGACGGGCGGCACGCGAGGCCACGACGCCGTCTCCGGCGCCGGGCTCGCGGCGGGCCCCGTTATGCGGTCAGCCGCGGGCGCCGAGGACCGTGTCGATCAGTCCGTACTCCTGGGCCGCGGATGCCGTGAACACCCGATCCCGATCGGTATCGGCCCGCAGCGACTCGACCGAACGGCCGGTGTGGTGTGCGAGGACGGCCTCGAGATCCGAACGCACCCGCACGACCTCGTCGGCCGCGAGGATCAGGTCCGGGATCGCGCCGCGCGATTGACCGGCCGGCTGGTGCAGCACGATGCGCGCGTGCGTCAGCGCCGCACGCTGCCCTGGCGCTCCGGCCGCGACGAGCAGCGCGGCCGGCCCGATCGCCTGCCCGACGCAGGTCGTCGCGATGGTGGGGCGGATGTGCTGCATCGTGTCGTAGATCGCCAGCGCCGCGCCTGGATCGCCTCCCTCGCTGTTCACGTAGAACTGGATGGCGGCCTCCGGGGCATCCGCGTCGAGATGCAGCAGCTGCGCGATCAGCGCATTCGCCACCCCGGCGTCGATGCCGGTGCCGAGATAGATCACCCGCTCGGCGAGCAGGTGCGAGTAGACGTCCATGATGCGCTCGCCCCGCGGATGCTGCGCGATGACGTTGGGGATCGTGTAGCTGCTCATGACTGTCCTCCCAGTCCGACCCGTGCGCGCCGGCGCGGGAACACCTCGGCGGTCGAGGTGATGATCTCGTCGATGAATCCGTAGGCGAGTGCTTCGGATGCCGTGTACCACCGGTCGTGCAGGGAGTCCTCGAAGATGCGCTCCGGCGACTGGCCGGTGTCGTCCGCGATGAGGCCGAGCACCGTGTCGCGCATCTGGCGGAGATCGTCGGCCTGCACCTCGATCTCGACGGCGGATCCGCCGATCCCCGCCGACCCCTGGTGCATGAGCACCCGCGCGTGCGGCAGCGCCCGGCGCTTACCCTTCGCCCCGCCGGAGAGCAGGAACTGCCCGGCGCTGGCCGCCATCCCCAGGACGAGCGTCGACACGTCGTTGGGGATGAGCTGCATGAGGTCGCGGATCGCGAGCATCGCGGGGACGGAACCACCGGGCGAGTGGATCCACAGGGCGATGTCCGCGACCGGATCCTCGGTGGACAGGGTCAGCAGCTGCGTCATCAGCAGCGTGCCGTTGTCGTCGTCGAGGGCGCCATCGAGCACGAGGACGCGTTCGTGGAAAAGCGCTCGCCTGGCCTCGGCGCCGAACTGCGGGATCGGGGTGTCTTCGCTCATGGGTCCAGCGTGCGCCCCGGCATCCGGGTCCGCGCGGGAATCTGCCGACGGCGGATCCGCCGTGAGCAGTGCATCGCTTGTTTTAGGCATACCGAAAAGGTAGGTTTTCGGTATGCCTAAAAATCTTCGCATCGTCGCGTCCGCGTGCGCTGCCGGAGTGCTCGCGCTCACGGGTTGCAGCGGGCCGAACGCGGCATCCGATGACGACCGCCCGATGGTGCTGACGACGTTCACCGTCCTCGCGGACATCGCCGAGAACGTCGCGGGCGAGCACCTGCGCGTGGAGTCGATCACCAAGCCGGGCGCCGAGATCCACGGCTACGAGCCCACCCCAGGCGACATCCGGAAGGCGGCCGATGCGGACCTCATCCTCGACAACGGGCTGAACCTCGAGGTGTGGTTCGCGCAGTTCGTCGAGACGGTCGACGTCCCCCACGCCGTGGTCTCCGAAGACGTCGACGTGATCGACATCACCGGCGACGCGTACGCGGGAAAACCCAACCCGCACGCCTGGATGAGTCCCGCGAACGTGCAGCTCTACGTCGACGCGATGGTCGAGGCGTTCACCGAGCTCGATCCTGCCCACGCCGACGACTTCGCCGCGAACGCCGAGTCCTACAAGGCGGACCTGCAGCAGGTGCAGGACGACCTCACAGCCTCCCTCGCCGCGCTTCCCGAGAACCAGCGCGCGCTCGTCACGTGCGAGGGCGCGTTCTCGTATCTCGCCAGGGATGCCGGCCTCACCGAGGCCTACATCTGGCCGGTCAACGCCGAGCAGCAGGCGACACCGCAGCAGATCGCGGACGTCATCGAGTTCGTCGACGACAACGACGTCCCTGCGGTGTTCTGCGAGTCCACCGTCTCGGACAAGCCCATGCAGCAGGTCGTCGAGGCGACGGATGCCGCGTTCGGCGGCATCCTCTACGTCGACTCGCTCTCGGAGGCCGACGGGCCCGTCCCGACGTATCTCGATCTGATCCGGCACGACGCCGACACGATCGTGGAAGGTCTGACCGGATGAACGCGATCGAGGTCCGCGGCGTCACGGTCCGCTACGGCGACGTGCTCGCGCTGGACGATGTCTCCCTCGCCGTCGACGCGGGGCGCGTCACGGGGCTGATCGGAATGAACGGCTCAGGCAAGTCCACGCTGTTCAAGTCGATCCTCGGGCTCGTGCGTCCGTCCGCCGGGACGGTGGCGCTGGAGGGCGGCGACTCGGCATCCGCTCGGCGCCGCGGCCTGGTCGGATACGTCCCGCAGAGCGAGGACGTGGACTGGTCGTTCCCCGTCTCCGTGCGCGACGTCGTCATGATGGGCCGCTACGGCCGGCAGGGGATGACGCGGCGAGCGCGCACCGCCGACCGCACGGCCGTCGACGAGGCCCTCGAACGCGTCGAACTGCACGACCTGGCCGACCGGCAGATCGGCCAGCTGTCCGGCGGGCAGCGCAAGCGCGCGTTCGTCGCCCGCGGGATCGCCCAGGATGCCGGCATCCTGCTGCTCGACGAGCCGTTCGCGGGCGTCGACAAGCGCAGCGAGGCGACGATCGTGCGGCTGCTGCGCGAGCTCGCGGCATCCGGTCGGACCGTGCTCGTGTCGACCCACGACCTGCACGCCCTGCCGGACCTCGCGGACGAAGCCGTGCTGCTGCTGCGCCGCGTGCTCTTCCACGGATCGGTCGCCGAGGCGCTCGAGCCGGCCCGGCTGGCCCGCGCCTTCGGGCTGGATGCCGAGGAGGGGGCCGCGTGATCTGGGACTGGATCCTCGAACCCCTGCAGTACGACTTCATGGTGCGGGCGCTTGCGACGACCGTGATGGCCGCCGTCGTCTGCGCGCTGCTGTCGTGCTGGCTCGTCCTCGTGGGCTGGTCACTGATGGGTGACGCCGTTTCGCACGCCGTGCTCCCCGGAGTCGTTATCGCCTACGTCGTCGGCGCACCGTTCGCCCTCGGGGCGCTGGTGTTCGGGTTCCTCGCGGTGGCACTGATCGGCGCGATCCGCGGCACCAGCCGAGTGAAGGAGGATGCCGCGATCGGCATCGTCTTCACCACCCTGTTCGCACTCGGACTCGTGCTCATCTCGGTCACCCCGAGCCAGACGGATCTCAACCACATCATCTTCGGGAACATCCTCGGGGTGTCGAGGAGCGACCTCCTGCAGGTCGGCATCCTCGCCGCCGTCGCGTTCACGGTGCTGATCGTCAAGCGCCGCGACCTCACGCTGTACGCGTTCGACCCGACGCACGCGTTCGCGATCGGCCTCTCCCCCCGGATGCTGGGGGCTCTGCTGCTCGGCATCCTCGCCTTGACGGCGGTCGTGGCCCTGCAAGTGGTCGGAGTAGTGCTCGTCGTCGCCATGCTCATCATCCCGGGCGCCACAGCGCAGCTGCTGACCGACCGATTCGGACGAATGCTGCTGATCGCGCCCGTCCTGTCTGCGGTGTGCAGCGTCACCGGGATCTACCTCAGCTACTGGTGGGATGCCGCACCGGGCGGACTCGTCGTCGTCGTGCAGGGTGCGGCGTTCGTCCTGGTGTATCTGTTCGCACCGCGGCAGGGAGTGATCGGGCGGCACGTGTTCGCCCGGCGGACCCGGTCCCCCGCGCAGTGACACCCCAAGGCGACCGGACACGCGGGCGCGGACGGAGCATCCGCCTAGGCTGAAGCGCATGGCTCTCGAACCGCTCGCCCTGCCCGCTGACGACTGGAACGCGTTCATCTCCGACCGCGCCGAGACCTCGCTCGCAACAGCGCGCGACATCGTCGACCGCCTCAAGGACGGCACCCCGCGGTCGGCGCCCGCCACGCTCGAGCTGTGGAACATCGGCGAGATCGCCACCGCGAACGCGTCCAGCTTCACGCAGCTGCTCGCCGAGGTGCATCCGGATGCCGAGGCCCGCGAACTGGCCGAGCAGGCGCTGCAGGAGGCATCCGCCTTCGTGACCGAACGCGACCAGGACCGCGCGCTATACGAGGTCCTGGCGGCGCTCGATCCTGCCGACCTGGACGCGCAGGCTTCGCGCCTGCTCGAGCGCATTCTGCGCGACTTCCGCCGTGGCGGCGTCGACCAGGATGACGCGACGCGCGCTCGACTCGCCGAGATCAGCGCCCGCATCACCGTCGTCGACCAGGAGTTCTCGCGCAACGTCCGCGACGATGTCCGCAGCATCCGCATCGCGCCGGAGCGCCTGGCCGGGCTCCCCGACGACTTCATCGCGGCGCATCCGGTCGGCGACGACGGCCTGGTGGAGATCACGACCGACTACCCGGACTTCCGGCCGTTCCGCGCCTACGCGCACGACGCGGCCGCGCGCGAGGAGATCGCCCGCGCCTACAACGATCGCGGCTGGCCGGCGAACGATTCCCTGCTGCACGAGCTGCTCGATCTGCGCGCCGAGCAGGCACACCTGCTGGGGTACGCCTCGTGGCCGGACTTCGATGCCGAGGTGAAGATGATCGGCACCGGCGAGGCGATCGGCGACTTCATCGAGCGCATCACCGACCTCGCGGCCGATCGCGCTGCGGCCGACCGCGATGCGCTGCTGGCCCGTGCACGCGAGGACGACCAAGCGATCACCGAGATCACGACCGCGGACGCCGAGTACTACGGCGAGATCCTGCGCCGCGAGAATCACGAGGTCGACGCGCAGGAGGTGCGCCGCTACTTCGACTTCGCGCGCGTGCGCCAGGGCCTGCTGGACGTGACCGGCCGACTGTTCGGGATCAGCTACCGCGAGCTCGACGCCCCGACCTGGTCGGATGAGGTCGCGACCTACGACGTCGTCCGCGGCGACGAGCGCATCGGTCGGATCCACCTCGACCTCCATCCGCGCGAGGGCAAGTACAAGCACGCGGCGCAGTTCGATCTCGTCACCGGTGTGCGCGGCATCCAGCTCCCCGAGGGAGTGCTCGTGTGCAACTTCCCCCGCGGCCTCATGGAGCACGAGCAGGTCAAGACGCTGTTCCACGAGTTCGGTCACCTGCTGCACCACGTCCTCGGCGGCGACCAGCGGTGGGCGCGGTTCTCCGGCGTCGCGACGGAGTGGGACTTCGTCGAGGCCCCCTCGCAGATGCTCGAGGAATGGGCCTGGGATGCCGACATCCTGCAGACCTTCGCTCTGGATGCCGGCGGCGCACCGATCCCGGCCGACCTCGTGTCCCGCATGCGCGAGGCCGCGGATTCCGACCGTGGGCGCGCGGTGCGGACGCAGATCTTCTACGCCGCGGTGTCGTACCGGCTGCACCTGGAGCGCCCGGCAGACCACGACGCCGCGCTGGCGGAGCTGTCCGAGCGCTACTCGGTCATCGCGCGCCTGCCCGACACGCACTTCCAGGCCGGTTTCGGGCACCTGACGGCGTACAGCTCGGGCTACTACACGTACATGTGGAGCCTGGTGATCGCCAAGGATCTGTTCAGCGCGTTCGACCGTTCGGACATGTTCGCCGCGGACGTCGCCGGCCGGTACCGCGACGAGGTGCTCGCGCGCGGCGGATCAGCGGATGCCGCGGACCTCGTCGAGTCGTTCCTCGGCCGCCCGTACTCGTTCGACGCCTTCGGCGCGTGGCTGGCCGGGGTCTGACGCCCCCCTTCGCTCGTCGGGCACGGCGGACCGCCCGCCGGGTGCAGGATGGAACTCATGACCCGTCCTGCCACCGCCGCCACGACCGCCATCCGCGAGATGCGCGACTTCCTCTTCGATCACGCCACGGACTACGACGGCGCCCGCGCCGGGTTCCACTGGCCGCAGCTGGAGTCCTTCAACTTCGCACTCGAGTGGTTCGACGTCGTCGCGGGCGAGCACCCGGAGCGTCCGGCGGTGCAGATCGTCTCCGCCGACCTCAGCGTCCGCACGTGGAGCTACGGAGAGCTCTCCCGCCGCAGCGACCAGGTGGCGAACTGGCTCCTGAGCCTGGGCATCCGTCGCGGCGATCACGTCATCGTGATGCTGAACAACTCGATCGAGCTGTGGGAGGTCATGCTCGCCATCACGAAGATCGGCGCCGTGTCGATCCCCACCTCGACGCTGCTCTCGGCATCCGACCTGGCGTACCGGATCGAGCACGGCGAGGCCACGGCCGTCGTGACCCTCGGGTCGCTCGCGGATCGTGTCGACGGCGATGTGCTGCGGATCGCGGTCGGCGCAGCGCCCGACGGCTGGACCGACTTCGCCGAGTCGGCGAGCGCGCAGGACGCCTTCGACCCGGATGACTCGACCCCGGCATCCGACACCAGCCTGCTGTACTTCACGTCGGGGACGACCAGCCGGCCCAAGCTCGTGCAGCACACGCATGTCTCGTATCCGGTCGGCCACCTGTCGACCATGTGGTGGCTGGGCGTGCGTCCGGAGGACGTGCACCTGAACATCTCGTCGCCCGGCTGGGCCAAGCACGCCTGGTCGAGCTTCTACTCGCCGTTCCTCGCGCAGGCGACCGTGTTCGTGTACAACTACGACCGCTTCGACGCGAACACGCTGATGCAGGTCATGGAGACGCACCAGGTGTCGACCTTCTGCGCTCCGCCGACGGTCTGGCGGATGCTGATCCAGGCCGACCTCGGGCGCCTCGCGCATCCTCCTCGCGAGCTGGTCGGTGCCGGCGAGCCGTTGAACCCTGAGGTCATCATGCGGGTGCGACAGGCGTGGGGCGGGACGATCCGCGACGGCTTCGGGCAGACCGAGATGACCGCCTGCGTCGGCAACTCCCCCGGCCAGGTCGTCAAGGACGGATCGATGGGCCGCCCGCTGCCCGGCTATCCGGTCGTGCTGCTGGACCCGGTCACCGGTGCGGTGACCTCCGCGGAGGGCGAGATCGCGCTCGACCTCGCCGACGCACCGGTCGGCCTGATGGCCGGTTACTACCGGGATGCCGCGAAGACCGCCGAGTCCCGCGAGGGCGGTTTCCACCACACCGGCGACATCGCGACCCGCGACGCGGACGGCTACCTCACCTACATCGGGCGCGCGGACGACGTCTTCAAGGCCTCCGACTACAAGATCTCGCCGTTCGAGCTCGAGTCTGTGCTGCTCGAGCACGAGCTGGTGATCGAGGCGGCGGTGATCCCGAGCCCGGACGCGACGCGGCTGTCGGTTCCGAAGGCGTACGTCTGCCTCCGACCGGATGCCGAGGACGAAGCCGCCGCGGCATCCGCGATCTACGCGTTCGCGCGCGAGCGGCTGTCCGCGCATCTGTGGGTGCGGATCATCGAGTTCGTGCCCGAGCTGCCGAAGACCATCTCGGGGAAGATCCGTCGCGTCGAACTGCGCGCCAGGGAGGCTGAGCGCATCGCCGCCGGCGGGGACCCCGCACGGCAGCACCTCGACCGCGACTACCGCTGAGCGGTGCGGCCGGCTGCGTCAGAGCCGCCCGCGTCAGCGGGCGTCGACGTCAGTGGGCGTCGACGGCGGCGCGCGCGATCTCGAAGGCGGGCTGACGCGGGGCGTCGAACGGCTTCACGGAAGCCGCGGGCTTCGAGGGCGCGATGACCGCGGTCGCCTCCTCGGCCGCCGCGACGCGTGCCGGCCGTCCGGCCACGATTCCACGCACGATGCCGCCGACCGTCAGAGCGACGATCAGCGCCGCGCCGGCGATCAGCGTCGGCATCCAGGTGTTCGCGGCTGCGGCGGCGACGCTGAGCAGCGCGCCGAAGATCCAAGCCGCGACCGCGCCGCCGACGACGCCTTCCGCTCCGCGCGTCATCGCGACCAGCGCGATGAGAGCGCAGAGCACCGCGATCACGGCGCCCGCCACCCCGATCGGGACGAACACTCCGGCCAAGTCGTTGAACACTGCTGTCGATGTCACCATCGTGCACCCCCCGATGCGATCCGTGTACGACCAGACTAGGCGAGCGCGGGGCGCCTGCACATCCATCGGAAGGATGATGTGACATCCTTCGTCGCGCTGGCCGCCACCGGGTATGTGGACTACTTCAAGCCGGAGCGCACGAACGCGTCGACGACGTAGCGCTGCAGGAAGATGTAGATCAGCAGTACGGGGATGCAGGCGAGCCCCGCAGCCGCCATCGTCGCCCCCCAGTTGTCGCCCTCGGCGGTCAGGAAGCTGCGCACGCCCACCTGGATGAGCGCGTCGCCCTGACGCATGATCAGCGAGGGCCAGAGGTACTCGTTCCACGCCGAGATGAACGCCATAATGCCGAGGGCGGCGAGCGCCGGCTTCATGTTCGGAACGACCACTGACCACAGCGTCGCCCAGCTCGAGCGCCCGTCCAGCTGCGACGCCTCCAGCAGCTCGCGCGGGAAGGCCCGCATGTGCTGCACCATCAGCAGCACCGCGAACGCACCGGCGAGCTGCGGGACCACGACACCGCCGATCGTGCCGAGCAGCCCGAGCTGCGAGACGAGCACGTAGTTGGGGATCATCGTGACCTGGAACGGCACGAGCCACGAACCGATGAACAGGAACATCAGCAGCTTCTTGCCTGCGAAGTCCCACACGGCGAAGCCGTAGGCCGCCAGCACGGCGATCAGCAGCTGCGCGGCCGCCAGGACGAGCGACATCCCGAACGTGTTCACCAGCATGCTGCCGATCGGGATGGTGTCCCACACGTAGGCGAAGTTCTCGAAGCTCAACGGCCAGGGCAGCAGGGTCTGGTCGAGGGCGTTCTCCGGGGCGCGCAGCGCCGTGGCGAACATCCAGTACACCGGGAAGATGCTGAACACCGCGAGGATCACCAGGATGATGTGCCCGAGGATCACCCCGCCCCGACGGCGGGACCCGACGGCCAGGTCCTCGGACGTGGACTGCACCCGGTTGGCGCCGCCGGCGACGGATGCCGGGGGTGCGATGGTGACGAAAGCCATGACGACCTCTCAGTTGTCGTAGAAGCTCAGACGATCCTGCAGCTCGAGGAAGAGCAGCGCGATCAGACCGAAGCCGAGGAAGAAGATCACTCCGGCGGCCGAGGAGATGCCGGCGTCGAAGTTCTGGAAACCGAACTGGTACAGCAGGTAGTAGATGTTCGTCGTCGAGTTCGACGGACCGCCCTGCGTGAGCAGATCGATGATGGGATACGTCCACTGCGCTGCGAGCAGGATGGTCATCAGCGCGAGGAACACGATCGTCGGGCTCAGCAGCGGCATCGTGATCTTCCGGGTGATGCGCCCGAAGCCCGCACCGTCCAAGGACGCGGCCTGCGCGTAGTCCGGACTGATTCCGGCGAAACCCGCCGCCACGACGAGGACGCCGAACCCGAGCATCTGCCAGCCGACGATCACGATGACCGCCCAGATCGCCCAGGCGGGGTCGCGGAACACGTTCGGCATGTCGATGCCCAGGTGCGCGAGCACCGTGGCGATCGCGCCCTGCTCGGCGAACAGCCAGCGCCAGACCGCGCTCGTCGCCACCGGGGTGATGAGGAACGGCACGAAGATCAGCGCCTGGTAGAACGTGCGCGCCCTCCCCTGCACCTGCCGCGACACCAGGGCGATGACGATGGGCAGCACGAGGGAGAACACCAGGAAGGCGGCGATGTACACGATCGTGTTGATGATCGCGATGCGCATCTCGGGAAGCTGCGTGACCTCGACGTAGTTGTCGAAGCCCACGAAGGTCTTCGGGCTCGTCGGCAGCAGATTCCAGTCGTAGAACGACAGCGAGAAGGTCTGCACGAGCGGGCTGTACGTCCACAGCAGCAGGAAGAAGATGCCGGGCAGGATGTACAGGTACGGCACGAGCGCCTCGGGGCGGATGCGGCGCCGCGTGCGCGGGGCCGCATCCACCTCCTCGGCGTCGGTCTCAGGGATGGTGACGGCGACGAACACGGTCAGCTCTGCAGTGATGCGGATGCCGCGGCGAGCCGCTCTTCGGCGCTCATCCGCATGAACTCCTCGAGCATCTCCGGCGTCATCTCGTAGACCGTCGGGAACTGTCCGATCGGCACGATGGAGTGCAGCACGCGATCGCCGTAGACGTGCACCAGGTTGTACGACTGCGCGCCGTCCTGACCACGTGCGCCGGGGTAGACAACATTGAGGTCCTGCGTGTAGCAGGTCGCGGAGGCGACCGACACCGGGACACCGGCGAAGGTGCTGTGCGTCGAGTAGTGCAGGTGTCCGCCGAGCACGCCACGGACGTCGGTGCCCTGGATGACGGCGGCCAGGCGATCCTGGTCCTTCAGCTCGACCAGCGCGAGCAGGCCGAGAGGGCTCGGAACCGGCGGGTGGTGCAGCGCGATGAGCGTTCCGTCCGGCGCCGGAGTGGCGAGGACGTCGGCCAGCCACGCCAGCTGCTCGTCACTGATCTCGCCGTGGTGGTGGCCCGGCACGGTCGAGTCCAGGGCGATGATGCGCAGCCCGTTGATGTCGAACACCCGGTCGACGGGCTCGGTGTCGTCGGCATCCTGATCCAGCAGCCCCTTGCGGAAGGCCACGCGCTCGTCGTGGTTGCCCATCACCCAGATGACCTCGGCGCCGAAGCGCTCTGCCGCGGGCTCGACGAGATCGCGCAGGCGCTGGTAGGCGTCGGGGTCGCCGGCGTCGGCGAGGTCGCCGGTGAAGACGATCGCCTCCGGACGCGTGTTCGACTTCGCGAAGCCCTCGAAGAGCTCGGCGAGGTTCTTGTCGGAGTCGATGCTGTCGTGGAGCAGTCCGTCGCCGCCGACGAAGTGCGTGTCCGACAGGTGCAGGATGAAGTGGTCAGGGGCGGAGAACTGCCCGTCGAGGTCGTTCATGAGGGTCCTTTCGAAGTATGTGGGTCAGTCGACCAGGACCGCGGCGAGGCGGTCGAGGTCGGGAGCGGACAGGCCGTTCGCCTGAAGGTAGGCGCGCACGGAGCCGTGCTCCCGCTCGACGCGGGCGAGGAGGGCGTCGAGCACGTCCGCCGGGCTGGCGGTGACCAGCTCGACGACCGCGGGGGTGAGTTCGGCTCCGCTGTCGCGGAAGCCGGCCAGCATGCGCTCGGCCCATTCGCCACGCAGGTTGTCCGCGGTCTGGGCGTAGTCGGCCACGACCTCGTCGCGGTCGACGCCTGCCGCGCTCAGGGCGAACGCGATGACGAGCCCGGTGCGGTCCTTGCCTGCCGTGCAGTGCACCAGCACGGCCTCGTCGTCCTCCGCCGCGGCGATCACGCGGACGGCATCCGCCAGCTGGGCGCCGCGCTCGTCGACCATGTGGTCGTAGATCGGAGCCAGCCCGAGGCGCATGTCGGCCTGAGATGCCGGTGCGGCCTGGTCGAAGACGGGCAGGTGGTGCACGTGCACCGCGACCCCGTCGAGGGCACTCGGAGCGGAGCGCAGCTCGTCGTCGCCGCGCAGATCGACGATGTGCGCGATGCCGAGCTCGGCGATCAGGTCCCGACCGGACGCATCCAGCAGGTGCAGCGCGTCCGAGCGGAAGAGCTTGCCCCAGCGGGATGTGCCGGTCGCTGCCCGGTAGCCGCCGGTGTCGCGGAGGTTGTAGACGCCGGGGGTCACGTGGCGGCGGACAGGGGTTCCTTCGGCGATGCTCATTCGATCAGCCCCTGTGCGCGCTCCGCGGCATCCTTCATGGACGTGTCGATGTCAGCGCCGTAGAACACCGATTCCTCGATCGCGGTCGCGAGCACGGTGTCGACCTGCGCGTAGCTGTCGCCCGGGTACGAGACCCACGGCTCGAGGGTGTCGAGCTGCTGGAGGTTGGGCTTGACGAGCGGGTTCGCCTCGACCCATTCATAGAGCGGTCCGCCCTCTTCGGTCATGGTGTTGCGCAGCGGCAGGTAGCCGATCTCGGTCGAGATGATCTCGTAGGCGTGCGGGCTGGTCATCCACTGGATCAGCTCCCAGGCAGCAGCCTGCTTCTTCGGGTCGGTGGAGAACATCGCGAGGAACGAGCCGGAGTTGGTCGGGACGACGTCCTGGTCACCGAACGCGGGCAGGGTGCGGGCGTCGAGCGTCCAGCCTCCGGAGTCGGCACCGCCCATGAAGGCCGCCTGCAGCGCGGAGGTGTTCACGTGAACGGCGGTCTTGCCCTGAGCGAAGGCCTCGTACATCGAGACCGAGTCCTGATTGGCGAGCACGCCGGCGTCGAACATGTCGCGGAACGTCTGCACCGTGTCGACGGCCGCGTCCGAGCCGAACTCGATCGTCGTGCGGTCGTCGCTGAGCACCTGTGCGCCGTCGGAGAGGAACACGCCCTGCATGCACCAGCTGCCGCCGGTCACCGTGCAGGTGACGCTCACGGAGGGCTCACCTGTCACGGCGGTGATCTTCTCACCGGCCGCCTCCACGGCATCCCACGTCGAGAGGTCGACCGTCTCGGGGTCGAGACCGGCCTGGGCGAAGAGGTCCTCGTTGATCCAGAGCACCGGCGTGGAGAACACGTACGGGATGCCGTAGGTGGAGCCGTCCCAGTCCGCGAGGGTCTGCGCGCGCTCGTGGTACGGGTACTCGCCGCCGAACTCCTCGGCGAGAGCATCCGGTCCGACGACCGTGCTGAGGTTCTGCGCGCCGAGCGTGGTGGCGGCGAAGTCGAGTTCGTTGAAGGTGAGCTGCGCGACGTCCGGAGCGCCACCGGCGAGGACCTGCTGCTGAACGCTTCCGGCGGTCGAGGTGGAGCTGGAGGGCTGCGCATTGACCGTGATGTTCGGGTGCTCGGCCATGAACTCGTCGATCAGATTCGTGATCGTGTCCGACCAGATGCCGGCGTTGGAGAGGTTGTAGGACTCGAAGGTGATGGTCACGTCGTCGTCGTCCGTCAGCGTCGCCATGCTGCCGGTGGATGCGGTGGATGCCGCGGAGGTGGCGCAGCCGGCGAGGGCGGCGACCGCGATTACGGCGAGGCCTGCGAGACCAGCGCGGCGGGAGCGATTGTTCATCGGTTCTCTCTCTTAGGGTTCGGTGCGAGGGGTCAGGGAACGAGAATGCGGTCGTCGGAGTGGACGTCGTCGACGGCCGGGACGGCGTCAGGCACCCACTCCAGACGGCGGCCGGTGGCGCGCTCGAAGAGGTGGACGTGTTCGGGTGCCACGCGCAGCGTGAGCTCGTCGCCGTCGGAGACGCTCACTTCGCGCGAGGTCCGCACCTGCAGGCGCCCTGCGCCCGTGGAGCAGGTGAGGATCTGCTCGCCGCCGAGGTTCTCGACGATGTCGACCGTCACAGCGACATGAACGCCGGTGTACCCGGGGCCGTCCACGATCTGGAGGTGCTCCGGACGCAGGCCCAGCACGATGTCGAGCGGCTCCGTCTCGCCGGACCACAGGTCACCGGCGAGGCCATCGGCGCTCACCGCGATGCGCCCGGCGTCGCTCGTGATGCGGGCGTCGAGCAGGTTCATCGCCGGGCTGCCGAGGAAGCCGGCGACGAAGACCGACTCCGGCCGGTCGTAGAGCTCCTCCGGCGTGCCGTACTGCTCGATGCGGCCGGCGTTGAGCACGACGATCTTCGTCGCCATCGTCATCGCCTCGACCTGGTCGTGCGTGACGTAGACGAAGGTGGCGCCGAGCCTGCGGTGCAGGGCGGTGAGCTCCTGGCGGGTCTGCGTGCGCAGCTTGGCGTCGAGGTTCGAGAGCGGCTCGTCCATGAGGAAGGCCTTCGGGTTGCGCACGAGTGCACGCCCGACCGCAACGCGCTGGCGCTGCCCGCCGGAGAGCTCCTTGGGCTTGCGGTCGAGGTACTGATCGATCTCCAGCGAGACGGCCACCTCCTGCACGCGGCGCTCGATCTCGTCCTTCGCGAGCTTCTGCACGCGCAGCGGGAAGGCGAGGTTCTTGCGGACGCTGAGGTGCGGGTAGAGGGCGTAGCTCTGGAAGACCATCGCCAGGTCGCGCTTCTTCGACGGCACCTCGGTGATGTCCTGTCCGTCGAGCAGGATGCGGCCGGTCGTGGGCTCGAGAAGACCGGCGATCATGCGCAGCAGGGTCGTCTTGCCGCAGCCGGATGGGCCGAGCAGGACGAGGAAGTCGCCGTCATCGACGGTGAGTGTGATGTCCCGGACCGCTGCGGTGCTCTTGAAGCTGCGGCCGATCCCGCGGAGCTGAATGGTGCCCATCGGTTCGCCTCCTGTAGGCGAACTGTCTCGCGGGACCCTCCCGTGGAATTCGCTTACTTGAGCACTTTGAACCGTGAAAGTGAATTACTGAAGAACGTCAGGCCAACGGCATCCGGTACGACGGGAAACGTTATGACCCGTGGCCGGCCGGCTCGGCGACGATCGCCCCGAGCTCGTCCCTGATCGCTCCGCGGGCGCGCTCGGCGTCGTCTCCGTCCATGCGATCCGCGACGGCAAGCTGCAGGACGGACAGCAGCAGGTACTGCACGAGGCCGGCACCGACCGCCCCCTGGTCCCAGCTCTGGAACCGGGCTCCGGCGACGAGCAGGATGTCGGTGTACTCGGCGAGCGCGGAGCGCGAGAAGCTGGTCACGCCGACGACGGTGGCGCCGGCCTCCCTGGCCGCCGCGGCGGCCGCGAGAGTGACGGCGTTGGCGCCGGAGGAGCTGACCACGACGCACACGTCGCCGGAACGCAGCACGCGTGCGGTGAGCTGCTGGGCGACGCCGTCGACGGGCGCCTCGCAGGGGCGGCCGTTCATCGTGAGCTTGAGCGCGATCGACTGCGCGGCCGGTCCGGACGCACCGGTGCCGACGAGCAGCACGCGGGGTGCGACGACGATCGCATCGGCCGCGGCCTCGAAGGCGGCCGTGTCCACCGAGGCGAGCGAGGTGCGCAGGATCTCACCGGCGCCGTCGGCGATGCCCTGCAGCCACCCGGCCGTGCCCGACTCATGCGAGCGCGTCGCGCGCGCCGCCGCCCCGAGGTCGCGCACCAACAGCATCCGCAGCTGCTGGAATCCCTGGAAGCCGAGCGCCTGGCAGGTGCGGGTCACGGTCGGCGGCGACGTCTCGGCGGCCGCGGCGAGATCGGCGCCCGACATCTCCACGACCTCCTCCGGGCGCTCTGCGCAGATGCGTGCCACCCGCTGCGCGCTCGGGATGAGCGAGGGCAGCACGGAGAGGATGTGGTCGATGGTGCCGCCGATCGGCGGCTCGGCGTTTCGCGCATTCATGGGTTTCGGTCTATCACGTGTCGGTGCCCGTCTCGCGGCACCGCGGTGAACGGCGCCACGAGGCGGGCGGTGGCGGAGAGGGTCAGAGCGTGATGCCCGCGAGGATCTCCTTGGCGGCGACGCGGTCCTGATCCACGTCCGGGTCCAGGATCGTCACGTCGCCGGTGCGGACGACGACGTCCGGTTCCAGCGCATTGATGAACTCGACGAAACGCGTGGCGTTCGTCGACGGGCTGCCGCCCAAGTGGCTGACGTGCGTATCGGTGATCTGGACGAGTTTCATCCTGGGCTCCAAGTCTCTGAGGGACGCCGCGTGCGCGACCCGGCCACGCTAGGGCGGCCGGATGACGACGATGCCAACATCAGGTGAATGGTTCGTTCACCTGATGCGTGGGGAGTGAAAGCATCTTTCGCGCACGGCACCCGATCCACCCGGGCCATGATGGATGGGTGGCCATACCTCTCGCAGAACTGAATCGGATGGCGGACCCGCAGATGGTCATCGTCGGCGAAGGCGTGCGCCTGGCGACCTACGCGTGGGGCGATCCGGATGCTCCGGCCGTCGTGATCGTGCACGGCTTCGCCTCCAGCACGCGCGACAACTGGGTGCTGACCGGCTGGACGAGGATGCTGGAGCAGGCCGGCTACTTCGTCCTCGGCGTCGACCAGCGCGGGCACGGCCTGAGCGACAAGCCGCACGAGCCGGAGGGCTACGACATCCGCGCGCTGGCGTCGGATCTGGAGACCGTGCTCGACACCTATCTCGTCGAGGAGGCGCAGTACGTCGGCTACTCACTCGGCGCCCGCGTCGGCTGGCAGGTCGCGGTCGATCTGCCGGCGCGCATCACCCGTGTCGTGCTGGGCGGCGTGCCGGAGGGCATCCCCCTCGCGCGTCTGGACCTCGACCAGGTGCGCGCGCACATCGAGGACGGCACGCCGGTGACCGACCAGGCGACGCAGAACTACATCGCGCTGACCGAGCGCGTCCCAGGCAACGATCTGAACGCGCTGCTCGCGCTCGCGTCCGGTATGCGCGCTTCGCGCACGATCGACCCGGACACGGCGGATGCCCCGCATCAGCCGGTGCTGTTCGCGACCGGATCGCAGGACGCGATCATCGAGGGCTCACGCCACCTGGCCTCCGCGGCGCCGAACGGCCGGTTCCTCGAGATCCCCGACCGGCATCACTTCAACGCACCCGGTTCCCGCGTCTTCCGCGAAGCCGCCCTCGCCTTCCTCGCGGAGGGTTGATCGCGCCGGGCAGCGTGATCGGCGAGGTGACGACGGCATCCACCACGAGCGAGCTGTTCGTCGGGCCGACCAGCGGAATCGGCGTCGTCTCGGTGAGCACGGTCGAGGTGATCGGCATCCGCGCCAGTCGGCGGTGCTCGCGCACGTAGGCCGGGATGAGGATCACGACGGCGCCGAGCCAGGCGAGCGGGTTGCTCCAGGCGACGCCGGCGAAGCCCCACAGCGAGCCGAGCACGACGGCCGCGACCACGCGGGCGACGAGTTCGACGACGCCGGTGACCGTGGGGATCATGGCGTGGCCGAGGCCCTGCAGGGCGCCGCGCAGCACGAAAAGCACGCCGAGGATCACGTAGCAGGATGCGTTGATGATGAGCATCTGGTGGGCGAGATCGACGACCACGGGGGCGCTGTCGCCTACGAATACCTCGACGATCGAGGCGCCCGTGACGATGAGGAGGACGCCGAGGAGGACGGAGCCGATGACGGCGATCCAGGTCGCCTGCACGACGCCGCGGCGGATCCGGTCGGGGCGCCCCGCGCCGACGTTCTGCGCGACGTACATGCTGGTCGCAAGCCCGAGGGACGCGAGCAGCGCGGTCGCGAGGCTGTCGACGCGGGATCCGGCGGTCCAGGCCGCGACAGCATCCGATCCGAGCTCGTTGAGCGCGACCTGCACGGCCAGCGTGCCGATCGCGATGATCGACGCCTGGAAGCCCATCGGCAGGCCGAGACGCAGGTGCTCCCAGATCTCGGCGCGAGTGACGCGCCAGTCGGCCCGCTTGACGTGCAGCTCGTGCAGGCGCCGGCGCAGGTACTCCAGGCACAGCGCGACCGAGACGGCCTGAGCGACGACGGTCGCCAGTGCGGCGCCGGCGACGCCCCAGCCGAGAGGGCCGACCATGAGGATGACGAGCCCCACGTTCAGCACGCACGCGAGGGTGAGGAACCACAGCGGTGTGCGGGAGTCGCCGATCGCGCGGATGATCGCGGCGAGGTAGTTGAAGAACATGGTGGCTGCCGCACCGAGGAAGCTCACCTGCGCGAAGACCACTGCGTCGTCCATGAGCTCCGGCGGCGTGCGCAGAGCCGTGAGCGCCGGCTCCGCGAGCAGGGGAGCCGCGACCGTGAGCACGATGCTCATCGCGCCGGTGAGGATCGTGCCGGTGGCGACCGAACGGCGCACCGCCCTGGCATCGCCCGCACCGAAGGCCTGCGCGGTCGGGATCGCGAAGCCGCTCGTCAGGCCCCACGCGAAACCGAGCAGCAGGAACAGCAGGCTGCCGGTGGCGCCGACGGCGGCGAGCGCGTCGACGCCGAGCTGTCGCCCGACGACGATGGTGTCGACGAACTGGTACAGCTGCTGGACGACGTTGCCGATCAGCAGCGGCACGGAGAAGGCGAGGATGACGCGCCAGGGCGCGCCAGTGGTGAGGGAAGTGGACACAGTCGCTCGACAGGCAGGAGAGGGCGGAACAGAACGGGGCAGAACGGGTCGGCACACGCAGAGGTGCGACCTCCGATTGTATCGAATCGATTCGAGCGCGTCGAGCACGAATTGCGGCGTACGCTCTTCCTATGCCCACCAGTGTTGCCGCGATCGTCGCGCCCTCAGCCACCGACCGTCTCACCCCCGGCACCGTCGAGCGCCGCGACGTCGGACCGCACGACGTGCGCATCGACATCCGCTGGGCCGGGATCTGCCATTCCGACATCCACACGGTCAAGGGCGACTGGGGCCCGCAGCACTACCCGCTGACCGTCGGGCACGAGATCGCCGGCGTCGTCGCCGAGGTCGGATCGGACGTCACCAGGCACAAGGTCGGCGACCGCGTCGGCGTCGGATGCCTGGTGAACTCGTGCGGCGAGTGCGCGAACTGCGTCGCCGGGTCGGAGCAGTACTGCCTCAACGGCGCGATCGGAACGTACGGCGCGAAGGACGTCGACGGCACGATCACGCAGGGCGGGTACTCCACGGGTGTCGTCGTGACCGAGGACTTCGTGCTGCGCCTGCCCGAGGAGATCCCGTTCGAGAAGGCCGCACCGCTGCTGTGCGCCGGCATCACCACCTACTCGCCGCTGCGGCACTGGAACGCCGGAGCGGACACCCGCGTCGCGGTCGTCGGGCTCGGCGGGCTCGGCCACATGGCCGTCAAGCTCGCGCACGCCATGGGGGCGGAGGTCACCGTCCTCACCCGCACGCTCGCGAAGAAGGACGATGCCCTCTCGCTCGGCGCCGACCGCGCGTTCGCGACGAACGACCCGGAGACGTTCCGCGAACTGCGCGGCGCGTTCGACCTCATCATCAACACGGTCTCGGCGCCGATCGACGTCGACGCGCACCTGAAGCTGCTCGCGCTCGACGGCACGCTCGTCAACGTCGGCGCGCCGGCCGAGCCGCTCAGCCTGCACGTCGGCACGCTCATCGGCGGCCGCCGCTCGTTCGCCGGCTCGAACATCGGCGGGATCGCCGAGACGCAGGAGATGCTGGACTTCTGCGCCGCGCACGGCATCGCCCCCGAGGTCGAGATCGTCTCGGCATCCGAGGTCAACGAGGCCTGGGATCGCGTGCTGGCGTCCGACGTGCGCTACCGCTTCGTCATCGACGCCGCCACCATCGGCGCCTGAGCGCGATCAGGCGCCCGCTTCCCTCAGGCGCGGGATCGCGGCGATGAGGGTGTCGTGGATGTACACCAGTTCCGGTGTCGGCTCCCAAGCCGCGTCTGCACCTTCGGCTCCCCACTCCTCGTCGGCGCCGTCCGCCGCCTGCCACTGGTCGTCGGTCGCAGTAGCCGTACTGTAGACCCACCACAGGTTCCCCCACGAGTCGAGGAAACGGGAGAAGACGTCGCCGAAGAACTCGGTCGGCTCTGTGACGATCTCCGCGCCTTTCGCCTTCGCCCGCTCAAGGGCCTGCGGCACATCGTCGACGTAGACCTGGAGCAGCGCAGGCAGAAACGGCCAGTCCGGCTTGCGCTCCGCGAACATGAGCGTGGTTCCGCCGATCTGCATTTCCGCGTGCAGGAGCAGGCCATCTCCGTCGACCGTGCGCGCCTCGGGTCGTGCGACACCGTCGAAGACGTGCGCGACGAAGGCGATGAGACCCTCGGCGTCGTTCGCGATCAGGAAGGGGTTGACGGTGGCGCATCCGGCGGGAGTCTCGGTCATGAGACCATCCCATCGCGCACGGCGCCGGAGAGGCTTGAACGAGAAAGACATCTCGGCGGACCCGGGCATCAGCGTGAGAGATGCGCGGCCACGATCGCGGCCGGAGTCTGTCCGCGGATCATCCGCAGCGACCTGGTGAGGTGCGCCTGGTCCGAGAACCCGGCGGTCGAGGCCGCCTCCGCCGGGGACAGCCCTGACTGCAACAGGACGTACGCGTGCTGCGCGCGGGCCAGCTGCCGCACCTGAGCGGAGGTGAGGCCGACGACATGACGAAAGCGCCGAGCTGCTGGGCCGCTACTTCGGCCGCTACGGGGCGTGGAAGAGCATGGGCTACATGCTCGGCCCGATCCTCGGCATCTGGCTCGCCTACGCATTCGGGCTGCAGGCGGTCTACGCGGCGCTGGTCGTCCTCGCCGTGATCGCAGCCGTCGCTGTCGCGCTGCGCGTGCCGCATCTGCCGCCGCTGCCCAAGTCCCGCGCGACCGTGCGCGACCTGTTCGCGATCGGCATCGTGACGCCGCTCGCCTTCGCGCACCTCGCCGCTTCGACCCGGCCGGATCGGATGGGCCGCACCATGGGCAGCGCCGTACTCGGGCGCGAGCTGGGCGACGCCGCCGGTCCGCTCGTCGTCGGCGGAGTGGCCACCGTCGCCGGGGTCCCGTTCGGTCTCGGCATCCTCGCGGTGCTGACCGCAGGGGTCGGCGCCTCCGCCTGGGGGATGCTGAGACGCGAGCCTGTCACGCCCTCCCGCTAGAGTGGCAACCCGACACACTTTGGGGGGTTCCATGTCGGTTGGTCTGCTCGCGGTCGTCGACGACATCCTCAGCGCGGCTCTGAAGGCATCATCCAAGGCGGCCGGCGTCGTGATCGACGACGCCGCGGTCACGCCGCAGTACGTGCAGGGCATCACGCCGGCGCGCGAGCTGCCGGTCGTGCTGAAGATCGCGCTCGGCTCGCTGGTCAACAAGTTCGTGATCATCATCCCGATCGCGCTGCTGCTGACCGCGTTCGCCCCGTGGGTGCTGCCGTATCTGCTCATCATCGGCGGTGCGTACCTGTGCTTCGAAGGCTCCGAGAAGGTGCTCGAATGGTTCGGGTTCCACCACGGCCACGCGGACGAGGGCGCCCGCGACGAAAACAAGCTCGTGTTCGGCGCCGTTCGCACCGACCTCATCCTGTCCACCGAGATCATGCTCATCTCGCTTGCGAACCTCGAGTCCGGGCTGAGCATCTGGATGACCCTCGGCATCCTCGCCGTGATCGCGCTGCTCATGACCGGCGTCGTCTACGGCGCCGTCGCGATTCTCGTGAAGATCGACGACATCGGTCTGAAGATGGCGAAGAACCCCGACCGTCGCGTGCGGCACACCGGCACGCGGATCGTCCGCTCGATGCCGGCGGTGTTCCGCGCGATCTCGGTGATCGGCACGGTGGCGATGCTCTGGGTCGGCGGTCACCTCGTGCTGGCGAACCTCGGCGAGGTCGGGTTGGTCGGCATCACCGACTTCGTGCACGGCATCGAGCACCTGCTCGAGCCGCTCGGCGGGTTCGTCGTGTGGTTCGGCGACACCCTGATGTCAGCGATCGCCGGCCTGATCCTCGGGCTCGCGATCGTCGGGATCGTCCTGCTGATCAGTCGGATGCTCGGCAAGAACCCGACCTTCACCGAGGGCGGCGAGTCCCCCGCCGACGTGCACGTCTGACGCCGTGAACACCCCGGCGAGGCGACGAATCACGAACGCCGTGACGAATCACGAACGAATCGGGTGAATCGATCCGTGATTCGTCACCCGGTCCGTGATTCGTCACCCGTGATCGTCGTGGTTCAGGCGTTCTCGCGCCGCGGCAACACCCATCCCGCGCGCGGGAAGTGACAGGTGTAGCCGTTGGGGATGCGCAGCAGGTAGTCCTGGTGCTCGGGCTCGGCCTCCCAGAACGGCCCCTCCGGCTCGATGGTGGTGACGGCCTTCCCAGGCCACAGACCGGATGCGTCGACGTCCGCGATCGTGTCGCGTGCGACCTGCTCCTGCTCGGAGCTGAGCGGGAAGATCGTCGACCGGTAGCTCGAGCCGACGTCGTTGCCCTGACGGTTCAGCGTCGACGGGTCGTGGATCTGGAAGAAGAACGCCAGGATGTCGCGGTACGACGTCTTGGTCGGGTCGAAGACGATCTCGACCGCCTCGGCGTGACCTGGGTGGTTGCGGTAGGTCGCGTGGTCGTTCTCGCCGCCGGTGTAGCCGACGCGGGTGTCGAGCACCCCTGGCTGACGGCGGATGAGATCCTCCATGCCCCAGAAGCAGCCGCCGGCGAGGACGGCGGTCTCGGTTCCGGGTGTGCGGGTGATGGCTCCGGTGTCGGTCATGTTCGCTGCTCCTTCGTCTGCACCGCGGGCTGCGGCGTCATCCGGGACAACGCAGGGGGGCGCTGTTTTGGTCCCGATCTGTCCTGACTCCAGCGTACGCGGGCTCACCGACCGCCCTGCTAGCGTCGAAGACGTGCATATCAGGGATGCCGAGGCCGCCGACCTCACCACGATCACCGAGATCCACAACGAGGCTGTCGCGAACACCACGGCCGTCTGGGACGAGCAGACCGTCGACGTCGCCGACCGTGCGGCGTGGCTCGCGGATCGCACGGCCCAGGGCTTCCCTGTGCTCGTCGCGGTGGACGACTCCGGCGTGCTCGGCTACTCGACGTTCGGTCAGTGGCGCGCGCGCAGCGGCTATCGCCACACTGTCGAGCTCTCGGTCTACGTGCACCCCGATCAGCAGGGCCGCGGCATCGGCAACGTGTTGATGACAGCCCTCATCGAGCGTGCCCGCACGCACGGCGTGCACGTCATGGTCGCGGCGATCGAGAGCCGTAACACCGGGTCGATCCGCCTGCACGAGAAGCACGGATTCGTGCAGACCGGCCTGATGCCGCAGGTCGGCACGAAGTTCGGCGAATGGCTGGATCTGGCATTCCTGCAGCTCATCCTGGACGACGCGCCGGTACCGGCATCCTGACCCGCGCAGCGCAGCGGCCTACTGGGCCGGCAGGCAGCCGCCGTCCATGATGTTGCCGCCCACTTCGATCGTGACCTCTTCCGGGGTGACCGCGCCGAAGACGCAGCCGCCTTCGGGCCCGGCGACGCCGAACAGGACGTCTCCCGCACCGGAGCGAAGCTGCGGCTGAGGCAGCCCGGCATCCGTGATCACCTGCTCGACGTTCTCGATCGAGATGGTCCCGGAGACCCGAATCTCCTCCAGGCCCGCCTGCACCGGCGCGACGAACTCCTGCGCCGCCGCGGCGGCTTCTTCGGGGAGCTCCATCCGCTCGCGGTAGCGCTCATTCTGCGCCATCGCCGCATCCGGGTCGTACGGCGCGCATTCGGGCGGAAGCTCCACGCCCTCGATCTGCGGGCATGCGGCGGACGGCGTGGGCGTCGGAGTCGCATCGGCCCCCGGTGCTCCGCGCCCGGCGCATCCGACCAGCGCCACCAGCACCACGAGACACACCAGCACACCCACCCTGCGCGACATGCGCCCACCCCCTCGACGCCGTCCGGCGCACCGCCTCATGCAAACACACTCGCCCGCGGATCGGTAGCCTGAACCGGTGTTCGACAGCCCTCTCTCAGCGTCGGCGTACGAGGTGCTCGGCGTCGCCCCCGACGTCGACGACGACGGGTTGCGCCGCGCCCATCGACTGCGGCTGCGTGAGACGCACCCCGACACCGGAGGGGATGCTGCGGACTTCATCCAGGTCCAGCGCGCGTGGGAGCTGATCGGCACGCCCGAGGCCCGCCGCGCCTACGACCGCGGGCACGATGACGGCGCGCAGCTGCAGTGGGGCGGCCGCACCGACGCGTCACGGACCGGCACCCGTCCGCGGACGGCATCCTACGGCCAGGCCGGATCCTGGCGCCGCGAGCGCTACCTCACTCTCGTTCGCGAATGGGCCGAAGGCGAGGTCGCGGACCCGTACTCCCCGGCTTTCGTGCGCTCCACGCCGTGGTCGCTGCGGCTGCTGCTCGCCGACGCCCTCGCCGAAGAGGACACGGCTCGCGCGATCGCCGACCTCGGCATCGGCTTCACGGTCTGGCACGATGTCGTCGCGGGCCCCGAGGAGGAGACGCTCGACCACGTCGTGCTCAGCCCGACCGGCCTGTACGGCCTGGTCTCGGAGGACTTCGGCGGTCCGGTGGGGTTCCGTCGCGACGAGATCACGGGCCCCGAAGCCGGAGATCGGATGCCGGTCGGCGAACTGCTCGCTCGTATGCGCGTCATCGCCCGCGCGGCCCGCGTGCGCTTCGGGGGTGCGATCGTCGTGCTGCCGGACGACGACGTGGTCCAACCCGTCACCCGGCTCGGCGTCGTCGGCAGGGTCCCCGTGATCGCCGTCCGGCGCAGTGCTCTGCGCAGCGTGCTCCGCGCCGGGGTCCCAGGTGCGCGGATCGTCGGCGGCAACGAGCTGTTCGACGTGCGGACCCGCCTGAAGCAGACCGTGCGGATGCGCTGACCTCATCCTTACCGCGTGATCTTCCGGCCCGGCGCTGGCCTCGGAACACGTCGCAGTGCCAATGTGGGACAGGACGAACGAGAGGAACCACGATGCAGCGTCCTTTGGCCGGCCTCACTGCGAAGAACCTGGCTTCCGAGCTGACCGCGGGTGTCACGCTCCTCGCGATCGCGATCCCCCTGAACATCGGCTACGCCCAGATCGCCGGCCTGCCGCCGACGGCCGGCCTCTACGCCCTGATCGTCCCGACGGTCATCTACGCACTGGTGGTCTCGTCCCGTCAGCTGGTGGCGTCCCCGGATGCCGCGGCGGCAGCCCTCGTCGCCTCCTCCGTCGGAGGGCTTGCCACCGCCGGCAGCGCCGACTACGCGACGCTCGCGATGGCACAGGCCATCATCTGCGGCATCATGTTCGTGCTGCTCGCGGTCTTCAAACTGGGGTTCCTCGCGAACTTCCTCTCCAAGCCGATCCTCGTCGGCTTCGTCGGCGGCCTGGCACTCGACATCATGGTCAGCCAGATCGCCAAGATGCTCGGCGTGAAGATCGAGTCCGGCGGCGAGTTCGTCGAGAAGGTCACCGGCCTCGTCACGGGCCTCGGCACCATCAACGGCTGGTCGGTGCTGATCTCAGTGGTCTCGGTCGCGATCCTGCTCGTCGGGCGCATCTACCTGAAGGCCGTGCCCTGGGCTCTCGTGGTCCTGGTGCTCGCGACCGTCATGGTCCTCGCGGCCGGCCTCGACCAGAAGGGCGTAGCGGTGCTCGGCGAGGTGCCGGCCGGCGCTCCGGCGTTCACCTGGCCGATGCTGGACTGGGCCACGTGGGCGGCACTGATCCCCTCGGCCATCGCGCTCACGCTCGTGACGACGGCCGAGGGACTCCTGGTGTCGCGGTCGTACTCCGAGAAGCACCGGTACCCGTTTCACGCGAATCGCGATCTGATGGCGTTCGGCGTCGCGAACATCGCCGCCGGCGCGCAGGGCAGCTTCTCGGTCGGCTCGTCCACCTCGCGCACGGCGGCCATGGATCAGGCCGGATCCCGCACCCAGCTGCCGTCGCTCGTGCTCGCCGTCGGCACGCTGCTGCTGCTCCTGTTCGGCACCGAGCTTCTCGCCGACATCCCCTCGCCCGTGATCGGGGCGATCGTGGGCGTCGCGGTCATCCCTCTGCTCGGCATCCGGGAGTTCCGGGAGCTGTGGAAGGCCGACCGCTTCGAATTCCTGATCGGCGCGATCTGCTTCCTCGTCACACTGTTCGTCGGTTCGATCCCCGGCATCCTCGTCGCCTTCGTGCTCGCGCTCATCAACATCGCCAAGCGCGCGGCGAACCCGGCGATCGACGTCCTCGAGTCGTCCGGCGACCCGGGCGAGTCCCTGCTCGAGGACGCGCCGGCCGGTACGGTCACCGCGCCGGGCGTCATCGTCATCCGCATGGCGGCACCGCTGTTCTTCGCGAACGGCGCCGTCTTCACGACAGCTGTCAAGGATGCCGTGACCGCCGCAGGAGTCGGTGCGGTGAAGCACGTCGTCATCGATATGGAGGCCGTCACCGACGTCGATGTGACGGGCGCCGAGTCCTTCACCGCACTGAAGCAATGGATCGCCGACCAGGACCTGACCCTCGGTTTCAGCCGGGTGCGCCCCAAGACGCAGCGCCGCCTGAGCCGGCTCGACCTGCTCGACGACGAGAAGATCTACGTCACCAACCGCGCAGCGATCATCGATCTCGCCGGCGCTGATACGAAGGACGGCTCATGAACGGTGTCATCGGAGAGATCCTCCCCCTCGCGCTCGGTGTGGCGATCAGCCCGATCCCGATCATCGCCGCCATCCTCATGCTGCTCTCACCGAAGGCGCGGGTGACGAGTGTCGGCTTCCTGCTGGGCTGGCTGGTCGGGATCGTGCTCGCGGTGACCGTGTTCACCTTGCTCTCGGCGGTCCTCCCGGAGAGCGATGCGGATGCCTCGCAGCCCATCAAGGGCGTGATTCAGCTCGTCCTCGGCGCGCTGCTGTTCCTGCTTGCGCTGAAGCAGTGGCGCGGCCGCCCCCAAGCGGGCGACGATCCGAAGCTGCCCGGCTGGATGCAGGCGATCGACAAGGTGTCGTTCTTCGGAGCCTTCGGGCTGGGGTTTCTGCTGTCGGCCCTGAACCCGAAGAACCTCATCATGGCGGCCGGTGCGGGAGCGGACATCGGGGCCGCCGCGCTGTCGACCGAATCGATCGTCGGCGTGATCGCGATCTACACGCTGGTCGCGGCATCCACCGTCCTGATCCCGGTGGTCGGGTACCTGTTCGCCGCCGACCGGCTCAGCCACGCACTGGATGCGCTGCGCGACTGGCTCACGAAGGAGAACGCGGTCATCATGGCCGTGCTGCTGCTCGTGATCGGGATCTCGATGGTCGGCAAGGGCATCGGGAGCTTCTGAGGCCGCCGCATGGACGAGAAGAGGGACGATCCGAAGTCGGATCGTCCCTCTTCCGTGGTGTTCAGTCGGTTCAGCGGAGCGCCTTGGCCTTCAGCTGTGCGAAGTCCTCTGCCGTGATGGCACCGGAGTCGAGCAGCGCCTTGGCCTTCGCGATCTCCTCGGACGGGCTCGATCCCGCGACCTGCTGGATGTACGAGTCCGTCGCGCTCTTGACCTGCTGCGCCTCGGCGGCGCTGCGCTCGGCCATACCCTTGCCGCGCGCGATCAGGTAGACCAGCGCAGTCAGGAACGGCACGAAGATCAGGAAGAGGACCCAGACCGCCTTCAGCCAGCCGTTCAGCTTCCTGTCGCGGAAGAGATCGCCGATGATCGCGAACAGCGCGAACAGGTAGGCGATGAAGGCGAATGCCCAGACGAACCACCAGATGATGTCCCAGAACGATGACCAGAATCCCATGGCGAACCTTTCGATGATGCTCCCCCGCCGAAACGTCAGCGGATGCTGAGAACGCTACCGTCCCCGGGCATCCCCGTCCACGGTCCCGCCCGTGTATAACGGTGTCATGCAGATGCCCGCCGAACTTTCGTGGCAGTGGTCGCGATTCGTGCTCGGGGTGCTGTTCGCTCTTCCCGGCATCCTGGTGGCGCCGTTCTCACCGACCGCGGGGCTCGCGCTGGCGATCGGAGTCCTGCCCGCCGCGGCCTTCGGGCTGCCGGCGCGACGCAGCCGTCGGATGATCCTGCCGATCGTGGGTGTTCTCAGCGCCCTCGGGCTCCTGCTCGGTTCGACGCTGACCCGTGTACCGGTGGTCGCGGTCGTGTCGCTCTTCGTCCTGTCGATCGCTGCCAGTCTCAGCACACGATGGGGACGCGTCGGGCAGCTGCTGCTCGCGCTGGTGCTGCCACTGGTCGGCATCGGATTGAGCTTTCCCGAGCTGTCGACGACCTGGATGATGGCGGCCTGCATCCTCGCAGGCTCCGTGTACGCCTGGCTGGTCTCCCTGCTGTGGCCCGAGCGCGCCGAGCGTCTGCCTCCGACGCCGCAGACCACACGGGGCGCGGACCTTCTCGGCTACGGCATCCTGCTCGGGCTGGCCAGCGCCATCGCGGCGTCGATCGGCTATGTCCTCGGCCTCGAGCACGTCGGGTGGGCGGCCGGTACCGTCCTGCTCGTGATGCGGCCGGCACGCGGGCAGGTGATCCTGCGCAGCGCGGGACGCGCGGCATCGGTCTTCCTCGGTGCTGCAGCGGCGCTCGCCTTCGCCCTGTTCGAGCCGAGCGGGGTTCTGATCGGTCTGCTGATCGCCCTCGCTGTCGGCGCCATGAGCGCCATGCAGGAGAGCCGCTGGTACGTGGCACCCGCTTTCACCACGCTCGTGGTGCTCACGCTGCTCCTGTCGACTTCGACGACCGCGCCGAGTGCGCGATTCGTGGAGCGAATCGTCGAGACGCTGCTGGGCGTCGTGCTGGCGCTGATCTTCGGCGCGGCGGTGCCGTCCCTGGTCGCCCTGCTGCGGGCGCAGATCACCCGCCGGCGGTGATCAGCCTTCGCGCTTGCTGAACACGCCGCGCAGGACGAGGAACACGATCACTGCCACGACGACGACGATCGCGAGCTTCGCGATGAACCACAGCACCGAGAACAGCAGCCCGACCAGCCACCATGCGATCACGACCGCGACGATGACGCCGAGGATGGTCCAGATCGTATTCTTCGTCATGGCTCCAGCTTACGGAGTCGTCGGCCGTCCGACTTCGACCTGCCAGACCAGGCGCAGCACGGTGAGGACGTCCTCGCGATCCGCGCCGGTCGCGGAAGCCTCGTCCACCAGCTCTCGGATGCGGCCATTGACCGACTTCGGCAGGACCGCCGCCGATTCGGCGACCCGCGTCCCGGCGGCCGTCCGCGTGACGACCAGGCCCTCCTGCTCGAGCATCTTGTAGGCCTTAGCCGCCGTCCCGGGAGCGACGCCGAGATCGGCAGCGGTCTGACGCACCGTGGGCAGACGCTCGCCGGCGCCGTCGGGGCCGCGCCGCCCTGAGAGAATCGACCCGATGGATTTCCTGCGCTGGCTCGTCGACGTCTTCTCGTCGCAGTGGGTGCTGCCCGGTGGGCAGACGCTGCTCGCTCGAGAGGTGATCGGCAACGTCTTCGGCCTGGCCAGCGCACTGGGCGGCATGCGGCGCAAGGTCTGGGCGTGGCCGGTCGGCATCGTCGGCAACCTGCTGCTGCTCACCGTGTTCCTCGCGTCGATCCTCGATCCGGCGCACTCTCTGCCCGCCCTCCTCGGGCAGGCCGGGCGGCAGATCATGTTCATCGCGGTCGCGATCTACGGCTGGATCCGCTGGCGCCGCGCCGCGAACGACGGCGGCCAGGTGACGCCGCGCTGGGCATCCAATCCCACGCGCGTGGGGCTCGTCGTCGTCCTGATCGTCGGGACCATCGCCCTGACACCGGTTTTCCGTGCGCTCGGCTCGTGGGAGCCGGTCTGGGCGGATGCCTGGACGTTCGTCGGTTCGCTCCTGGCGACCTACGGCATGGCGAAGGGCTGGACCGAGTTCTGGCTGATCTGGATCGCCGTCGACGTCGTCGGCGTGCCGCTGCTGTTCAGCTCCGGTTACTACGCGACCGGGTTCATGTACGTCTTCTACGGCGTGTTCACCGCGATCGGATTCGTGGTCTGGTGCCGTGCGCAGGCGAACGCGAAGCCCCGGGTGGAGACGATCCTGCCGGATCCGACGGTGCGCCCTCCCGAGCGCGACTAGCATTCAGGAATGGCCTCCCCCAATCCGATCGACGATGTCCCCATCGGCGGCGAGATGATCCGACTCGGTCAGTTCCTCAAGTTCGCAGGACTGCTGGATTCCGGCGGCGACGCGAAGGAGGTCATCATCGACGGCTACGTCAGCGTCAACGGCGAGGTCGACCGCCGGCGCGGTCGCCAGCTGCACGACGGCGACCTGGTGACGTTCGAGGGACGCACGGTCCGCGTCCGGCCCTGACCACATGTCGGACGATGCGAGGATGGTCGCATGCCTCGCCTTCAGCACACCGTGACATTCCGACTGATCCATCCCGGTGGCTCCGCCGCCGAGCAGACGTTTCTGAGCGATGCGCACCGCACGTTGACCGCCATCCCCGGGGTGGAGGACTTCCGCATCCACCGTCAGGTCAGTGCGAAGAGCGATCTGACGTTCCAGTTCTCGATGCACTTCGCGGATGAGACCGCCTTCGCGGCATACGACCAGCATCCGTCGCACGTCGCCTTCGTCGCCGACCGCTGGGTCGCAGAGGTCGCCGCGTTCCAGGAGTTCGACTACATCGCCGTGTAAGCAGCGGACGGGCGGTCAGGCTCCGGGCCGGCCGGTGAGCACCGTGGGAACGTACTCGAGCAGCTGGATGCGCTGACCGAGCGTGCGCGCCTCGACGAGGTCGAGGCGGACATCCGGATACCCGTCGAAGCGGCGCGAGGCCGTCACGGGATCAGCGCGAGAGCTCCACCCGGATGCCCCTGGCGGAGGAACGCATGCGCCTCGCGAGCCTCGCTCAGCGGGTACGTCCGCGCGACCGGCACGACGAGGTCGCCGCGTCCGGCCAGGTCGATCAACCGCGATCGCGCGTCGTCGCGGAAGACCGCACTGGCCGGCATCGAACCCGCGATCGCCGCGAAACCCTCCCCCCGAGCGGTCGCCGCGGCGACGATGGTGACGATGCGTGCACGGTCAGGCACGAACTCCAGCGACGTCGCGATGGCCTCGTCGGTGCCCACGGCATCCAGTGCCGCGCCGATCCGGTCGACTCCGGCATCCGCCATCGCCGCACGGATGCGGTCGGCCAGTCCGGTTCCGTAGGTGATCGGGATGCCCCCGAAGCGACGCACGTCGTCCGCCCGATCGGGGCTCGCTGTGCCGATCACACGCGCGCCGATGAGGGCCGCCTGCTGCAGGACGCTGACGCCGACGGCACCGGATGCCGCGTGCAGCAGCACCGTCTCCCCCGCCGTGACCCGGGTGACCGCGAGCATCTCAGCCGCGGTCGTGCCGGCCAGCAGCAGGTTCGCCGCCTCCGGATGGCTCACGTTCGATGGCTTTCGGAACACCTTCTCAGCAGGGACGGTGAGCTCGGTGGCATAACCGCCGGTGATGCGGAACGCGAGCACCTCATCGCCGACGGATGCCGGGCCGGAGCCGATCTCGGTGTCCTGGCCGATCGCGATGATCTCACCGGAGATCTCGTAGCCGATCGCCACGGGCAGGCTGAGGCCGGGACGCTCCGCGGCGAGATGCTTGGCGTCGGCGGGGTTGACCCCGGCCGCACGCACACGGATGGTGACCTCGCCCGGTCCGGGGTGCGGCGGCGTGTGCTCCTCGAACCGCCACACGTCGGGGCTTCCCCACTGCGGTGCTATCCAGTGCCACGCCATCGCCGGCTCCTCTCGGTCTGCATCCATCCTGCCGGGCGCCTCGTGCCGGGTGCTGGCTCAGGCCGGGTCGCCGGTCGCCTTCGCCGCGGCTCGGTCGGCGTGGCCGAGAGCGCGATCGGGGGCGATGCGATCGCGCACCCGTCGCTTGAGCTCGACGATGTCCGGGAAGCCGTCGTCGTCCACGCGAGACCAGATCCGTTCACCGTCCGCATGGATCTCGAAGATTCCGCCGGTGCCGGGAACGAGCGTGACACCTCCGCCGCGCAGCTCGTCGACGAAGGTGGTCAGCAGTTCCTGCGCGACCCAGGTCGCCCGCGGCATCCAGGAGCATTGCGTGCAGTATTCGATGCGGATGCTGTGGCTCATGCCGCCACGGTACTCGGCGTTTGCTTCAGCCGCACGGCCGGGCGACATGATCAGGAATCGAGAAGTGCAGCCGTTCCGCTGTCCCTAGGTTGGAACCAGACGCCACCCCCAGAGCACCACGACGAAGGAGCATCCCATGGCTACGAAGAATGACGGCCTCTCTGCCGACGAACGCGCAGCGGTCAAGCAGCGCGCGGCGGAGCTGCGCGCCGAGGCGAAGGCGGGCAAGACCCGCGAAGTGGGCGAGAAGGCGCTCCGCGAAGCGGTCGCCGCACTGCCCGATGACGACCGTGCGATCGCGGAAGGCATCGACCGCATCGTGAAGGATGTCGCGCCGCATCTGTTCCCGAAGACCTGGTACGGATTCCCCTCGTACGCCGATGCGAACGGCAAGATCGTGGTCTTCTTCAAGCCCGCGTCGAAGTTCGAGACGCGCTACCCGACGCTCGGCTTCGAAGAGGCCGCGCAGCTCGACGACGGCGACCTGTGGGTGACGTCCTTCGCGCTGAAGGCGCTCACTCCGGAGACCGAACCTCGCGTCACCGAGTACATCCGCAAGGCTGCGGGTTCCTGACGGTCGGCGACGGCCCCGGTCGGTGCACCGGCCGGGGCCGCTCCGCGTGTCCCCGGCTCCAGATGGCGCTGACAGCCGCGGCGACTAGTGGAAGTCGCCTCCGCCGCCACCGCCGAAGTCGCCAGGCGCCATGTCCGCGAAACGCGAGTAGTGCCCCTGGAAGGCGACCTGGATCGTCGCCGTCGGACCGTTGCGGTGCTTGGCGACGATGAGGTCGGCCTCGCCGGGACGCACGTCCTTGTCGTAGACCGAGTCGCGGTGCAGCAGGATCACCATGTCGGCATCCTGCTCGATCGAGCCCGACTCGCGAAGGTCGCTGATCGCAGGCTTCTTGTCCTGCCGCTGCTCGGGGCCACGGTTCAGCTGGCTCAGTGCGATCACGGGCACCTGCAGCTCCTTGGCGATGAGCTTGAGGCTTCGTGAGAACTCCGAGACCTCCTGCTGGCGCGACTCGACACGCTTGCCGGATGTCATCAGCTGCAGATAGTCGATGATGACCATGCGCAGCCCTTCGCGCTGCTTGAGCCGTCGACACTTCGCCCGGATCTCGACGAGGGTCATGTTCGGACTGTCGTCGATGTAGAGCGGCGCGTCGTTGATCCGCCCGCGGGTCGCAGCGACCGTGGTCCAGTCGCGCGGGTCGAGCGTTCCCTTGCGCATGCTCTGCAGCGGGATCTGGCCTTCGGCGCTGAGCAGACGCATCGCGATCTCGCTCTTGCCCATTTCGAGGGAGAAGAAGATCGACGGGATGTTGTGGCCGATGGATGCCGCGCGAGCGAAATCGAGGGCGAGGGTCGATTTGCCCATAGCGGGTCGCGCCGCGACGACGATCATCTGCCCGCCGTGCAGGCCGTTGGTGAGCTCGTCCAGCTCCTTGAACCCGGTCGGGATGCCGGTCATCGAACCGTCGCGGCCGTTCGCGGCCTCGATCTCTTCGAGCGCGGCATCCACCGCGACCGTGAGCGGGACGTAGTCCTCCGCCGTCTCGGACCCCGTGACCGAGTAGATCTCGGCCTGAGCGTTGTTGACGAGATCGGTGGCGTCACCCTGGCCGTCGTACCCGAGCTGCACGATGCGCGTGCCGGCGTCGACGAGGCGCCGCAGAATGGCACGCTCGGACACGATGCCGGCGTAGTAGCCGGCATTGGCCGCCGTCGGAACGATCGAGGTGAGCGTGTGCAGGTAGTCCGCGCCGCCGGCGCGGCTCAGCTCGCCGGTCTTGATGAGCTCGTCAGTGACGGCGACGACGTCGGTCGGTTCGCCGTGCGAGTACAGCGACAGGATCGCTTCGTAGATGAGCTCGTGCTTGGGGATGTAGAAATCCGCGCCCTTGAGCGTCTCGATGACGTCGGCGACAGCATCCTTCGACAGCAGCATGCCGCCGAGCGCGCTCTGTTCGGCGAGCAGATCGTGAGGCGGGGTCCGCTCCGGCGTGCGGCGCTCACCGAGTCGTTCCTCCGAGATGTCACTGATCGACACAGGGCTCCCTTCGGTGCGGTGAACATATGGGCCGGAAGCCCCGCTGCGACGACGTCCGGGGCTGAACACAGAGAACCACGGACTTCGGACATCTCGTCGCTCGATAACGCTAGAAGCGACGTTCTCCACATGCAACACGGCCTGTGGATAACTCTGTGGAGAGCTTGCGGAGAACCTCGGAGTGTCTGTGTAGAACGGCTGTGGATAACACTGTGGGACAGTCATCGATGAACCAAAATATTACGCTGGGATCAGGTTTTTCCTGATTCCCCAGGCTGTGGATGGAATTCAGTCTCAATGGTCGCTTTAAGGTTTCCCCAGCTGGGGACACATGTGCACAACTTGGGGAAAGTCAAGTCCCGATTCGTCCGGGCGCGTCATGGAAGGAAGGACGGCGAAACAGAGGCGCCGCAGGCTCTGGACAGTCGCCGGTCGGCCGGAGTAACCTCGGCGCAGCGGCGCGCAGCGCGCCGACAGCGTTTCGCTTCGGAGGGGGAGGTGAGCGTGGCCTCCACATCAGTCAGACACCGACTGTCGCACGGTGTCCTGTGGAGCGCGTTCGGCATCCTCGCCTGGACCGCGATCACCCTCCTCGCGAGCCCCGGCGCAGCGCATGCTTCCGACGAGAGTGCGGATGCCGCGGGTCTGACCGCCGTGGTCAGCGGCGTGACGGACACGGTCGCCGATGTGGTCGCGCCCGTCACGGATGCCGTCGAGGACATCGTTCAGCCCGTCGTGACCGAGGTGGTCGAGCCGGTCGTGTCCGAGGTCGTTCAGCCGGTCGTCGAGGACGTCGTTCAGCCGGTCGTGGCGCCGGTCGTCGAGGACGTGGTTCAGCCGGTCGTGGCGCCGGTCGTCGAGGACGTCGTCAACCCGGTCGTGACGGACGTCGTCCAGCCGGTCATCGAACCCGTGGTGACTCCGATCGTGAAGGGCGTGGTCAGCCCCGTCGTGACGGACATCGTCCAGCCGGTGGTGACCCCGGTCGTCGAAGGCATCGTGCAACCGATCGTGACGGACGTCGTCCGCCCGATCGTGGATGACGCCGTCCGCCCCATCGTGGCGCCTGTCGTCGACGACGTCGTCCAGCCGATCATCGGCCCGATCGTCACGCCGACCTCCCCGACCACCCCGATCGTGGGCGGCACCCGTCCGGACGTGGTCGTCGCCAGCCCCACGACGCCGTCCTCGCCGATCTTCACACCTACGACGCCAGACGTCTCCTTGACCGCTGACGCCATCCGCACGGCACCGCCGACAGCCACACAGACGCTGCCCGCACCCGACGCCTCGTCGCTCGCAGAGACGCCCGCCACCGCGGCATCCGATCCCGAGTTCACCCGCATCGTGGCATCCGCATGGCCGGCAGCGAGCCCTTCGGTGGCCGCACCGACGCCGGTCGGTCAGACCGGCAGCCCCGGCGCTCCCGCCTCCGACAGCGCGGTGCTGCCCGTGAGCACCTCGACCGCTCCGACCTCCGCCGCCGGCCACGGCGGCGGCTCCTCCACGGACAGCGCTCGCCTCGGCGACGCCTTCCCCAACCCGCTCCACGGCTGGATGCGGACCCACAGCGTTCCGGACGACGCCCTGCCGTCGTCACCGGTCGCCGGCACCGACGTCTCTCCTGACTGATCGGTGATCGCGCCGTCCCTCGCGGACGGCCATGCGGTGCTGCGCGCACGTGCGCGCGCCACCCGGATCACCCCTCGGTCAGGAGCTGAACCATGCCCGCTTTCCCCTCGCACGCTCTGCGTGTCCCCGAATCTTCCGAGGCCGGGGCCTCCGCCGTCGTACCCATGCGGGAGATCCCCCAGGTCTCCCGCCAGAGCCCGGCTCCCCAAGCCGACTCGGCTCCCCAGGCCGAACCGGCTCCGGCGGCGGAGGACCCCAACATCGAGACGGTCGACGCCCACCCCCAGCGCCGACCAGCACGGTTGCGCCCCGGTTCGGCGTAGCTCAGGACGCCGGACCGGGTCGGCGTCCTCGGGGGAGGAGCCGCCGATCCCGTCCGGTCCGTGCGCGCGATGAACGGCCGGGCCACCCGACCCGTGCCTCCACGCTGCCGATAATCGGCACGACCGCGTGCACAACAGGCGGATGCCCCGAGTTCGTCCCTCGGGGCATCCGTCGCGCGCTCCACGCCCCTTCTCAAGCCCCTTGACGGCCGGACACCCGCGCGGTCTGCTGTGACCGAGGAGGTGGACATGCCGCGCATCCATCGTGTCGACCCGGCATCCGTACCGGGCATCCGTCGAGTGCGCTCACGCGACCGCTTCCGCTATCTTCACCCGGATGGCACGGCCGTGAGCAGCGACGACCGCAAGCGCATCGCCGCCCTGGTGATCCCGCCGGCGTGGACCTCCGTCTGGATCAGCCCCGACCCCGACGGGCACCTGCAGGCGGTCGGAACGGATGCCGCGGGGCGGCGTCAGTACCTCTACCACCCGGCCTGGCGCACGCGCCGCGATGGGCAGAAGTTCGAGCGGGCGCTGCGGCTCGCAGCGGCCCTGCCTGCACTGCGAGCCCAGGCCACGCGTGCCCTGCGTTCCGACGATGACCGCGCCCGCGTGCTCGCGGTCGCGTTCCGCCTCCTCGACCGCACCGCGATCCGCGTCGGGTCTCCCGGATACCTGCGCCGCTACGGGACCCGAGGACTCACGACGCTGCGGTGGGCGGAAATCACCTGGAACGACGCGAACATCACGCTGTCGTTCCGCGGCAAGATGAACCTCGTCCATACGATCGCGTTCGACGACGAGGACCTCGCGGCCTGGATCATGATGCATCCGGCGCATCCGCCCCGGGCGTTCCTGCTGCGGTACAGCGTCGGGCGCCGGCGCCGTGCGATCGGTCCCGCCGATGTGAACGCGTTCCTCGCGGCATCCGCGGGCGAGCCCTTCACCGCGAAGGACTTCCGCACGCTCCGCGGCACGACGACGGCAGCGCTGATCCTCGCCGAGCAGTCCGACGAGGATGCCGAGGTCCGCGAGCGCGCTGCCGTCGATGCTGTGGCCGCAGCTCTCGGGAACACCCGAGCCGTCGCCAGGGCGAGCTACATCGATCCTCGTGTGCTGGCCGCCGCGCGGAAGGGCCGATTCGTCGACACGAAGCAATCGCCCGAGAACGCCCTGCTCCGGCTTCTCGGCCGCACACCCGGAGACGACGAACGCCGCCCTCCGAAAGGAGGACGGCGTTCGTGAGGATCGCGCCTTACTTGGCGGCGACGACCTGCAGGGTGATGACAGCGGTCACGTCGTCGTGCAGACGAACCGTGGCCTCGTGCTCACCGGTCGCCTTGATGGCGTTGGTGATGTGCACCTTGCGCTTGTCGATGCTGCCGAGACCAGCGGCCTCGACGGCGTTCGCGACGTCGGCGGTCTTGACGGAACCGAACAGGCGACCCGTCGCGCCGGCCTTGACGGCCAGACGGACCTTGGTGCCCTCGAGCTTGTCCTTGAGCGCCACGGCCTCGTCGCGGTCGTGGATCGCACGCGCCTTGCGGGCGGCCTGGATCTGGTCGACCTGCTTTTCGCCTCCACGGGTCCACGCCGTAGCGAAGCCCTGGGGGATGAGGTAGTTGCGGGCGTACCCGTTCTTGACCTCGACCACGTCACCGGCGCTTCCGAGCCCGGCGACCTCGTTCGTGAGAATCAGCTTTGCCATGTCCGTACCCCTCAGCGGCCAGCGCCGGCGTAGGGCAGGAGCGCCATTTCGCGCGCGTTCTTGATCGCCTTGGCGATCAGACGCTGCTCCTGAACCGAGACACCGGTGATACGACGGGCGCGGATCTTGCCACGCTCCGAGATGAACTTGCGAAGGGTCGCGACGTCCTTGTAGTCAATGACGCCGACCCGGATCGACTTCGCGGGAGCGGTGGGCTTGCCACCCTTCCGCGGCTTGCGGCGGTCGCCGCTCGACTTTCCAGCCATGGTTTTTCCTTAAATGAAGTGTTTGTTCAGAACGGGGTGTCGTCGCCGAAGCTGCCCGGAGTGCTCCAGGCGTCAGCGCTGGTCGACGAACCGGGTGTGGACCACGGCTCCTCGGATACCTGCTGCTGCGGACGCGACTGCCCGCCACCGGCGCCACCACCGGAAGCCGCACGCGTGACCTGTGCCGTCGCGTAACGCAGCGACGGTCCGATCTCGTCGACCTCGAGCTCGATGGCCGTGCGGTTGTTGCCCTCACGGTCCTGGTACGAGCGCTGACGCAGACGGCCCTGCGCGATGACGCGCATGCCCTTCGTCAGCGACCCGGCCACGTGCTCGGCGAACTCGCGCCAGACGGACGCGCGGAGGAACAGCGCTTCGCCGTCCTTCCACTCGTTCGCGGCACGGTCGAAGTTGCGCGGCGTCGATGCGATGGTGAAGTTCGCCACCGGCAGCCCGTTCTGCGTGTAACGCAATTCGGGGTCGGCCGTGAGGTTTCCCACCACGGTGATGACGGTTTCGCCGGCCATGGGTCTTAGGCCTTCGCAGCCTTGGACTTGCGAGCGGCCTTCTCCTCGGAGCGCTTCGCCTCCGCGGCAACCATCGCCTGAGCCTCTTCAGCACGCAGCACCTTGGTGCGCATGATCTGCTCGTTGAGGCCGAGCTGACGGTCCAGCTCCTGGGTGGCCTCGCTGGTCGCGGTGAAGTTCACGACGGCGTAGATGCCTTCGGTCTTCTTCTGGATCTCGTAGGCCAGACGGCGCTTACCCCAGATGTCGACCTTGTCCACAGAGCCACCATCGTTGGTGATGACCTTGAGGAACTTGTCCAGTGTCGGGGCGACCTGGCGCTCGTCGATCTCGGGGGTCAGAATGACCATGAGTTCGTACTGGTGCGTCACTTACCCACCTCCTTCGGACTAGAACGGCTTCCAAGGATTTCCTGGAAGCAGGAGGGTGTGTGCACGTGTCCGCCCTGGAATCCGAATGGATGCCGGCAGGCAGACAACCGTGACAGTCTACCGGAGTTCCGGGCGTGTCGCGAACCGACGAATCATCGGCGCAGCGAGTCCGCGTGCGGGGCCGGTTCCAGAGTGAAGTCGGTACCCGTCTCGGACCACGTGTCGGCCGAGGTGCGACGACGAGACAGGATGCCGCGAACGAGCGGCGCTCCGATCGCCAGCGCCACGGCGCCGCTGAGGCTGCGATCGGCGGAGCCGAGGACGCTCTTGCGATGCCACGCCTCGTGCAGCGCGCCGCCACGCGGCGGCGGCACGGGTCGCGGCGCGAGCTCGCCGGCACGCCGACGGGCGATGAGCGTCTCGACATCGCGCCACCAGCCGGACTCGGATGCCGGGTGGAAGTAGTTGTCCCACATCCAGCCGGGATGCGGATGCCGGAACTGCCGCCGCAACACCTCTTCGCCGCCGCCGAGCAGGCCGCTGCCGATGAACACGGTGTTCAGCAGCGACTTGCGCACGCCGAACGTGTCGAGGGCGATGACGGGCACGCCGGCGGCGAGCGCCTCGATCGCCGCGGTCGAGCTCACCGTCACCAGGCCCTCGGCACGCTCCAGCGCGACGGACATGGGCTGGTAGGAGAACACGAGGTTGTCCGGACGGGACCGGAACAGGTCGGTATACGCGTCGTGCTCGAGGTGCGTCTCGGCCTCGCCAGGGCGCGATCGCAGTTTCACGACGACCCGACGGCGCGGATCGGCCTCAGCCGCCCTGACCAGGATGTCGGCAACCGCCTGACGCTCGTGGCGCTCGACCGGGACCATGGCCTGCGCGGCGAACACGAGGTCGGTCGCCGGCGGACGCAGGGTCGCCTGTGCCCCTGCCGTTCCGACCGGGCGTCGAGCGAGCACCGCAGTGCCGACCGAGCCGGAACGCGCGTGCGACCGAGAGGCCGTCGCGACCCTTTCGACCCGCTCGACGAACGCGGGTCGCTCCGACGGTGCGGCATACGGCAACGTCGCCAGCCCCAGCGGGACGTCGACGCCGATGCGCGCGCCGAGCTCCGCGAACGCGCGCCGCTCGCGGTGCGAGTGCAACACGACCAGATCGCAGTGCTTCCGGTACTCCAGCGCTCCGCGCTGGGCGGGGATCGACATCCCCGGCAGTCCTCCGACGACGACCGGCCGCTTCTCGAGCCGGTCGATCTGCGCGCCGAGCAGCCGCACGAAGGCGCCGCGTCCCGCGAGGACCACGGCATCCGGCTGGTGTCCGGCGAGCCAGCCGCGGACCTCGTCGAACGAGAGCCGGGTGACCTCGGCATCCGTGAAGCCGGTGCCGGCCAGCGCCGCGCCCTCCTGGGCGCGGCTCACGGTCAGCGGGGTCGTCACGACGAGCAGATGCCGACGGATGCCGTCGACACCCGCCAGCAGCGATGCCGACCACTTGACGAATGAGTCGGCATCGGCGATCGCGACGACGCGGAGGCGGGCGCTCATGCCGGTACGCGGCGCAGCTTCGCCATCGGGGCGAGTTCGCCGGGGAACACGCGCTTGATGCCGTCACCGAGCGCCGTCTCGATCACGCGGATGTCGCGGACGAGGTGGTCGAGGCCCGTGGGCTCGAGCGAAGCGGCGTGGTCCGAGCCCCACATGGTGCGGTCGAGCGTGATGTGCCGCTCCACCGCGACAGCGCCCATCGCGACGGCGGCCAGCGAGATCTGCAGTCCGCGCTCGTGGCCGGAGTATCCGACCGGGATGCCGGGGTACCGGTCGCGCAGCGACGCGATGACCCGCAGGTTCGCCTCTTCCGGCTCCATCGGGTACGTCGAGGTCGCGTGCATGAGGACGACGCGGTCGGTGCCGAGCACCTCGAGCGCTCGGTCGATCTGGTCGAGCGTCGACATCCCCGTGGAGAGGATCACCGGCTTGCCCGTCGCGCGCAGCGCTTCGAGCAGCTCGGTGTCGGTGAGGCTGGCGGAGGCGACCTTGTGGGCGACGACGTTGAGGTCCTCGAGGAAGTGCACGCTGGGCACGTCCCACGGCGAGGCGAACCAGTCGAGGCCGAGCATGGTGGCGTGGTCGCCGATCGCGATGTACTCGTCGCGGCCGAACTCGACCCGGCGGCGGTAGTCGAGGTAGGTCATCGTGCCCCACGGCGTCTCGCGCGGCACATCGCGCATGTGCTCGGGGGTCGAGATCTCGGGTGTGCGCTTCTGGAACTTCACCGCGTTCGCACCGCTGCGGGCTGCGACGTCGATGAGTCGCTTGGCGAGTTCGACATCGCCGTTGTGGTTCAGTCCGATCTCGGCGATCACGTAGACGGGGTTTCCGCCGCCGATCACGTGTGATCCGATGCTTACGGTCATGTCGTCCTCCAGTCGTGAAACCCTGTCTCTCCTGGGTACGCCGCGCCGGTGAACGTCACGCGACCTGGCGGTTACCGGCACCGGTCACCGAGGCAACACCCTCTCGACCAGTTCGCGAACAGCACCCTGCCCGCCGTTGCGGTTCAGCACCACCCGCGCCTGTTCCCGCACGGCCGGATGAGCGTTCCCGACGGCCACCGGCCATCCGACGATCCGCATGGCGGGGAGATCGTTGACGTCGTTGCCGAGGTACGCGATCTCGCTGAGCGCGATGCCCTGCTCGGCCGCCCAGCCGGTCAGCGCGGTCGCCTTGTCGTCGATGCCGTGCAGCACCGGCACCCGGAGCTTCTCGGCGCGAGCCCGCACGACCGGGTTGGTCTCGGTCGACAGGATGAGCATCGGGATGCCGGCGCGACGCAGCAGCGAGACCCCCATGCCGTCCTCCCTGCTGACCCGCACGTGCTCGCGCCCCTCGCTGTCGACGAGCGCCGTGTCATCGGTGTGCACGCCGTCGAAGTCGGTCACGACCGCTCGCACGTCGATGCGATCCTCCTTCGGGTCGACGAGGCCGGCGACGGCTGCGGCCATCGCGAGCTGATGGGCGTCGTCGATCTCGACCGCGGTCTGCTCCGGCACCTCGACGATCCCGATCCGGCCGAAGAAGCGGTGCCCGGCGGTGCGGAATCCGGCGGCGGTGAACGCGTAGAACGCCCCGGTCTCGAGGTAGTGCGGCTCGCGCTCCTGGCGCCTGGGGCGGTGCGCCGCGTCGTGGTTGATGGCCGCCGCCGCGCCGCCCTCGTCGCGACGCCACAGGAACCCGTAGGTCTCGTGCGCCGAGAACACGCTGTCGAAACAGTCATCGGCGATGAGTGCGACGGCCTCGTCGATCCCCCCGGACGGGATGAACGGCGATGTCGCCTGCACGAACACCACGGTGCCGACGCGGATGCCGGAGCCCTCGAGCTCGTCCAGCGCATGCAGGACCGCGCTCTCGGACGAGGCCGTGTCACCCGAGAGCTCCGCGGGCCTAGCGACCACGCGTGCGCCGGCGGCGGTCGCGACCGCGGCGATCTCGGCATCGTCGGTGGAGACCACGACGAGGTCGACTCCGGATGCCGCGGTCGCCGCGCGCACGGCGCGTTCGACGAGCGGCAGCCCGCCGACCCGTCGGAGATTCTTGCGCGGCACCTGCTTGGAGCCGCCCCGTGCCGGGATGATCGCCACCGTCGATGCTGGTGCTGCGCCCCCGTGCTCGTGCTCGTGCTCGTGCTCGTGCTCGTGCTCGTGCTCGTGCTCGTGCTCGTGCTCGTGCTCGTGCTCGTGCTCGTGCTCGTGCTCGTGCTCGTGCGTCATCTTCCTCGTGCCGCCTTCCATGCCCGTCCGGCGCGTCGCCGTGCCCCCGCCACCGTGAGACGGATCTCCTCCGCGCGCCCCACTCCGCCCCGCGAGCGGAGCATCCGCGCCACGATGCGCTCCCTCGGCGCACCGGGAAGCCCGAGCGCGATGAGCCGGTCGGGGGCGAAGTAGCGGTCGCGTTCCGCGGCATCCATCGTCTGCAGCAGCTGCTCGGCCCGCGGCCGAAGGTGAGCGGCGATTCGCGGCTGCATGGCGTAGCCGACGGCGTCGATGAGCAGCTGCAGCCGCTCGGGATCCCGGTAGCGCGAGTCCGCGCGCGTGAGCGCGTCGACGAGGACGACCGGCACCCTGTTGCTGTTCTCGTACGGCGCCAGCCGCGCGAGTACGGTGTCGAGTCCCGCGGAGGCGATGGGCCGGTCGTACAGCGTGCGCACTGTCGGGAGGGCCGTGGAGAAACCGGCGACGACGACTGCGGCATCCAATCGCTCCGCCACGAGCTCGGCCGGGGTGGGTCCGTCGTACTCGACCAGCGTCACGCCGTGCCGGCGGGCGCGCTGGCGCAGCGCCGACGTGACCGCCGGTGGCGCGGACGGATGCGGTTTGAAGACGATGCGCGTCGGATTCCACGCCATGGCCCGGTCGATCATCTGCTGCTGCATCGCGATCTCTTCGGATGGGGCCACGAGTCCGAGCGCCGCGAGGTACTGGCCGAGCACGAGCGCCGTCGGCGTCCCATCGGCGAGAGCATCCAGGTCCGGATCGGGCACGACCGTCTCGGCGAGTGCGGTCCGGAACGCGTCGGCAGGCACGGGCACCCGCTGCGCCCCTGCCTCGCTGAAGACGAGGGGTGCGACGCCGGGCACGACGTCGGCGTAGACGACGCGGCCGACGCGTTCGACCACGGTTCGGCCGAGATCGACGCGGATCGGCGAGTAGGTCATCAGCCCGTCGCCGATGATCGTGATGCGTGCGTTCGGGAACAGTGAGAGGAGCGTCTTCGCCGGTGCGACCTGAGGGCTCTGCACGCAGAGCTCGATGTCCTCGTCGAGATCCCAGGCGCGAGTGAGCAGCCGCCGCAGGATCGGCAGGTCGGGCGCGTGGGGTTTCCACGTGGACGGATGCCGCGGCGAGAGCAGTTCATCCAGCGATTCGGACCTGGCGAACCGCGCCCGCAGCGTGGCGAGGCTCTGCTGGGCGTCGATGCCGGTGGCCGTCTCCGGGATGCGCGCGGTGTTGACCGGCAGCAGGACGTTCTCGTGAGTGTCGTCGAACAGAGCTGCGTCGATCGCGGCGGCCGCTGTCGCAAGCCCATATGCGCTGTGCAGCATGAAAAGTCGGGTCATGCTCGCTCCGCCCGTCGCAGGCTCCGCGCCAGCACCCGGCGTCGGGGGCCGTCGAGTCGGGACAGCGCTGCCTCGGCCTGGTCGGCAGGCAGGCGCGCGAGGAGCTCCCGGATGCCGCTGCGCATCTCCCGCCGCAGCACCGGTGTCATCCGGCGCGAGCGCACGAGGTGGTGCGAGCTCAGCGCGAGCACGGTCCACACCGCCTTCGGCAGGAACTGCTGAGCCTCGGCATCCTGCTCCACCGTGTCGAGCACTGCGGCGAGCGCGCGGGTGAAGTCGAGCTGTCGGCGGTCGCGGACCTGCGTGAGCGAGGTCGGCAGACCGCGGCGGTAGAGCAGTGCGGGAGCGTCGACGACGGCGAAGGAGCGCGCGTGCAGGTGAAGGCGCCAGATCCACGGGCGGTCCTCGGCCGTGAACAGACCGTCGTCGAAGACGGCCAGCCCCCGATCGATGAGCCGACGGTGGAATATGCCTGCCCAGGCATACGGGTAGTCGACCATGGTGGTGTCGTCGGCCGGCAGAATAGCGTCACGCGGCGAGGCGACCCGTCCGCGCCAGGCGTACGGCGCGCGGACGAGGGAGCGCTTGATGCCCGTGACGCGGACGTGGTCGGTGCGCAGGAAGTCGCACTCGAGCTCGTGGAGGCGGCCGGTGAGCACGCGCAGCCGACCCGGCTGCATCCAGTCGTCGCCGTCGATGAAGCAGAACGCCTCTCCTTCGACGTGGTCGAGGCCCTGGTTGCGTGCGGTCGCCAGCCCGAGGGGTTTCGGGTTCGCGATGACCTCGGCGTGCCGGAAGCGATCGGCGTACGCGCGCATGATCGCCCCGGTGCCGTCCGACGACCCGTCGTCGACCGCGACGAGCTTGAGGGCGTCCGAGTCCTCGAACTGGCGCGTCAGGGTCTCGAGCGTCGTGCTGATGTAGGGCGCGGCATCCTTCGCGGGAAGGATCACGGTGACGAGTGGCATGCGCACGGCGGGCATGGTGACACGCGCGCGTTGCCGGGAGGCGACCGCGCGGTGAACGGCCGGTGCGGAGCCCGGTCGGCCGGTTCGCCCGTCGAGTGCGGGGCCGGCCGGTGCGGGGGCGGTGTCGGCCCCAGCGTGGTCGCGTCGGGCGCCGGGTACCGTTGAGGCATGGAGTGGGTGGCGGATCCCGAGTCGGTGGGCGCATGGCTGCGCGAACGCATGAACGACCACGAGTACGTGCCGCACGGGTTTCCGGCGTACGCCAGGGTGTTCCATCCCGCGCGCGTGCGCTCGCTTCCGGGCCGCCCCGTGCCCGACATGGACGAGTGGGTGCGGACGCCGGATGCCGAGCAGCAGCGTCTGATCGCCCTGTTCGACGATCGCGAGATCACCTGGGCCGACACGGCTGCGGCCTTCGGCACGACGATGCATCCGCTCGCGCAGTGGCAGCGGATCGTGCGGACGCCCGAGGGCGCGGGCTGGGAGGTGCGCATCGCTCCGGACGGACGCGAGTTCACGTCCCCCGAAGAGGGCAGCATGGCGCCCGAGCTTCTCGCCGCGCTGGCCGCGCACCTCGTTGCACACACCACGACTCCGGATGCCGGATTCGCCGCCGTGTGGGAAGGATGGGGCGACATCGTCGGCGCTCTCAAGTCCGCACCGTCACGGTCCTACCTCGGGTTCCTCGGCGACCCGAACCACCAGGCTGTGCTGGACCAGAGCTTCCACGACCGGTTCAACAACCCGTATGCGAAGCCGACGTGGCACCCCGGCACCCTGTCCGACGAGATCTCGAAGGGCGCGCGGCTCGAACTGCCGGATCGCGACCACGTCCTGTTCTCCGCCGCGCCATCGGTGTTCGCCGACGCCGGTTGGGTTCACGAAGCACCCTGGACCGACCGGACGCGCGAGGAGCAGGGCTTCGAGCCGCGCACCGAGCACCCCAGCATCCTGTGGCCGACGGATCGCGCCTGGGTGATGGTGAGCGAGATCGATTTCGACTCGACCGTCGTGGCCGGATCCGAGGACCTCGTCGCCGCGATCTGCGCGGACGAGCGACTGGAGGCCCTCCTGATTCCCGAGGGCGCCGATCTCTCGTGGACCGGTGACGAGGTCAATCGGTGAGCCAGTCCCAACCCGCCGTCGCTTTCGACGCGAGCCCGCTCACCGAGCCGGTCGACCCGGCCGCGGTGAGCGCGTTCGTCGCCGAGATGCGCGCGCGGCGATCCGGCGCCGGCATGACCGCGGGCGCCATCATCGGAATCATCATCGGCGTGCTCTGCGTCGCGATCGCGCTGCCGATCGTGATCATCTCGTTCGTCGCGATGGCGACGCAGGGATTCCCCGCAGCGGCGATCCTGCCGTTCGCGATCTTCGGCATCCTGTTCGCCGCGATCGGCGCTCTCGCCCTCGTCACCCATCGGCGCGGGCGCGTGGCGCGGTATCGGTTGAGCCGGTTCGCGGCCGCGAACAACATGACTTACGAGGATCGGGTGGACAATCCTGGCCTGCCGGGCATGATCTTCCAGAACGGGAATGCGCGGCGCTCGACCAGGCTGGTGCGCGGGCACAGCCCCCGCTTCGTCGAGTTCGGCAACTACCAGTACACGATCAAGCACGGCAAGAGCTCGACGACCTACCACTGGGGGTACGTCGCGGTGAAGCTGGACGTGCCGCTGCCGAACATCGTTCTGGATGCCGTGGGCAACAACGGGTTCGGGTCGAACCTGCCGGCATCCTTCGACAAGGATCAGCACCTGTCGCTCGAGGGCGACTTCGATCAGTACTTCACGCTGTACTGCCCCGCCGGGTACGAGCAGGATGCGCTCTACCTCTTCACCCCCGACATCATGGCGCGGTTCATCGACAGCGCCGCCCAGCTGGATGTCGAGATCGTCGACGACTGGCTGTTCCTGTACACGCAGCGTCAGGCGTCGACGCTGGATCCGGCGACATGGGCGTGGTTGTTCGGTGCGGTCGGGGCGCTGATCACCAAGTTCGACCAGTGGGCGCGCTGGCGCGACGAGCGACTGCGGGCGAGCCAGAACGCGGCTGTGAGCCTCGGTGCCATGCCCGACTCCGGCGCCGTGGCGCCCGGCATGACCGGCCTGCCGTTCGCGCCCCCGGTCGGGATGATCACTCCGCCGCCGGGAGTCGCCCCCTCGGGTCGGCGCCTGAAGCGTCGCACCCGCTGGGTGTGGATCGGTGTCGTCGCTCTCGTCGTGGTGATCAACATAGTGCTCCGGATGCTGTGATCCGCTGATCCGCTACTGCCCGAATCGGGCGCACCGCCGATTCGCCAGGAAATGCCTCTCGACAGACTCGAAGCGCTTCGATAGTGTCGCGAACGGTCGAAGAAGACCGTCCACGAACACGACAGGAGTGTTTTCCGTGAGATTCAGACGTTCCCCGCTTGCGATGTCCGTCACCATCGGGGCTCTGGTGCCGCTCGCCTTCGTCGCTCCGGCCGCACAGGCCGCGGCATCCGATGCGCCGGCATCCGACTACACCTGGTCCAACGCCGCGATCAGCGGCGGTGGCTACGTTCCCGGCATCATCTACAGCCAGACCGAACCCGGACTGGTCTACGCCCGCACCGATATCGGCGGGGCGTACCGCCTCGATCGGGAGACCGACCGCTGGGTGCCGCTGCTCGATCACGTCGGCTGGGACGACTGGAATCGGCTCGGTGTGCTCAGTCTCGCCACCGATCCGGTCGACCCGAACCGCGTTTATGCCGCCACCGGTATGTACACCAACGACTGGGATCCGAGCAACGGCGCGATCCTCCGATCGGACGACTACGGGGCGACCTGGGAGGCGACACCACTGCCCTTCAAGGTCGGCGGGAACATGCCGGGGCGCGGCATCGGCGAGCGCCTGCAGGTCGACCCCAGCGACAACGACGTGCTGTACTACGGCGCAGAGCAGGGTCAGGGGCTCTGGCGCTCGACGGATGCCGGCGTGAGTTTCGAGCAGGTCGCCGCGTTCCCCAACGTCGGCGACTTCGTTCCGGAGCCCGGCTCGGACAACTCGTACCTGACCTCGAACCTCGGCGTGCTGTGGACAGCGTTCGACACGACATCCACCGCCGAAGGCGAACCGACCCGCACCCTTTTCGCAGCGGTCGCGGACACCGACGACATCCTCTACCGCTCGGATGACGCGGGAGCGACGTGGCAGCCGGTAGCGGGGGCACCGACGGGATTCCTGCCGCACGACGGGATCATCGACGAGGCGAGTCGATCCCTGTACATCACCACCAGCAGCACGTCCGGGCCCTACGACGGGTCGGATGGCGACGTCTGGCGCTACGGTCTGGACGACGGCTCCTGGACGGACATCACGCCGACGCAGCGTCCGGTCGGCGGCGACTTCGGCTTCAGCGGCCTGACGATCGACCGCAGCGACCCCGACACGATCATGGTGGCGACGCAGATCCAGTGGTGGCCCGACATCCTGATCTTCCGCTCGACCGACCGTGGCGCGACCTGGACGCCGATCTGGGACTACGCCTACGGCGAGGACGGCGCGGCGACCATGACGCGTCGCTACGAGCAGTCCATCGACGGGGTGCCCTGGCTGTCGTTCGGCAAGGAGGTCGGCGAGCCGATGGCGTGGGCGGAGCCGACGCCGAAGCTGGGCTGGATGACGTCGGCGCTCGAGATCGACCCGTTCGACTCGGACGAGCTGATGTACGGCACCGGGGCCACGATCTACCGCAGCGAGGACCTCACCGCCTGGGATGAGCCGGGCGGCGTTATTCATATCACCCCAGAGGCATACGGCATCGAGGAGACCGCGATCCAGGAGGTCGTGGCGCCGGCGGGCGACGTCGATCTCGTATCCGCGATGCTCGACCTCGGCGGCTTCGTGCACGACGATCTCGAGACCGTGCCGCAGAGCTTCCGCGACCCGTACTTCGGGGGCGGCACGAGCGTCGACGTCGCAGGGCGCGCATCGAACGTCATCGTACGGGCCGGCACCGATGCCGGTGGTGCGCACGTCGTGGCGGCGTCGACCGACAGCGGCGAGAACTGGACGACCTCACCCGCGGCGGACGGCGCCAGCGGTCCGGGCACCGTCACGGTCAACGCGGACGGATCAGCGATCGTCTGGGCGCCGACCGGAGCGGCGGCGCGCGTGTCCACCGATGGCGGCGCGACATGGGCAGAGTCCGATGGCCTCCCGGCGGGTGCGCGCGTGGAGAGCGATCGAGTCCTGCCCGCGCGCATGTACGGCTTCGCCGCCGGGACCTTCTACCGGTCGGAGGATGCCGGGGCGAGCTTCCAGGCAGTGAGCGAAGGGACGTTGCCCACGGCAGGTCCGGCGCGCTTCCAGGCGATGCCCGGCTCGATCGGCGACGTGTGGCTGGCCGGTGGAGAGGATGACAGCACGTACGGCCTGTGGCGATCGAGCGATGGCGGTTCGACCTGGACCGCGGTGCCGGGCTTCGACGAAGCCGACACGATCGGGTTCGGCAAGTCGGCTACGGGAGCGGGCACACCCGCGATCTACACCGCGGCGTCCCGCGACGGCGTGCGCGGGGTCTTCCGGTCGATCGATGACGGGGCGACCTGGCAGCGCATCAACGACGACGAGCACGAATGGGGATGGATCGGCGCCGACATCACCGGTGACCCGGACGTGTTCGGCCGGGTCTACATCGCGACCAACGGTCGTGGAATCGTCGTCGGAGACGACGCCGCATCGGCCGAGGCGCCGGCGGACTGGTCCGCGACGACGATCTACGACGACGGGGATGTCGTGACCCACGGCGACTCCGTCTGGATCGCCTCGTGGTGGACGCGTGGGCAGGAGCCGGGGTCGAAGCGCAACGGCGCCTGGCAGGAGATCTCGGCGACCGCCGACGGCATCGCTATCTGGACGGCGAGCCGCGTGTTCGACACGGGGGACATCGTCGGCCTCGATGACGGCATCTGGCGCGCGAAGTGGTGGACCCGCGGCGAGGAGCCGGGGTCGAAGCGCAACGGCGCCTGGGAGCAGATCGGGTAGCGCCGGCATCCTGACCCCGAGCCCTGGCGTTCCCTGCAGAGCTCGGGCCGAGATGACGCGACCGTTGTGAACCGCCTCGAGATCGTCGTCCCGCAGCGCCGCGTCTGAAGCGGCGCTGCGGGACGACGCTCACTCGTCCGCGGCATCCTCTCCCGCGTTCTCGAACAGCTTGTTCACCTGATCGTTGGCCGTCGTCAGCGAACCGGCATCCGCCTGGCCGGTCAGGATCGAGTCCATCGCGGGCTTCATGATCCCGTCGATCTGCGCGGCGTTCGCCGTGATCGGGAAGAGGAAGGTGGTCCCGTCCGTGACGTGCTCGGTGAAGGCCGAGACGTCGAGCCCGCGCTTCTCATAGGCGGCGACGGCGCGATCGGCCGAGGAGAGGATGGCGGGGAACACCACGCCCTGATCACCGATGACGTCCTGGCAGGCGGGTGAGCCGAGGTACTCGACCCACTTCTTCGACCCCGCCAGGTTGTCGGTGCCGACCCAGATCGAATCGGCCAGCCCGTTGAACATGGAGGCGCGCTCGCCCTCGGGTCCGATCGGGGTCGGGGCGATGCCGAGATCGATGCCGTCATAACTCGCGTACTGCCCGATCATCCAGGATCCGTGCGAGTTGATCGCCGCGCGCCCTGCGCCGAAGTTGTCGGGCATCGATGCGCCGATCGTCGTTTCGAGCCGAGGCATGTACCCCTTCTCGATCAAGCCGGCCCACCACGTGATCGCGCTCTGGAAGCGCTCGTCGTCGTAGTTGTAGTGGTCGCCCCACGGGTTCTCGTTCGTGTGGCTCCACCCCGTGGTGCCGGTGAACCAGCTCCATTCGGCCTGGCCCATCCCCGACCCTGAGTTCGCCAGCCCCATGCCGTACACCTCGACATCGTTCTTGTCGAAGCCCTCCTCGTCGCCGCGCACGCCGGCGGAGTCGATCGTGAGATGCGCGATGACCTCCTCGAGGGTTCCGCCGTCCTCGGCGTTCCAGGTGAGCTCGGCCATCTCGTCCTCGCCGATGCCGGCGTCCGCGAGCATGTCGCGGTTGTAGAACAGCGCGATGGTGTCCCAGTCCTTCGGCACGCCGTACCGCTGACCATCCTGCCCGACCCAGAGATCGGCGAGACCATCGGCATACCGATCGAAGTCGACCTCCGTGTCATCCAGCGGGACGAGCTGTTCGAAGCGCAGGTAGTCCGGGTACTTCGACAGATGGTTGGTGAACACGTCGGGTGCGTTCTCGGCGACCATCCCGTTGGTGAGCTTTCCCCAGTAGTCGTCCCAGCCGAGCTGCGTGACCTTCACCGTGAGATCCCCGTTCGCGGCGTTGAAGTCCGCGGCGCACTGCCGATAGCCGGGGAGCTGGTTCGCGTCCCACAGCCAGTAGTCGATGACGTTCGGGTCATCCCCGGCGGCGCATCCGCCGAGGGCTGCGACCGACAGCACGGCGAGAGCGCCGGCTCCGACCCTGGTGAACGTGCGACTCATGATCCGATGTCCCTTCATGATCACTTCAGTCCGCTGAAGCCGATGGAGTTGACGATCCGCTTGCCGAAGACGGCGAACAGGATCAGCACCGGCACGGCCGAGACGAGCGTCGCGGCCATCAGGCCGGACCAGTCAGGGGCGCCCTGCGGCGACTGGGATTTGAACGTGCCGAGCCCGACCGTGAGCACGCGCGTGCTCTCGTCCGACACGAGCAGCGGCCAGAAGTACTCGTTCCACTGCCCCATGAACGTCAGCAGCGCCAGCGTCGCCAGCGGCGCCGCCGCGTTGGGCAGCACGACCTGCACGAAGATGCGCCATTGCGATGCGCCGTCGATCATCGCGGCCTCTTCGACCTCTCGCGACATGTTCAGGAAGAACTGCCGCATGAAGAAGATGGCGAACGGGGTCATGAAGATGTACGGCAGGATCATGCCGAACATCGTCCCCAGCAGCCCCAGGTTCTTGATCAGCAGGAAGTTCGGCAGCGCCGTGAAGATCGGCGGCACGAGCACGGTCGCGAGGAACAGCCCGAACACCAGGTCGCGGTGCTTCCAGCGCAGTCGCGCGAACGCGTAGGCCGCCATCGAGCTGAAGAACACCGCGCCGGCGGTGGTCAGCGTGGCGAAGATCGTGGAGTTCAACAGGTACTGCCAGAAGTTGATCTCCGCGCCCGAGCCGCCCTGCGCGAGCGCCTCCTCGGTGGACTGCAGCCCGAAGACACGGGCGAACGCGCCCAGGTTGACGTCGACGGGGAGCAGGCTCGACGAGTTGGCTGCGAGGCCGCTGTTCATCGACAGCGAGGTGCGCAGCACCCAGTAGAACGGCAGGATGCTGATCGCGATCGCGATTCCCAGGCAGATCCAGCCGAAGACGGCACCCCAGGTCACGCGCCGTCGGATGCGGCGCCCCTGGGTGACGATGGTCGTGGTCGTGGTCATGGCCTCTTCCTTTCGCTACGCCAGGTCGGATTCATTGCCGCGGAGGAGCTTCATCTGCACGAATGCGACGATGCCCAGAATGATGAACAGGATCATCGCCAGAGCGGACGCGTAGCCGAACTCGAGCTGCGTGAACGCCTTCTGGAAGATGTAGTACTGGATCACCCTGCTCGCGTTGACCGGGCCACCCTGCGTGGTGACGGCGACGGTGTCGAAGACCTGGAAGGATCCGGTCACCGTGAGGACGAGCACCAGCGCGATCACCGGCCGCAGCAGCGGCAGCGTGATCCGGCCGAACGTCTGGAAAGGATTCGCGCCGTCCAGCTTCGCGGCTTCGTAGACCGTGCCGGGGATCGCCTGGAGCCCCGCGAACAGCAGCAGCGCGGTGTAGCCCATGTGCCGCCAGGTGTTGATCAGGGCCTGCGTCGGGATAGCCCATTCCGCACTGCCGAAGAAGGCGACGCGGGGCAGCCCCAGCCACTCGATGATGTTGTTCACGATGCCGAGCTGGTAATCCAGCATCCAGAACCACAGCAGTGCGGCGATGACGTTCGCCATGAGATACGGCATCAGCAGCATCCCTCGTACGGCGGTCGAGCGCGCGACGTGCTGCATGAGAAGCGCGAGCCCCAGGGCGATCGCGGTCTGCAGAACGATGTTGATGACGACGTACTGCACCGTGACGCCCAGAGCGTTCCAGAACAGCGGGTCATGGGCGAGGCGTTCGTAGTTCGCCGTGCCGACCCACGTCGGGTCGTCCAGCACGCTGTATTCGGTGAAGCTGAGGTACAGGCCGCGGATGGTCGGTACGAAGTAGAACAGGATCAGACCGATCAACGCCGGGGCGATGAAAAGCAGGGCGGTTTTGAGATCACTTCGCGTTCTTCGCGTTCTCGCTCCCCCGTCACGCGTCGCTCCGCGACGCCCGAGGACGATCGTGCTCGTTGTCATCTTCATACTCCGTCGTTATGCGATGATCAGGATGCCCGTGAAGTTACACGAGTCACTATCCGGGCGCAAGGGCAAGTTCTGAATTGCTTTTCCGCGGAGAACCAGCGGTTGACTCGTGTAACCGCCTGTGGAAGACTCTCGCGCATGACACACCAGACCTTCTCCCTCGGCATCGTCGGCGCAGGGCAGTTCGCGGGCCAGTTCGCGAAGCTCTTCAACGCCCACCCCTTCGTCTCATCGGTCGTCGTGACCGACGTCCTTCCCGAACGCGCGACGGAGCTCGCCGAACGCGAGCACCTCGCCGGTACCGTCGAGGACTTCGACGAGCTGCTCGCATCCGACGTCGACGCCGTCGCGATCTTCACGCAGCGCTGGACGCACGGCCCGCTCGTGGTCCGCGCGCTGCGCGCAGGCAAGCACGTGTACTCCGCCGTCCCGATGGCGATCAGCGAGGACGAGATCGCGGCGATCATCGAGGCCGTCCGCGAAACAGGGCTCACATACATGATGGGCGAGACGAGCTACTACAACCCGGCGACCGTGTACGCCAGGGGGCGCAAGGCCGAGGGCGCGTTCGGTCGCATCTTCTACGCCGAGGGCGACTACGTCCACGACATGGACCTCGGCTTCTACGCCGCCTACCAGTACAGCGGCGGCGAGGAGTGGAAGAGCACAGCCAGCTACCCGCCCATGCTCTACCCGACGCACTCGGTCGGGGGCGTGATCGGGGCCATCGGCTCTCACGCGGTCAGCGTCAGCTGCATCGGGGTGCGCGACGACCGCGGCGACGGCGTGTTCGACCGCGAGGTCAGCATGTTCGACAACGACTTCTCGAACGCCACCGCTCTGTTCGAGCTGGACGGCGGCGGAAGCATGCGGATCAACGAGTTCCGTCGCGTCGGCTACCCGTCGCACCTGCGCGAGTCGCGGTTCCGCTACTTCGGCACGGAGGGCAGCTTCGAGCAGCTCGTCGCCAACGCCGTCTGGCAGAACAAAGAGGGCTACGAGGACGTCTCCGAGCTCCTCGAGACGAAGCCGTCGATGTCCGCGGACGACCCATCGCTCGCCGGGGTGGACCCCGCGCTGCGCGACGCGTTCATCTCCGGACTCGCCCCCGTGCACGACGCGTCACGACTGCCCGAATCGCTCAAGCGCCTGCCCAGTGGCCACGAGGGCAGCCACCACTTCCTCGTGGACGACTTCGCCACGGCCGTCGCGACGCGCACGCTGCCGCCCGTGAACGCGTGGGAGGCCGCGCGCTACACGCTGCCCGGCATCATCGCGCACCGCTCCGCGCTCCGTGGCGGCGAGCGTCTGTCGATCCCGGACTTCGGCGACGCTCCGGCTCAGCTCGACGTTCCGGTCGACGACGACGGACGGCTGGCCGAGGCCGCGCGCGGCTAGGATGGCGCCGTGTCCCGCTCCTCTTCCTCCTCCCCGAGCAGGGCCACCCGAAACGACGTCGCGAAGCTCGCCGGGGTGAGCCCGGCTGTGGTCAGCTACGTCGTCAACGGGACCAAGCGGGTCGGTGCGGATACGGAGGAGCGGGTACGGGATGCCGTGACCAAGCTCGGCTACCGGGCGAACCCGTCCGCCCGCGCGCTGCGTCTCGGCTCCACCGAGATGCTCGGCATGGTCACCCCCACGACCACGAACCCGTACTTCGCCCAGTTGGGTCACGAGGTCGAGGTCGCGGCGGCGAAGCGCGGGTACATGCTCATCACGTCCAGCTCCGACTCGTCGGTCGCCACCGAGCGCACCCAGCTCGAGCAGTTGGCCGGCCGGCTCGTCGACGGCATCTTCCTGTGCAGCACGGTCTTCGAGCCCGATCTGCGCAATCTCGATATCGCCGGCATCCCGATCGTCATGCTGAACAACAGCGCCAGTGTCCCGACGCGCGATTCGGTGGGCGTCGACCTCCTGCACGGCGCCCACCTCGCGGTCGAGCACCTCGCCGGGCACGGCTACGACGACATCGGCATCGTCATCGGCGGCACGACCGGCGACGAGGAGGACGGCCGCGAGACCGGATGGCGCGAGAGCCTGGAGCGCCTCGGCCTGAAGCCCGGTCCGATCGCGCGGGGCTGGTTCACCCCGGACGGCGGGTACGAGGCGATGCGCCGGTTGATCCGATCGGATGCTGTGCCGCGGGCGCTCTTCGTCAGCTCCGACCAGATGGGTCGAGGGGTGCTCAAGGCAGCGCACGAGGCCGGGCTGCGCGTCCCGGAGGACGTCGCGATCGTCTCGTTCGACGGATCGCTGGATGCCGCTTACAGCTGGCCGACGCTGACGACCGTCGCGCAGCCGCTGGCCGAGATGGCCGAGGCGGCCGTCGAAGCACTGCTGGGCCCACCGCACGAGCCCGTGCACATGGTGGTCGAGGCGCACCTCGTCATCGGCCGCTCCTGCGGCTGCTGACGTCGGGATCGGTGAGAGTCAGCTCCGGTTCGCCCACCATTCGCGCAGACGCCGCTGCGCGGCATCCGGACCGATGACGCCCTCGTCGAGGCGCACCTCGAGCAGGAAACGGTAGGCCTCGCCCACCTCGCGGCCGGGGGCGATGCCCAGGATCTCCTGGATCTGGTTGCCGTCGAGCTCGGGGCGGATGGCATCCAGTTCCTCCTGCTCGCGCAGCGCGGCGATGCGGGACTCGATGTCGTCGTACGCGTGCGCGAGGAGCGCGGCCTTGCGGCGGTTGCGCGTCGTGACGTCGGCGCGGGTGAGGATGTGCAGGCGATCCAGCAGGTCGCCTGCGTCGCGCACGTAGCGGCGGACGGCGCTGTCGGTCCACGTCCCCTCCGCGTATCCGAAGAAGCGCAGGTGCAGCTCGATCAGTCGGGCCACGGCATCCGTCGTCTCGCCATCGAAGCGCAGGGACTGCAGGCGCTTGCGCGCCATGCGGGAGCCGACCACGTCGTGGTGGTGGAATGTGACCGCGCCGCCGTGCTCGAGCTTGCGGGTGCGGGGCTTGCCGATGTCGTGCAGCAGCGCCGCGATGCGCAGCGCCACATCCGGTTCGGCTCCCGGATGCCGCGAGTGCTCGAGCTCGATCGCCTGCTGCAGCACGGTCAGCGAGTGCTCGTAGACGTCCTTGTGATGATGGTGCTCGTCGACCTCGAGGCGCAGGGCGCTCACCTCGGGCAGGAACTCCTCGATCAGGCCGGTGTCGACCAGGACCCGGATGCCGCGGACGGGGTCGTCGGTCTGCATGAGGCGGATCAGTTCGCCCTGGACGCGCTCGGGGCTCACGATCTCCAGCGTCCCGCGGAGGTCGGCGATCGCGTCCTGCGTCGCGTCGTCGATGGCGAAGCCGAGCTGGGCGCTGAAGCGTGCGGCCCGCAGCATCCGGAGCGGGTCATCGCCGAAGCTGACGGCCGGGTCGGCGGGAGTGCGCAGGATGCCGGCGACGAGATCTTCCACTCCACCGGTCGGGTCGACGAGCTTGACCGCCGGAACCTGCAGCGCCATCGCGTTGACGGTGAAGTCGCGGCGGACGAGGTCTCCGTCGATCGTGTCGCCGAACTCGACGGTCGGCTTGCGGGTGACCCCGTCGTAGCTGTCGGCGCGATAGGTCGTGATCTCGACCTGCTCACCCTGCACGCGGGCGCCGATCGTGCCGAACGCGCGTCCGATGTCCCAGTGCGCGGTCGCGATGGGCTTCACGATCGCGAGGATCTCGTCGGGCGACGCATTCGTGGTGAAGTCGAGGTCGTGGGTGGGTCGCCCGATCAGCGCGTCGCGCACCGGGCCGCCGACGACGGCGAGTTCGAAGCCCTGCGCGGCGAAGGCATCGGCGAGGGTGCGGACGACGGGGTCGGCGGCGAGCGCGCCGAGTCGAGCGAGGCCATCGGCCATGTTGAGCATGATCTCCAGGGTACCGGGCGCCCCTGCCAGGCAGCCGTTCCAGAGCGGAAGCCAGTCCGCGCGGTCCTGCGGCTGAAGCGGCGTGATCGCGACCATCCGCTCAGGCCAGCGCGGGGCGCAAGCGACGAATCAGACCGGGTCGCCCTGCACCGGACCCTCGGTGTTCGGCTTCCAGCCCAGCGCCGGGGCGACGTGCTCGGCGAAGGCCTGCAGCACGTGCAGGTTGTAGTCCGGTCCCAGCTGGTTCGGGATCGTGAGCATGAGGGTGTCCGCGGCCATGACCGCCTCGTCCTGCTTCAGCTGCGCGATCAGCACGTCCGGTTCGGCGGCGTACGTCTTGCCGAACGTCGAACGCATTCCGTCGATGATGCCGATCTGGTCGTCGCCGTCCTCGCTGCGCAGGCCGAAGTACGCCCGGTCGATGTCGCTGACCAGCGGGAAGACGCTGCGGCTCACCGAGACACGAGGAGCGCCGGTGTGACCGGCATCCTTGTAGGCGGCGCGGAACAGATCGATCTGCTCGCGCTGGAGCTCGTGGAACGGCTGACCTGTCGCCTCGGTGACGAGGGTCGAGCTCATCATGTTCAGCCCCATGCGGCCGGTGGCCTCGGCCGTCGCCCGCGAACCGGACCCCCACCAGATGTGATCCCGCAGCGTCGGCGAATGCGGCTCGACGTGCAGGTACTGCCCTGGCCCCACCATGCGCGGGTCGCCGGGGGCGATCCGCTCGCCGTCGATCGCGCGCAGGAACAGATCGAACTTCTCGCGAGCCAGGATGCTGCCGCGCTCCGGATCTTCGCCATCGACGTAGCCGAACGTCTCGTAGCCTCGCAGCGCCGTCTCGGGTGAACCACGGCTCACGCCGAGCGCGATGCGTCCGTCGGCGATGTAGTCGAGGGCGGCCGCTTCCTCAGCGAACTGGAACGGGTTCTCGTAGCGCATGTCGATCACGCCGGTGCCGACCTCGATGCGCTTCGTACGAGCGGCCATCGCGCTCAGCAGCGGCATGGGGGACGCCGCCTGCCGCGCCCAGTGGTGCACCCGCACGTATGCGCCGTTCACGCCGATCTCGTCAGCGCCCTCGGCGATCTCGATCGTCTGGCGCAGCATGTCGCCGGCTGTGCGCGTCGACGAACCGGGGACATCGGCGTAGTGGCCGAACGAGAGGAATCCGAAAGCCTTCATGATTTATTCGAACGCATGAAATGCGGTGGGTATTCCTGCGCGCATCGGCACAGATGCACGACGCGGGTACACCTGCACGGCCGATCCGCCGATCTCACCGTGCATCTGTTCCCTGGTCGTGCAGGTGTCCTGGGCGGCACGGCCGGCGGTCACGGCACAGGCGTCAGGAATCCGTCCAGGACCAGCTGCCGGATGCGCGGCTCGAGATCGGCCCAGAGCTCGGGCAGCGGCACTTCGAACAGCTGCGCCAGCGCGGCGACGATCTGCGCGACCGTGAGATCGCCGTCGCACGCGCCGACGAACGCCGCCAGCGCAGAGTCGACGGCGATCGTGCGGCCGAAACCGCCGCCCTGACGCAGCTCGATCACACTCGGATCGTCGTTGCCTGGCATGAGATGACGCGCTTCCGTGACGTCGCCCGCGACGAACAGGGTCTGCGGGATGTCGTGGGCCAGCGCATCGTGCGCGGCGAGACCCGCCTGCAGCGCCCTCCCGGTCTGCGAGATCGGCTGGGCGACCTGTTCGAAGCGGCGGAGCCCTTCGACAGGCTCAGGAAGCTGAAGGGACGGCTCAGTGACGCGGGCAGAGCGCCGGATCAGCACATACCCGAACCCGATCGCCGTCACCTCGCGTGCGGCGAAGTCATCCAGCCAGGCTTCGAGCAGCGGTGTGAATCCGGCATCCCTCGGCGTCGTCCCTCCGTCGCGGATCCACAGCTCGGCGTAGGCGAGCGGCGACAGCTCCTCGCGTTCGATGACCCAGGCATCCAGCTCGGCGGGGATCCACGACCGCAGCCGGTCGAGACCGGCGACCCCGGAGCGCGATTCCCAGTTGCCGAGCAGCTGGGCGATGCCGCCGGGGGTCAGGTGGTCCGGAACCGTCCGCAGGAACTGCTCGACCAGGGCGTCGCCGATCAGGCCGCCGTCGCGGTATTCGTACTCGGGAACGCCCTCCGCGCGGGGGGTGATGACGAACGGCGGGTTCGAGACGACGAGGTCGAACGCCTCGTCGGCGACCGGTTCGAACATGCTCCCCAGCCGGAACTCGATGTTCGAGACGCCGTTCAGCAGCGCGTTGAGGCGAGCGAAGGCGATGGCCCGCTCCGAGATGTCCGTGGCGACCACCGCGCCGGCGTGACGCGAGACCAGCAGAGCCTGGATGCCGCAGCCCGTGCCGAGATCCAGCGCGCGGCCCACGGGGTGGGGGATGACGAGCTCGGCAAGCGTCCGGGAGGCTCCACCGACACCGAGCACGTGATCGGCCGGCAGCGCCGACCCCAGCGCGACCTCGTCGAGATCGCTCGCGATCCACCATTCGCCGATGCCGTCCGCGTCGACGAACGACTGCGGACGCACCAGCGCGGTCGGTCGGATGTCGGACGCGTCGACGCGCGCCATGCCCAGCGCCGCGAGTCCAGCGGTCCCCGTCCGCGGCAGTGCATCGGCCACGGCCGCCGCGGGCTGCGGGATGCCGAGCACGAGGAGTCGTCCGAGAGTGGCCAGCGGCGAGGCATCCCCTTCGATCGCGCGGAGGATCGGTGCGCGCAGGCCTCGGGCGAGCGCGTCGTCGTACTCCTCTCCCCAGAGCCGGCGCAGCGGCTCCGAACGGAAGTCGGCGGCGTCGAGATCGGCGGCGAGAGCGGAAGCGAGCAGAGGATCCGGGGTGATGGCTGGCGTGTCGGACACGGCCGTCACTCTACGCGCCTTCAGGCTTCGGATCGGCGCCCCGCCTAGAATCACAGGGTCCGCACTCACGAACCGCCCGCCGTGTTCGAGGAAGACCCCGAAACCGTGATCATCCCCCGTACAGCTCCGCGCGCGCGCCGGCATCCCCTCGCCCGCGCCGTCGCTGTGCTCGTCGTCACCCTGATGGCGGCGGCCCTCGGCGTCTTCGGCGTCGCCGCACCGGCCGCCGCCGAACCAACCGAGGCGCCCACCACCGACGGCACGGTATCGCTCTCGCTCTCGCTCGGCACGCACGGTGCGATCCCGGTCGGTTCCCCGATCTCGGGAACCGTCACAGTCGTCAACGACACCGGCCAGGAGCTCTCGCCCGCCCGCGTCGCGCTCGAGGTGGGTGCGACTCCGTTCGCGGATACCGCCGCCGTGACGGCGTGGCTGGGCTCTGGTGGTGGAGGCGGGACCCTGACCTCGCTGTTCTCCGCGCCGACAGCTGCCGTCGGCGGGAACGCGAATCTCGAGACCCCGATCCTCGCCAGTTCCGATCTCGTGCAGCAGCTCGCACCCGGTGTGTACGCCGTGAGTGCATCGCTGTCCGGCGCGACCACGAGCGACGGGACGTCCTGGGACGCCACGGTCCGCTCGGTGCTCACGGTGCGACCGGCGGTGGCCGCGCAGGTGAGCGTCGTGGTTCCGATCACGGCCACCCCAGCATCCGGCACCCTGCTCAGCGCCGACGAGCTGTCGTCACTGACCGCTGCCGATGGCGCGCTCAGCGCGCAGCTCGACGCCGTGACCGGCACAATGGCCGTGCTCGCAGTCGATCCGGCCATCGCCGCCTCTATCCGAGTGCTCGGCGACTCCGCCCCGATCACAGCCGTGTCGTGGCTCGAGCGGCTCGAAGCGCTCGCGAACGAGACGTTCGCGCTGCAGTTCGGCGACGCGGACCCTGCCACGCAGTCCCACGCCGGGCTCGCCACCGCGCTCGCACCGACTGCACTCGACCCGTTCATGAGCGCCGCGGACTTCCCCGAGGACGACGCGGCGACCCCGTCACCGACGCCGACACCCTCGGCCAGCGTCCCGCCGACCCTTCCGGACATCGCCGAGCTCACGGCGCTTCGGGGCGAGATCGACGGCATCCTGTGGCCGCGCGACGACGTGACCGCCGCGGACCTCGCCGTCTTCGACTCCTACGTCGGATCCTCCGCGACGACGATCCTGCCGTCCACTTCGGTCTCCGAGACGGATGCTGCCGGCAACGCCCGCGCCGGCGCCTCCGCCGTGCTCGTGCACGACGCCGAGATCTCGGCGCTCATGTCCGCCGCGGCCGACGAGCCGGATGACGATCTCCGCGAAGCCCTGCTCGCCGAGGCGAACGCCGAGCTGGCGCTGGCCGGGTCCCCGGCCTCCGGCATCTTCATCGCGCTCGATCGAAACGAGCAGCGGACCGCTGCGGCGCTGCGTGACGTCGTGCTCGCCACCGGGACAGTGCCGCTGCGCACCCTGCAGGGCACGGCACCGGCCACCGCGACGCCGGATGCCGAGCCGGATGCCGAGCGAGCGGCGGCCCTGACGACACTGCTCGCCGATGAGGATTCTCTCGAGTCCTTCGGAACGATCCTCGAAGATCCTCAGGTGATGCTCGCGCCCGAGCGAATCCGCATCCTGCGCCTCCTGGGTGTCGGACTGAGCGATGCGCAGTTCGAATCCGGGTTCGTCGATCACCGCGCGGCAACAGCGACGACGCTCGATTCGGTCGCGATCCAGGACCCGGCACCGATCCAGCTCATCAGCGCGAACGTCGACCTGCCGGTGTGGATCCGCAACGATCTGCCCTGGCCGGTGAAGCTCAACCTCGAGGTGCGGCCGTCCGATCCGCGCGTTGTGATTGATCCGTACACCGCGGTCGAGGCGACCGCGCAGAGCAACACCCGCGTGCTCATCCCCGTGCAATCGCGCGTTGCGAGCGGCGAACTGCAGGTGCGCTTCACGCTCTGGAGCCCGAGCGGCGTCGCCATCGGCGACTCGCAGTCGGCCGACGTCACGGTACGGGCCGAGTGGGAGAACATCGGCCTCGGCATCCTCGGCTCCGTGATCGTGCTGCTGCTGGTCTTCGGCGTCGTCCGCACGGTCCGCCGTCGTCGGCGGGAGCGCGCGTCCGCGTCCGCTGAGCTCGCTGAGCCTGTCGCCGCATCCGGAGCATCTCCGGCGGACGAAGGAGCTCGATGACCAGCCTCGGCCGCGCCAGCGCTCTGCTCGGCGCAGGAACCCTCATCTCGCGTCTGACCGGGCTGCTGCGCACGATCGTGCTCGTCGGCGTGATCGGGTCGAACGCGTCAAAGGCCGCCGATGCGTTCTCGGTCGCGAACCAGCTGCCCAACAGCGTCTTCAACCTCATCTCCGTCGGAGTGCTGACGGCCGTCATCGTGCCGCAGATCGTCAGGGCGAGTCGCGACGACGACGGCGGCAATGCGTTCATCTCCAAGCTGTTCACCCTCGGAACGGTGGTTCTTGTCGCAGCCACGGCCGTGGCGATGGTCGCGGCTCCGTGGCTCGTGGGGCTGCAGCTGAAAGCCGAGAACGTCGAGCAGCTCGCGCTGGCGACCGCCTTCGCCTACTGGTGCCTGCCGCAGATCCTGTTCTACGGTCTGTACGCGCTGGTCGGCGAGACGCTCAACGCCAAGCGCATCTTCGGCCCGTTCACCTGGGCCCCGATCGCGAACAACATCATCTCGATCGTCGGATTCCTCATCATCGGCGCGGTCTTCGGCAGCGACCTCGTGAACCTCGCGGACTGGACACCCGACATGGTCGCGTGGCTCGGCGGAACGGCGACGGCGGGAATCGCGGTGCAGGCCGGCATCCTGCTGGTGTTCTGGCGCAAGACCGGGCTCGCGCTCAAGGTCGACTTCCGCTGGCGCGGCGTCGGACTCGGCAACGTCGGCCGGGTCGCCGGCTGGACGCTGCTCATGGCCGTGTCGAGCATGGCGGCCGGTTTCTACCAGAACTGGGTCGCCAACGAAGCCTCGGGTGAAGGCGCAGCCGTCACGGTGATGAACAACGCCTGGCTGATCTTCATGCTGCCGTACTCGATCATCGTGCACTCGATCGGCACCCCGTATTTCACGCAGCTGTCCGAGCACGCCTCCGCCGGACGGGACGACGAGGTGCGCGGGGACATCTCGCGCAGCATCCGCACGCTCGGATTCTTCCTGATGGGCGCGCTCGCGGCCGTGGTCGCGGCGGCCGTGCCGGCCTCCCGGGTCTTCACGAACTCCTCGTCGGATGCCGTCGATGCCGCGGTCGTGCTCATCTGCTACCTCGTCGGCCTGCTGCCGTTGGCCGTCCTGTTCATCGTGCAGCGCACGTTCTACGCCTACGGTGATACCAGGACGCCATTCTTCTTCACGCTGTTCCAGTGCGCGCTCGTGGCCATCACCGCGACGATCGCGTGGGGGCTGTCCGCCTCCGGCGCCCTTCCCTTGACGCTCCTCGCCGCGGCGGTCGCGCTCGGACAGTCGCTGGCCGGCGCCGTGCAGACGATTGTCGCGACTCTGCTGCTGCGCCGTCGGCTCGGCTCACTCGAGACCGGTCGATGGATGCTGTCGCTCGGCCGTTTCGCTGTCGCAGCGATCCCCGCCGCGGCGGCCGGATGGGGCGTCTTCCTGCTGCTGGGCGGCGTCGGCGGCTGGACCACGAGCGACAAGATCCTCGGGGTGCTGGGCGCCGGGATCATCGCGGTTGCGGCGGCCGCCGTCTACGTCGTGTTCCTGTGGGTGCTGCGCGCGCCAGAGCTGCAGGTCGCGAAGAGCATCGTGAAGCGCATCCTGCCCGGGCGCTGATGTCCCGCATCCTGTCGGGGGAATGTCCCGCGGTTACCATGGGTTGAAGCAGTGGAACGAGGAGAGCACATGCGTCAGGTCATCATCATCGGTTCCGGCCCCGCCGGGTTCACGGCCGCCATCTACGCGGCACGCGCGAACCTCGAGCCGCTGCTCATCGCGAGCTCCGTCGAGGTCGGCGGTGAACTGATGAACACCACAGAGGTGGAGAACTTCCCGGGCTTCCCCGACGGCATCCAGGGCCCCGAGCTCATGGCGAAGCTGCAGCAGCAGGCCGAGAAGTTCGGCACCGAGGTCGTCTACGACGACGTCACGTCGCTCGAACTGGACGGCGAGGTCAAGAAGGTCGTGCTCGGATCCGGCGCGACGCACGAAGCGCGCACCGTGATCTACGCGACCGGATCCGCCTATCGCAAGCTCGGAGTCGCGGGCGAGGAGCGCCTGTCCGGCTACGGCGTCTCCTGGTGCGCCACCTGCGACGGCTTCTTCTTCCGCGAGAAGACGATCGCGGTCGTCGGCGGCGGCGACTCGGCGATGGAGGAGGCGACCTTCCTCACCCGCTTCGCGGAGAAGGTCTACATCATCCACCGCAAGGACACGCTTCGCGCCTCGAAGATCATGCAGGAGCGCGCCTTCGCCAACGAGAAGATCGAGTTCATCTGGAACAGCGAGGTCGCCGAGATCCTGGGCGATTCGGCCGTCACCGGCGTGCAGTTGCGTTCCACGACGGACGGTGCGCTGCGCGACCTGCCGCTCGACGGCCTGTTCGTGGCGATCGGAAACGACCCGCGCACGCACCTCGTGCACGGCAAGCTCGACCTCACGGCCGAGGGCACCATCTGGGTCGACGGTCGCACGTCCGTGACGTCCAAGCCCGGTGTCTTCGCCGCCGGCGACGTCATCGACCCGCACTACCGTCAGGCGATCACGGCGGCCGGCTCCGGCACGGTCGCTGCGCTGGATGCCGAGCACTTCCTCGCGGATTTTGAGGATGCTTCCGTCGAGGTCCCGGCTGCGGAAGCCGCCGAGGTCATCGTCGGCTAGGGAACACTTTCCACCCGCCTGCTGTTGATGCAGGTGAGACTTCGATCAAGGAGATGACTGATGACTGCTAAGGCGACGAGCCAGGCGACGTGGGATCAGGACGTGCTGCAGGCCGAGGGCACCGTGCTGGTGGACTTCTGGGCTGAGTGGTGCGGACCGTGTCGCATGGTCGCTCCCGTTCTGGACCAGATCCAGTCCGAGCACCCTGAGAAGATCACGATCCTCAAGCTCAACGTGGACGAGAACCCCGAGCTGGCCATGAAGTACCAGATCACGTCGATCCCGGCGATGAAGGTCTTCGCCGCCGGTGAGGAGCGCAAGACGATCATCGGCGCCAAGCCGAAGTTCGCGCTCGAGCAGGACCTCGCCGAGTTCATCGGCTGAGCGTCCCCGGACGTTACGAAGGCCCGTTCCTCTGTCGAGGGGCGGGCCTTCGCTCTACTTGTCGTAGACCGGTACCGAAGCGAGCCCGCGTGCGGCGCGTGCGCGATCGACGATTTCCTGGATGACCGCGGTCTTGCCTGCGTTGTAAGGCGCGCGTCCGGCGATCGCCTCCTCCATCGCAACCAGCTTCACCTCCTGGTAGCGGTCCGCATCATCGGGATGCGCCAGGAGCCAGTCCCGGAGGATGCGCTGATTCGCGGCATCCCATTGCTCGGCCGGGAAGAAATGCGCGATACGCGTCCGGATACCGCCGGGTTCGAAGACCAGCACAGGATGCGTCCGCACAGCGCTGCCGATCCGCCAGCCGGCCTCTTCCAGCCGGACGAGGTGGACATCCAGCCGGTCGAGGTCGACGAGACGCACCGCGACATCGATGATCGGCTTGGCCTTCATCCCCGGAACGGCGGTCGAGCCGATGTGCTCGATCTCCCAGTCCGCATTCCCGAGCATCCGTAACTCCGCGGCGATCTCCCGGAACATCCGCGGCCAGTTCGGGTCGTAGTCGACGAGCACATCCTCACCTTATCCGCAGATCCTCCCTTACCCACTGTCATCGATGCACGCTGGCTCGTTCTCCCCGGGAGGGCGCAGGGATGCTCCGAGAGCGAGCGTCGGGAGGGCCCCGCGAAGCGGGAGGGACCCTCGGCGAGCGAACGGAGGATCACGGAGCCCCGCGTCAGCGATGCGAAGCCGAGCCCGCCCCCGCTCAGCCCGTCAGCCCGTCAACTGGCGTCAGCGATCGACGCATCCCATCGCCGGTACTTCGGGCCGTCGCCCAGGAGCTTCCACACCGCCGGCGTCAGCGGCGGATACTCCAGCGCGATCTGACGCAGCACGCGATAGTGCCGGGCGGCGTTCGGACGGACACCGTCGTTCGCAGCGATGTTGTCCGCGCGCAGCAGGAACACGACGAGTTCGTCGACGCTCGGCAAATCCTCCATGAAGTCCCACGGGTCCTCGCCGCTCAGCAGCCGCTCCTGCACGAGCACGGCCAGCTCGTCGGCCGCTTCGGCACGAAGTACCTCAAGGCTGGCTCTGCGGGGAATCGCTTCTGTCACCCGACAAGCCTACGCGCGCTCCTTGTGAGGTCGGCGCGTGATCTGCACAACATCCGTCATCGTCTCCAGCTCCCGGCCCTTCGTCTCGGGCACTTGGAAGTACACGAAGAAGAACGACAGGGCCGCGAAGAACGCGTAGAAGCCGTAGGCGAACGTGAGTCCGATCTCGGCGAAGGCAGGGAAGGTGGTCGAGATGAAGAAGTTCGCGATCCACTGCGCTGCGGCGGCGACCGCCAGCGCGCCGGCGCGGATCGAGTTCGGGAACATCTCGCCGAGAAGAACCCAGACCAGCGGTCCCCAGGTCGCTCCGAAGAAGACCACGAACCCGTTGGCGCAGACCAGGGCGATCAGCGACCACGGCTGAGGCAGCACCACGGCGCCGTCCTCGAGCGTGCCGAACGAGAAGGCAAGAGCCATCAATCCGAGCGTGACCGTCATGCCGATCGATCCGATCAGCAGCATCGGACGCCGCCCGACCTTGTCGACGAGGAGAATCGCGACGATCGTCACGACGATGTTCGTGATCGACGTGATGACGGACGTCAGCAGCGCGTTCGACTCGTCGAATCCGACGGACAGCCACAGGGTCGTCGAATAGTAGAAGATCACGTTGATGCCGACGAACTGCTGGAAGACGCTGAGCAGGATGCCGACCCACACGATCGGCTTCAGCCCGAACCGGTTGCCGCGGAGGTCCCGCAGAGACTCCTTCTTCTCGGTGTTGAGCGTCGCCTTGATCTCCTCGATCTTGAGGTTGACGTCCGTCTCACCGGTGAAGTCGTAGAGAACCCGGGATGCCTTGTCGAACTCGCCTCGTGCGACGAGGAATCGTGGAGATTCCGGTAGTCGAAGCGCCATCACGCCGTAGACGACGGCCGGAATCGCCTCCGCCATGAACATCCAGCGCCAGGCATCCAGGCCGAACCAGAGCATGTTCGCAGCGCCGCCGGCGACGTTCGCGAGAATCGCGTTCGACACGAGCGCGGTGAAGATGCCCAGCACGATCGCGAGCTGCTGCAGCGAGCCGAGCCTGCCGCGGATCCGGGCGGGCGACACCTCGGCGATGTAGGCGGGGGCGATGACGGATGCCGCGCCGACACCGAGCCCGCCGATCACGCGCCAGACGATCAGATCGATGACTCCGAACGCCAGTCCGGAGCCGATCGAGGACGCGAGGAACATGATGGCGGCGATCACCATCACGGGAATGCGCCCCCACTTGTTCGCCAGTGAACCGGCGAACCACGCACCGACCGCGCAGCCGATCAGCGCGGACGACACGGCGAAGCCCTGCAGCGCCGGACCGAGGTCGAAGGCACCGGCGAGGGCGTCGACGGCGCCATTGATCACCGCCGTGTCGAAGCCGAAGAGGAAGCCACCCAGGGCCGCCGCGATGCTGATTCCGATGACCCGGCCGCTGATGCGCGCCGGGGGTTTCTGATCCGACATGAGTCACTCCCCCGCTCTAGGGCGAGCCTATCGGCTGGTCGCCACAGGCGTCAGCATCACGCGCGCGCGGTCAGGAACCGTATCCTTCTTCGCCGAGTTCGGCCAGGATGCGGTTGAGATCCTGAATCGATGCGAAATCGATGACGACCTGGCCTTTTCGGGAGCCCAGATTCACCTTGACGCGCGTGTTCAGGCGGTCGCCGAGCTTGCTGCCGACCTCGTCGAGATACGCGCGACGCGCGCCGGGCTGCGGTTTGGCGGCCTTCGTTCCGGCATCCCGAGGTGTCGCCTTCGCGGCCTCTTCGGCGGCCCGCACCGAGAGGTCCTCGTTGATGATCTTGTCGGCCAGACGCTGCATGGCCTCCGCATCGTCGAGGCTCAGGATCGCGCGTGCGTGGCCGGCCGAGAGCACACCGGCGGCAACGCGCTGCTGCACGGGGACCGGCAGCTTCAGGAGGCGGATCGTGTTGCTGATGCGCGGGCGCGAACGCCCGATGCGCGTGGCGAGCTCTTCCTGCGTGATCCCGAAGTCCTCGAGAAGCTGCTGGTAGGCGGATGCCTCTTCGAGCGGGTTGAGCTCCGACCGGTGCAGGTTCTCCAGGAGCGCGTCACGGAGGAGGTCCTCGTCAGTCGTGTCGCGGACGATCGCGGGGATCGTCTCGAGGCCCGCTTCGCGTGCGGCGCGCGTGCGGCGCTCACCCATGATGAGCTCGAACTCGCCGTCGGCGTTGGTGCGGACCACCACCGGCTGCAGCACGCCGAACTCGCGGACGCTGTGCACGAGCTCGGCGAGATGGTCGGCATCGAAATGCGTGCGCGGCTGGCGCGGGTTCGGCACGATGGAGTTCGGGTTCACGTGGACGAGTCGGACACCCGGGATCGCCGCGAGTTCAGGTTCGCCCGAGATCTCGATCGTGGTTTCCGGCTTCAGCTTCGCGCCGGGGAAGAACACATCGACAGGCCGTTCGGTCTGCTCGGTCGTGGGGATGAGGGCTCCTATCCCCCGCCCGAGTCCGGTTCGCTTGGCCATCAGTTCTCCTTGCTCTGTGTGCTGCTGGTGCGCGCCGCAGTGCGCTGCGCGATCTCGACTGCTGCCTCGCGATACGCGACGGCTCCCGCCGAGTTGCCGTCGTACTCGATCACGGTCTGACCGAAGCTCGGAGCCTCGGAGACGCGAACCGATCGGGGAATGACCGTGTGGAGCACCTGCTCCGGGAAATGGCCTCGGACCTCGTCGGCGACCTGCTGCGCGAGCCGGGTGCGGCCGTCGTACATCGTCAGGAGAATCGTCGAGAGGTGCAGCTTGGGATTCAAGTGCTTCTGGATCATCTGGATGCTGCCGAGCAGCTGGCTCAGACCTTCGAGTGCGTAGTACTCGCACTGGATGGGGATGAAGACTTCGGATGCCGCGGTGAACGCATTGATCGTGAGCAGCCCGAGCGACGGCGGGCAGTCGATGATCACGAAGTCCAGCGGGTGGTCGGCGATGTAGGCGTCGAGGGCGCGCCCGAGCCGATGCTCGCGCGCCACCTGGGCGACCAGCTCGATCTCGGCGCCGGCCAGGTGGATGGTGCTCGGGGCGCAGAAGAGGTTCTCGGATTCGGGGCTCTGCTGCACGATCTCCGCGAGCGGGACGTCGTTGATCAGGACATCGTAGATGCTCGTCACATCCGCGCTGTGCGGGATGCCGAGCGCGGTCGACGCATTACCCTGAGGGTCGAGATCGATGACCAGCACCTTGGCGCCGAGGTGAGCGAGGGCGGAAGCGACGTTCACGGCCGTCGTCGTCTTTCCGACGCCACCCTTCTGGTTCGAGATCGTCAGAACCCTCGGGTGGGAGCCGTCGAACTCGAGGTCGACCTCCTCCAGGGCCCGCCGGCGTGCGCTGAGATCAGCGAGTTCTCGCGCGAGCGGGGTGTCCATTCCGAATCCATCGCTCGGTGGTGCCTTGTCGGGTTGTTTCACGTGAAACATCCACTCCTTTCGGGGCCGCGTTCCACTCTAATCGAGGCTGCGGACGTTCACCGCCAGATGCTCGGCTCGGCGATCGGGAGGGATCGAAACAACCGAGCGTTCCACGTGAAACATGCGCTTCGGCCCGCAGTCCTGCACGCTGCCGGCCCTCCTGCTCGGCGTCTCGACGACACAGCGGCTCGACGACACAGCAGCCCGACGGCTCAGCCGCCCAAGGGCCCAGCCCCTCGACGGCCCAGCGGTCCGCCGTCCCAGCAGCCCGCCGGCCCAGCAGCCCAGCGGCTCGACCACCCAGCGCCCCAGCGGCTCGACCACCCAGCGCCCCAGCAGCCCGCCGGCCCAGCAGCCCAGCGGCTCGACCACCCAGCGCCCCAGCGGCTCGACGACTCGCCGACTCGCCGACCCAGCCCGGCCACCCAGCCACCCAGCCACCCGACCACCCAGCGTCTCAGCGTCTCAGCGTCTCAGCGTCTCAGAGTGGAGGCGCGCCCTCCCCCACCAGCGGTGCGATCGCGCTCGAACGGTGTCCGCAGGACCTCGTCCGCCTGTTGCATCTGATCTGGGCGTCCCAGCGCCCAGGTGCGCGAATCGAGCATCCCTCTGGTTCGAGCGTGGAAAGCAGGAGCGTCGAAGACACCGGAGTCGTATGCTCTGCCCCACGAGCATGTTTCACGTGAAACACTTGATCCGGGGACGGACCACCAGGCGGACCGATGTCCGTGAGCCTCGATGCATCAGGCTTCAGAGAGACCTCCCGCCGAATCGAACAGTGGCGCACCCCGCAGAGGCTGCGCGTCCGTCGGTGCCCTCCTCGCACTCCTGCGCACGAGCATGACGGCGAGGCCGAAACAGGTCGCAACCACACGCCCTCCGACATCGGAGCACGTCGGGTGACCCGGCATTGTCGACGCCCGAGCAGATCACGAGCGTCCCGCTACAAGAATGCGCTCACCGCAGTGCCCCCTCTTCGTCGAAGGGCGATGCATCAAGACCCCCGCTGCCGCGCATTCCAGCGAGCCGTGCGCACGCTCACCACAACCAAGTGTCGGGCTCGCGCTGCTCACCCCCACTTCTCCAGCCGATTCTGAGCACGATCTGAAATGGTGCCAGGTGTTCGGCAGACCGAGCACTGCGCATGCAAGAGCCTCCCACCGCTCCGCCTCCGGCGCGTTGAGCCTGTTGATAACAAGTTGAGTTGTTCTCGCGCACGATGTTTCACGTGAAACAAGCTTCCCGTCTGGGACGATCTCCGCCGCTCCCATGCCTTGCGTGCGAACGCGCTTGTCATCAGAAGGCGGCCGAATCGAACGGGCACGCCGCTCCGGGCCCACGATGCACGCGCAACACGCCTACTCCCGGGGCGCCCGTACCTGGAGATACCAACTCATCCAGACGCGCTCATCCATCGCTACGGCGACTCCGCTCTTCGCGACGGCAGGCATTGCGAGAGCCGAGACCGTTGCCAAGCGCTTACGTATGCGCAGAGCCTCAAGCACCTGAGCCTTGCGGGGACAACCCCGCCCGTCCGCATCTCTCTGAGATCCCGAGCAAACGTCCTTTCGTGGGGGCGTATCACGAGCGATCGGCGCGAAACCGCACGCGCTGATAATGCGATGGCGCCCCGTGAGCGTGCATGTGTTTCACGTGAAACATCGAATGCTGCACTGTTGGAGCGACTGCGGCGGCCAAGCGCCCCTCACGCTGGTGCAACTGCTCCCCCTCAGGCCTCCGTACTTCTCACAGCGGCACCAGTCTTCCGAATGGGCCACAAGCCGACTATCCAGTGACGTGGACCTGCGGTCGCGCACGCCGCCCAGCAGATCGAACCTCAGCGCATTATCGGCACGCGCTGCGGACATGGATGTTTCACGTGAAACATTCATGTCGGGACGACCGCTTCGCGTGATGTTGGTAATCCTTACACGCAGATGCATCGGCCAGATCCTTGGGAGAGAGGCGATGGGACGCACGTACGCAGCCCAGCACGAGCACCCCTCCCCCTCGCATGGTCGTGTGAGCGATCACGCGGCGGATCAACGGGCCTGGGTAGCGACACACCCCGCTCCCTGCACCAGCGAGCTGCACGATCGAATCCGAACTGCGTCCGACACGGCGTCAGCGCAGGGAACAGCCGGGTCTGTGGCAACCACGACGATCCCGCGCTCGGACTCACAACGCTCGCCGATGTTTCACGTGAAACATCAGCACCTACATCGAGTCAGCGAACGGTGGCCCGAACCACGCGTGTCGTCTCGGGGATCACACCTTCACCCAGGACTTCAACCCGCACGTCCGTGAGCTGAAACTTTTTCAGCTGCTTCTGCGCTGCTTCGATCTCGTTCGCCGCATTGATGCCCTTGAGAAGCGCGAGCTCACCGCCATCCCGCACCAGTGGTGCGGTCAGAGGAACGAGCGTGCGCAGCGCGCTCACGGCGCGAGCGGTCACCACATCGAACTTCTGCGGCCGACCGACCTCTTCCGCGCGTGCACGCAGAACTTCCACGTTGTCCAACGCCAGGGTCGAAACCTGCTCGTTCAACCAGTTCACTCGACGCTCCATCGGCTCGACGAGGGTGAACTGCACATCCGGGCGCGCAATAGCGAGAACGACGCCGGGCAGACCGGCACCGGATCCGATGTCGGCGACAGATCCCCGCATGAGTGGAGCGGCGATCGCCGAGTTCAGCACGTGACGGGTCCACAGGCGCGGCAGTTCGAGAGGCCCGATCAACCCGCGCTCTTCCCCCTGCTCAGCGAGCGCTGCAGTGAAGGCGCGCGCCGAATCGATGCGCGCCCCGAAAAGATCCGCCGCCACGGCGGGTTCCGGTTCGACCTCACTCATCGATCACTCCATGGCGTTTCACGTGAAACATCAGCGGCGGCGGATGACCGTGTGCCGGTCTGCACCCTCGCCGTACGACTCGGAGATCAGACCGCGGTCGGCGACCACGTCGTGCACCAGCTTGCGCTCGTAGCTCGACATCGCCGGCAGCGACGCCTGCGACGCTCCCTCGTCGAGCTTGACCACCGCGGCATCCACCAGCTTCTCGAGCTGACGACGACGGGCATCGCGGGATCCGCCGATATCGAGGATCAAGCGCGAGAACGAACCCGTCTTGTTCTGCACGGCCAGCCGCGTGATCTCCTGCAGCGCCTGCACCGTGTCCGGAGCGGAAAGCAGCTCGATGCCGTCGCCTTCCGCCTCGACCGAGACGTACGCACGACCCTGGCGCACATCGAGGTTCAGATCGCCGTCGATGTCAGCGATGTCGAGCAGCTCCTCCAGGAAGTCTGCCGCGACATCACCCTCGGCCTCGAGGTCGGCGACGGTGGGAGCGGGGCGCTCGGTGACGTTCTCGACACTCATCAGTTGGTGCCCTTCTTCTTCGCACGCTTCTTGCCGACCGGCTGCTGACGCTTGGGCGCCTCCGCCTTGGCCTTCTCGATCTCCTCGACCTTGCGCTGCTGCTCGGCCTCGTAGATGGCCATCGGGACGACCTTGCCCTCGGCGTTGATGGCCTTGCCCTTGCGCGCGAGTCGCTCCTCACGTGCCTTGGCAGCCTCGGACCCGGGCGTCGGCATCTCACGGATGACGAGGAACTGCTGGCCCATGGTCCACAGGTTCGACACGAACCAGTAGACGACGACGCCGAGGGGGAAGAACACACCCGAGAAGATGAAGCCGAGGGGCAGGACGTAGAGCATGATCTTCTGCATCTGGTACGCCTGGCCGGTCTTGGCCTCGGGGGACAGGTTCTTCGAGATGATCTGCAGCTGGGTGAAGAACTGCGAGGCGATCATCAGGACGACGAGGATGACCAACAGCACGATCGCCGGGGTGTTGCCCTCTTCGATCGCCTGACCGAGGGTGCCGTGCAGAGACACGGTTCCGAAGATCGTCGCGTCGTAGAACTCTTTGGTCAGCTCGGGGCTGAGAAGGCCGACGCCACCGCTGCCTGCGACGGCGTGCTTGGTCACGTCGTTGAGCACGCTGAACAGCGCGAAGAAGATCGGCATCTGCACAAGGAGGGGAAGACAGCTCGACATCGGCGTCGTGCCGTGCTTCTTGTACAGTGCCATGGTCTCGCGGCTCATGGCCTCGCGAGAGAGCTGATCCTTCTTGCCCTTGTACTTCTCCTGAACTTTTCGCAGTTCAGGAGCAATTTCCATCATCTTGCGCTGGCTCTTGATCTGGCGAACGAACAGCGGGAAAACCGCGCCGCGCACCACGATCACCAGACCGACGATCGACAGGATCCAGGTGATGCCGGCTGCGGCCGGAAGCCCCATCGTCGTGAACAACCAGTGCCAGAAGACGAGCACGGCCTCGACCGCCCACTTCAGTGGCCACAGGATCGTACCCAGCAGGTCGAACCCCGTGTTCGTGGGAGCCGGTGTCGATGTCGCAGACGCGAGCAGAAGGTCAAGACCCACTGTTCAGTCCTTTCGAAGAGGAACGACGAAACCGTGCGAGGTCAGGCCGTAATGGAAATGCTTGTGCGGGTGGACGTCATCGACGCCGCCCTGAGTCCAGGGGTTGCAGCGTAGGATCCGCCATGCCGAGAGCAGGGCTCCCTTCACCGCACCGTGCTGCTGCACCGCACCTACAGCGTAGGCGGAACAAGATGGGTAATAGGCACAGACGTCTCCATAGAGCGGAGAGATCACCTTGCGATACCCGGCAAGGAATCCGAGGACCAGATTCCGGGGGAGCAGAGGGATGCTGCGCACCAGGTCACCCGCATGGAACTGCGCCTGTCCGAACGCATACGACGGAAGCGCGCTCACAGCGCCACCGGCCGGATCAGGCGTCCGAGGCAGCGATCCACATCGGCGCGCAGGTCAGCGAAGGAAGCCGTCGCGGATGCAGGAAGGGCACGGATGACGACATCCGTGCCCTGTGGAACCTCTGAAAGCAACTCCGCGCAGACGGCTTTGAGCCGACGACGCACGGTGTTGCGGATCACAGCGTTACCCACCTGTTTGCTGATGATGAACCCGAATCGGGCTGCTCGCTCCGTGTCAGCGGTCGTGAGGACCGACGTGACGACGCGGTTTCCGCCGCATCTCGATCCGCGCCGAACCACCATGCGGTAGTCGTCGCCGCGGGTCAGACGATGCGGACGGGCGAGCACAGCGGGTTACGCCGAAAGCTCGGTGCGGCCCTTCGCACGACGGGCCGCCAGGATGCCGCGGCCGGCGCGGGTGCGCATGCGGGCACGGAAGCCGTGCTTCTTGGCGCGACGACGGTTGTTGGGCTGGAAAGTGCGCTTGCTCATGGATCACTCCGGGAAGTCAGTCACCGGATGCAGATCTACCGGGGACATGGGGGCTGCCCAATTGGGCATAAGTCAACCGATTTAGGGTACGTCAGTCTCGCGCGCAGGGCAAATCCCCGCGCGACAGCGCCGACTCCGGCATCCGATCCGCACAGCCATTATCCACAGCCTCATCCACTCGGCGAAGCGCAACACGCCCGCCGGTATTCCGCGGCAGGTTGCCGTTCACAGCTGTGATGACTACCGTGGCATCCGAAGTTATCCACAGGGGGGCCTGCCGATAAGGCGACTTTCCGATCCTCGTCCGCACGGAGCGCCATGTCCTCGCCTGCCCACCCCGACGTCCCTGTCTGGAACGAGGTGCTCGAGGTCCTGGCGGATGACGACCGCGTCACACCGCAGCTGCAGGGCTTCCTCTCCCTCGCTGTGCCGGCCGGAGTCATGGGTGCGACCCTCTATCTCGACGTGCCGAACGATCTCACCGCCGCGCAGATCAACAAGCGACTGCGCGTTCCGCTCATGGAAGGGCTCGCCCAGACCGGCGGCGAGGTCACCTCGTTCCGCGTCGTCGTGAACCATGAGCTCGCCGATCAGCCCACCGCGCCGATCGCGGTCTCCGACTTCGCACGGATCGAACCGCCCCGCGTCGAATCGCCGATGGAGCAGCCGAGCGCGGTGCGTCACGAATCGCGTCTGAACCCGAAGTACACCTTCGACAACTTCGTCATCGGCCAGTCCAACCGCTTCGCTCACGCCGCAGCGGTCGCCGTCGCCGAGGCGCCGGCCAAGGCGTACAACCCACTGTTCATCTACGGCGACTCCGGGCTGGGCAAGACCCACCTGCTGCATGCGATCGGCGACTACGCGCAGTCCCTCTACTCGGGCGTCAAGGTCCGGTACGTCTCGAGCGAGGAATTCACCAACGACTTCATCAACTCGATCGCGAACAACCGCGGCTCCGCGTTCCAGGCGCGCTACCGCGATGTCGACATCCTTCTCATCGATGACATCCAGTTCCTGCAGGGACGCGCCGAGACCCAGGAAGCCTTCTTCCACACGTTCAACACCCTGCACGACCACAACAAGCAGGTCGTCATCACAAGCGACGTCGCGCCGAAGCACCTGACCGGCTTCGAAGATCGGATGCGCAGCCGCTTCGAGTGGGGTCTGATCACCGATGTGCAGGCGCCCGACCTCGAGACGCGCATCGCGATCCTGCGCAAGAAGGCGCAGAGCGAGGCCCTGCACATTCCCGACGAGGTGCTGGAGTACATCGCAACAGTGGTCTCGTCGAACATCCGCGAACTCGAGGGCGCGCTGATCCGTGTCTCGGCTTTCGCCAGCCTGAACCGCTCGTCGCTCGACATCTCCCTGGCCCAGACGGTGCTGCGCGACATCGTCGACACGGCCGAGGACAACATCATCTCGCCGACCGACATCATCACGGCCACGGCGCAGTACTTCAAACTCACAGTCGACGATCTGTACGGCTCCAGTCGATCGCAGCAGATCGCGACTGCCCGCCAGATCGCGATGTACCTGTGTCGCGAGCGCACCAACCTCTCCCTGCCCAAGATCGGCCAGCTCTTCGGCAACCGCGACCACACCACCGTCATGTACGCGTACAAGAAGATCAGCGAGCTCATGAAGGAGCGTCGCTCGATCTACAACCAGGTCACCGAGATCACCACGCAGCTCGGCCGTCGCTGACGCTCGCTCTCTGAGCGGGCGGACGCTCAACCCTGCTCGCCGAACGCGTCCGGTGCCCATCGTTCACGTCTGATGAGTCGACCTCCGTCAAGCGACCCCAGACCGGATCCAACGCAGTCGTCGGCGAAGCCGACGCTGCCTTCGCCTCCCCCTTCCCCGGCATCCGGTGGCCGCATGCACGCCGCCGTCCCGGACAGGGCGGAGGGATGCTCCATGCGCGAGCATCGGGAGGGACTCGCGAAGCGGGAGGGACCCTCCGCCTACTTGACACGCCGCAGCCCTCACCGATAGGCCCGTTTGCACATGTGGATAACTTGTGGATGAATCCGAATGTTAACGGGACGAATCGATGCCGATCGCGGCATCCTGTGGATAACTCCAGTGATCCTGGCCACCGCCCAATATGCCGAAACCCGCGGTTTCCTCAGGGATTCCACAACTCACAGCGGTGTAGTTTCCTACTCTCGACTGCTATCCACCGAGTTATCCACAGTATCCACAGCTGTTAACACCGTTAAGGAGTTAACCCGAATGGATGTCGATCCGATCACCTCAAGGGTGTGGAAACCGGGGCGTAGGGCTTCGTCGCCCCGTGGGGCTACGATGGGAAGCCCTGCGGTGGGCCCGCCTGCGCAGGTCTTGTAATTACGACGAGGGAGCGCCCGTGAGGTTCCAGGTCAATCGCGATGTCTTCAGCGAAGCAGTGTCCTTCGTCGTCAAACTCCTGCCGCAGCGCAATCCCCAGCCGATCCTCGCCGGCGTGCTGATCGAGGCAGGCGATGCGGGTCTGACGCTGTCGGCATTCGACTACGAGGCCTCGGCGCGTACGACCATCGAAGCGACTGTGGAGACACCGGGCACGATCCTCGTCCACGGTCGTCTGCTGTCGGACATCGCCAGCCGACTCCCGAACGCTCCCATCGAGATCGCCGTCGAGGAAGACGGCGGCATCGCGGTGACCTGCGGTTCTGCACGATTCACGCTCGCGGCCATGCCGGTTGAGGAATATCCGTCAATTCCTGAGGTCTCCGGGTCCTCCGGTGTCGTCCCCGCCGAGGATTTCGGCACGGCGATCGCTCAGGTCGGTTTCGCGGCGTCGCGCGATGACGTCACTCCGGTCCTCACCGGCGTCCAGCTCGAGGTGTCCGGCCACAGCCTGAGCCTCGTCGCGACCGACCGCTACCGCGTCTCGCTGCGAGACGTCCCGTGGGACGGCACGTCGGAAGACCAGATGGCCCTGGTCCCCGCGCGCACCCTGCAGGAGGTCGGGAAGACCTTCGCGCACGCGGGAAACATCGAGATCGCCTTCTCGGGCGAGGGAGATCGCGAGATCATCGCGTTCACCGCCGGCAACAAGACGGTGACTTCTCTCCTGATCAAGGGCAATTTCCCGCCCGTGCGCCGGTTGTTCCCCGAGCAGACGGATCACTACGCGGTCGTCAACACCGCCGATTTGATCGAGGCTGTTCGTCGCGTCTCGCTCGTGCTCGACCGCGCGGCTCCGCTGCGCTTCACGTTCTCGAGCGACAGCGTCACGATGGATGCATCCGGCAGCGAGCAGGCCCGCGCATCCGAGTCGGTCGATGCGCACCTCTCCGGTGGCGAAGAGGTCACGCTCGGCCTCAACCCGCAGTACCTCGTCGAGGCCCTCGGTGCCGTGAAGAGCGAGTTCGTTCGCGTGACTTTCACTTCGAGCGACAACGCCAACAAGCTCAGCCCGATCCTGGTGACGAGCCAGACCTCGGTCGACCAGGCGGGCAACGACTCGTATAAGTACCTGCTGCAGCCCAACCTGCTGCTGCGCTGACTCGCGACTTCTCGCTCGTGTTCCCACGACGCGAGTGCCTCGTCCCGGAGTGAGTGTCCGCAGCCGCAGGTAGGCTGACTCCCGTGATCGTGGAACACCTGAACCTGGTTGATTTCCGCAATTACGCGACCGCTGATCTCACGCTCCACCCCGGCCCGAACGTCCTCGTCGGCCGCAACGGCCAGGGCAAGACGAACCTGGCCGAAGCGATCGTGTTTCTCGCAACGCTCGGATCGCATCGGGTCTCATCGGATGCGCCGATGGTGCGCGATGGACACGAGTTCGCCATCATCCGCGCCCGACTCTCGGTCGGCGAGCGACGTGTGCTCGCGGAAGTTCAGCTGAACAGACAGGGCTCCAACAAGGCGCGCATCAACGGTTCGCCGGTGAAGACGAGCGAACTCCCGCGCTACGCGCACGTCGTACTGTTCGCGCCGGAGGATCTGCAGATCGTGCGCGGCGATCCGTCATCCCGGCGCCGGTTCGCTGATCAGCTGCTCATCCAGCGCGCACCGCGGATGTCGGGAGTGCTCGCCGACTACGACCGGGTGCTGAAGCAGCGCACCGCGCTGCTGAAATCCGCCCGAGCCCGCGGCATCCGCGGTGACGCGCTCACCACGCTGGAAGTGTGGGACGACAAGCTCGTGGCCCTCGGGAGCGAGATCATCGCCGCCCGCCAGCGACTCGCTGCCGATCTGCAGGCTCCCCTGGCCGGCGCGTATGCGGCGATCGCAGGCGCCGACCATCAGCCCGAGCTCGAGTGGGCGCTGTCGGTGCGCGGCGGTGATCCCGAAGAAGGGCAGCCGGCCGAGTCCGTCGCGATCGAACGCGCGGATATCGCCGAGGCGTTCCGCGCCGCGCTGATGGCCAAGCGCACCCAGGAGCTGGATCGGGGACTCACGCTCGTCGGCCCTCATCGCGACGACCTGCTCATGCGGGTGCGCTCGCTTCCGGTGAAGGGCTATGCGTCGCACGGTGAATCCTGGTCGGTCGCGCTCGCTCTGCGTCTTGCGTCCGCTGAGCTTCTGCGCAGCGAATCGCCGGCGGGGGACCCCGTGCTCATCCTCGACGACGTGTTCGCCGAGCTCGATGCCGACCGACGTCGGCGGCTCGCGACCCTCACGAGCGGGTACGAGCAGGTGGTGGTCACCGCCGCTGTCGAGGAGGATATCCCTGATGTGCTGCACCGACACGTGGTGCGCATCTCCGCAGGAACGATCAGGGACGACCGATCGGATGCGGCATCCGACGAGAGCGATGACGGGAACGACGCATGACCGAGCACGTCACCCATACCGCTGCGGAGATCCCCGAGACCGTCGCGACCTATTTGCGCCTGCGCGGACTCAAGCCGAGCGCCAAGAACTGGAAGCGCAAGCGCCGGATCGCGGACGACGACGACAACGCGCCGTTCACACCGGGCCGCGATCCCGGTTCGCTCGGCGCGGTCCTCGACGTGCTCACCAAGCAGGCCGGCTGGGAGTCGACGATGGCCCGCGAGGACCTGGTCAGGCAGTGGGCGGATCTCGCCGGCGCCGACACCGCGAAGCACTCGGATCCGGTGTCGCTGGAGAACGGGATGCTGACGGTGAAGTGCGATTCGACCGCCTGGGCGAAGAACCTGCAGTACATGCGCGGAACAATCCTCACCGAGATCGGGAAGAGGTATCCGGCAGCGGGTGTGGAGAACCTCCGTTTCATCGGACCGGACGTTCCCTCGTGGAAATGGGGTCCGAGAGCCGTCCCAGGGCGGGGCCCACGCGATACCTACGGGTAGGACACCATGAGAGGCATCTCGATCGATTTGAGGGCCACACACGGCCTTTCAGCGCGATGAACCGCTTCCGGTGCAGGTAGACTGGACTTCACAAGATCGATGTGGAGACTGCCCTCTGATGACGCCTGAATCCCCCGCTGACGAGACGGAATCGACGACCGGGGGCACCCCCGACTCCCAGGCGCGCGTCGCCGGCGACTCCGCGAAGATCGAAACCGAGTACGGTGCCGACTCCATCCAGATCCTCGAGGGTCTGGAAGCCGTGCGCAAGCGCCCCGGCATGTACATCGGCTCCACGGGGCCCCGCGGCCTGCACCATCTCGTGCAGGAGATCGTCGACAACTCGGTCGATGAGGCGATGGCCGGTCACGCCGACACCATCGTCGTGACGCTGCTCGCCGACGGCGGTGTGCGCGTGGTCGACAACGGCCGCGGCATCCCTGTCGACCCGCACTCGTCCGACCCGACCAAGTCGACCGTCGAAGTGGTGCTGACGATCTTGCACGCCGGCGGCAAGTTCGGCGGTGGCGCTTACGCCGTCTCCGGTGGTCTGCACGGCGTCGGCTCGTCCGTCGTGAACGCACTCTCGACCCGGTTCGACGTCGAGGTCAGGCAGAAGGGCTTCGTCTGGCGGCACAGCTTCGCCGACGGCGGCGTCCCGCAGCAGAAGCTCGAGAAGGGCGAGGAGACGACCGAAACCGGAACGAGCATCACGTTCTGGCCGGATGCCGAGATCTTCACCGAGAGCATCGAGTTCGAGTACGAGACGCTGCGCACGCGGTTCCAGCAGATGGCGTTCCTGAACAAGGGTCTGCGCATCGAGCTGAGCGACGAGCGCGAGGGCGCGACGTACGAGACCGAGGAGGACGGCAAGCCGGTCACGAAGCAGCGCGCCGACGTCTTCTTCTACGAGCGCGGACTCGTCGACTACGTCGAGTATCTGAACAAGGTGCGCCACGCCGATGTCGTCAACGAGGAGATCATCGACTTCGCCGCGGAGGACACCGTCCGCAAGATCTCGGTCGAGATCGCGATGCAGTGGACGACCTCGTACACCGAGAACGTGTTCACGTACGCCAATGTGATCAACACACACGAGGGCGGCACGCACGAAGAGGGCTTCCGCGCGGCGCTCACCACACTGGTGAACAAGTACGCCCGCGCGAACAACCTGCTCAAGGAGAAGGACGACAACCTCTCCGGTGATGACGTCCGCGAGGGGCTGACCGCGGTCATCTCGGTCAAGCTGTCTGAGCCGCAGTTCGAGGGGCAGACGAAGACCAAGCTGGGCAACACCGAGGCGAAGGCCTTCGTGCAGAAGGTCGTCGGCGATCAGCTCGGCGACTGGTTCGACCGCAACCCTGCGCAGGCGAAGAACGTCATCCGCAAGGCGATCGATGCCGCGACCGCACGTCTCGCGGCCCGCAAGGCGCGCGAGACAGCGCGCCGCAAGAGCGTGTTCGAATCGGCCGCGATGCCGGACAAGCTCAAGGACTGCACGAGCAAGGACCCGTCGATCAGCGAGATCTTCCTCGTGGAGGGCGACTCGGCCGGTGGTTCGGCCGTGCAGGGGCGCGACCCGCACACGCAGGCGATCCTGGCGCTGCGCGGAAAGATCCTCAACGTCGAGCGCGCTCGTCTCGACAAGGCACTCGCCAACCGCGAGGTCCAGGCGATGATCCAGGCGTTCGGCACCGGCATCGGCGAGGACTTCGACATCGAGAAGGCCCGGTACCACAAGATCGTGCTGATGGCGGATGCCGACGTCGACGGCCAGCACATCACGACGCTCCTGCTGACCCTGCTGTTCCGCTACATGCGCGGACTCATCGAAGCCGGTTTCGTCTACCTCGCCATGCCGCCGCTGTACCGACTCAAGTGGTCGAACCAGCCGCACGAGTACGTGTACTCGGATGCCGAGCGTGACGCGCTGCTCAAGGATGGACTCGCCAACGGCAAGCGCATCCCCAAGGAGGGCATCCAGCGCTACAAGGGTCTCGGCGAGATGAACGCCAAGGAACTGTGGGAGACCACGATGGATCACACGACGCGGACCCTGCAGCAGGTCACGATCGACGACGCGGCCGCGGCAGACGAGATCTTCAGCGTGCTGATGGGGGAGGACGTCGAGTCGCGACGCAACTTCATCCAGCGCAACGCCAAGGATGTCCGCTTCCTCGACATCTGACGCGTTTCGTCTCGCTTCGCACTTCGACAAGCTCCGTGAGCTCAGCAAACCAGGAAATGACACATGACTGACGAAGAACGTCCCGACTCCAGTGCCGCGCACGAGCACGGAAAGATCGACCAGGTCGACCTCCAGTCGGAGATGCAGCGCAGCTACCTCGACTACGCGATGGCCGTCATCGTCGGCCGCGCGCTGCCCGACGTGCGCGACGGACTCAAGCCGGTGCACCGCCGTGTGATCTACGGCATGTATGACGGCGGCTTCCGTCCGGACAAGTCGTACTCGAAGTGCGCCCGCGTCGTCGGCGAGGTCATGGGTCAGTACCACCCGCACGGCGACTCGGCGATCTACGACACCCTTGTGCGTCTCGTGCAGCCGTGGGCACTGCGCTACCCGCTCGCGCTGGGTCAGGGCAACTTCGGCTCCCCGGGCAACATGGGTGCCGCTGCCCCTCGTTACACCGAGACGAAGATGGCTCCACTCGCGCTCGAGATGGTGCGCGACATCGAAGAGGAGACCGTCGACTTCCAGCCGAACTACGACGGTCAGACGCAGGAGCCGACGGTTCTGCCGGCACGGTTCCCGAACCTCCTCGTCAACGGGTCGGTCGGCATCGCGGTCGGAATGGCGACCAACATCCCGCCGCACAACCTCCGCGAGGTCGCCGACGCCGCACTGTGGGCGATGGATCACCCCGATGTCTCGCGTGACGAGCTGCTCGACGGTCTGGTCCAGCGCATCCCCGGTCCGGACTTCCCGACCGGCGCGCAGATCCTCGGCACCAAGGGCATCCACGAGGCGTACCGCACGGGACGCGGCTCGATCACCATGCGCGCGGTGGTCAACGTCGAAGAGATCCAGGGCCGCACGTGCCTGGTGATCACCGAGCTGCCGTACCAGGTGAACCCCGACAACCTCGCCGTCAAGATCGGCGACCTCGTGCGCGAGGGCAAGATCACCGGTATCGCCGACATCCGCGACGAGACCAGTGACCGCACGGGACAGCGCCTCGTCGTCGTCCTCAAGCGGGATGCCGTCGCCAAGGTCGTGCTCAACAACCTGTACAAGCACACGCAGCTTCAGGACAACTTCGGCGCGAACATGCTCGCGATCGTCGACGGCGTGCCCCGCACGCTCGCGCTCGACGGCTTCGTGACGCACTGGATCGACCACCAGATCGACGTCATCGTCCGCCGCACGATGTTCCGCCTGCGCAAGGCCGAAGAGCGGATGCACATCCTGCGCGGCTACCTCAAGGCGCTCGACGCGCTGGATGAGGTCATCGCCTTGATCCGTCGCTCGCCGACGGCCCAGGATGCGAACGACGGACTGCAGCGCCTTCTCGACATCGACGAGATCCAAGCCGACGCCATCCTGGCCATGCAGCTGCGTCGCCTCGCCGCGCTCGAACGTCAGAAGATCATCGACGAGGCCACGGAGCTCGAAGCGAAGATCGCCGACTACAACGCGATCCTCGCCGACCCGCTGCGTCAGCGCGCGATCATCCGCGAGGAGCTCGTCGGCATCGTCGACCGCTTCGGCGACGAGCGCCGCACGCACATCCTGCACGGCTTCGACGGCGATGTGTCCATGGAGGACCTCATCGCCGAAGAGGAGATGGTGGTCACCGTCACCCGCGACGGCTACATCAAGCGCACGCGCAGCGACAACTACCGCTCGCAGCACCGCGGCGGCAAGGGGATCAAGGGCGCCCAACTGCGCGCGGACGACATCGTCGAGCACTTCTTCGTGACGACCACGCACCACTGGCTGCTGTTCTTCACCGACAAGGGCCGCGTCTACCGCACCAAGACCTACGAGGTGCCGGAGGCCGGCCGCGACGCGAAGGGCACGCACGTCGCGAACCTGCTCGCGCTGCAGCCGGACGAGGGGATCGCGCAGATCCTCGACATCCGCGACTACGAGGTCTCCGACTACCTGGTCCTGGCCACGCGCGAGGGCCTCGTGAAGAAGACGAGCCTGTCGGCCTACGACACCAACCGTCAGGGCGGCGTGATCGCGATCCGTCTGAACGAGGAGGACGAGCTCGTCGGCGCTCTGCTCGTCGACAGCGCGGACGACATCCTGCTCATCAGCCGCCGCGGAATGTCGGTGCGCTTCAGCGCGACTGACGGGGCGCTGCGGCCGATGGGCCGTGCGACCGCCGGCGTCAAGGGAATGAAGTTCCGTGAGGGAGACAGTCTGCTCTCGGCATCCGTCGCGGCCCCCGGCCAGTTCGTCTTCGTCGTGACCGACGGCGGGTACGCCAAGCGCACGGCGATCGAGGAGTACCGCGTCCAGGGACGCGGCGGCTTCGGCATCAAGGTGGCGAAGCTGAACGACGATCGGGGCACGCTCGCGGGCGGCCTGATGGTCGCGGACGACGACGAGGTCCTGGTGGTTCTGTCCAGCGGCAAGGTGGTACGCTCTGCCGTGGCCGAGGTCCCGGCGAAGGGCCGCGACACCATGGGTGTCGTGTTCGCGAGGACGTCTGCGGACGATCGCATCCTGGCCATCGCCCGCAACGGAGAGCGGGGGCTCGCTGAGGAAGTTGCCGAAGCGGATGCCGAATCACCCGACTCCGACAACACACAGACTCCTGAGGAAAACTAAGACGCATGAGCACAGTAGCCGACAAGCTCGCGAAGAAATCGACGCGCAAGTCCGGGGGCAAGCAGGTTCGCCTGCGCCTGGTCTACGTTGATTTCTGGTCCGCGGTGAAGCTCGCGTTCCTCGGTGCGATCGCGTTCGCGGTCGTCACGATGGTCTCGTTCTTCCTGGTGTACATGGTGCTGCAGGCGACGGGTGTCATCTCGCAGGTCGATGAGATCCTCGGCAGCTTCACCGACGGTGCGTTCTCGCTGTCCGAGACGATCGGCCTGCCGCAGGTCATGGCGTTCGCCGCGGTCGTGTCGATCCTGAACCTCATCGTCTTCACCGTGCTGGGTGCGGTCGTCGCGGGCATCTACAACCTCGCGGTCAAGGTCACCGGCGGTCTGCTGGTCGGCTTCACCTCGAACTGACGACGTCGGCTCACCGAGCCGGCTGGATCGGAAGGCGGATGCTTCGGCATCCGCCTTCCGTCATTCCCGGGTATCACGGTAGGGAAAACCCGAACCGAGCTGTCCGGATGCCTCGGTATCCCGACCGCGTCCGGAACCGTAGCGTTATGGGCATGACGAATCAGACTGCTCACCCCGCAGCGCCGGTCGCGGAGCGGCCGCCGACGCGGTTGTTCCTCACGATCCTGCAGCTCACCGCACTCGGCGTGCTCGGGTCCATCGCCTTCGGCATCCTCAGCGGACTGTTCGCCGCGAGTCTCGGGCTCGTGTTCGTGTTCGGCATCGGGCTCGTCTTCTTCGTCGGGCTCGTGTACGCGCTGTTCGGCGTCGCCTGGTTCGAGGTCGCCCGCGTGAGCAGCCTCTACGATCTCGCGCTGCCGACGCTGCGCTGGCGTCCGCGCACCAGGCCCGGCTTCGGCGGGTGGGTGCGCTCGCTCGGTCGACAGGCGATCGACGGCTCGATGTGGCGGGCACTGGCCAACTTCGCGCTCGCCTGCCTCGCGGGCTTCCTGATCCTGCGTCTCTTCTCGGCGATGGTCTGGTCGGCGATCACGGCCTTCGCCCCTCTCGCGCTCGACGGCACCGTGGACGGTCCGTTCGGAAGCGAGATCCTGGTCGCGTGGGCACCGGTGGTCGGCATCCTTGGCGTGGTGCTGTCCGCCGGCGCGATCGTCGGCGTCGCGATGCTGCACCGCACCATCAGCCGCGCGCTGATCGTGCACAGCCGCGAGGCCGAACTCACCGAGCAGGTGCGCACCACGAGTGCGCAGCGCGAGGGCGCCGTCCGCGCCGCCGATGTCGAGCGCACCCGCATCGAGCGGGACCTGCACGACGGCGTCCAGCCGCGACTCGTCTCGGTCGGCATGACCCTGGGCCTCGCGCAGCAGAAGATCGACGACGACCCTGCCCAGGCCAAGGAGCTCATCGCCGAGGCGCACACCTCGACCAAGGCGGCGATCACCGAGCTGCGACAGCTCGCCCGCGGCATCCACGCCTCCGTCCTGGACGACCGCGGTCTCGATGCCGCCCTCTCGGCCCTCGCCGGTCGGTCGCACATCCCCGTGCATCTGGACATCCGCATGGACGGGCGATGCAGCAGGGATGCCGAGGCCGCCGTCTACTTCGCGATCGCCGAGTCGCTGACCAACGCGGCGAAGCACTCACGAGCGAGCGAGGCACGCGTGATCGTGCGCCGACGCGACAACGGGGTGCTCTGGGCGCGCGTCGAGGACAACGGCATCGGCGGGGCGCAGATCCAGCCCGGCGGCGGCCTGGACGGCATCTCCAACCGCGTGCTCGCCGCCGGCGGGACGTTCCGACTCGATAGCCCGCAGGGCGGTCCGACCAGCCTGGAGGTGAGTGTGCCATGCGCATCCTGATCTGCGAGGACTCTGTTCTCCTGCGCGAAGGTCTCGTTCGGCTCCTCGAGGATGCTGGCCACGAGGTGGTCGCAGCCCTCCCCGACACCAACGGTCTGCACGACGCGGTCACCGAGCACGCACCTGATCTCTGCATCCTGGACGTCCGGCTGCCGCCGACCTTCACGGATGAGGGCATCCGGGCGGCGCTCGAGATCCGGGCGCGACAGGCGCAGCTGCCGATCCTCGTGCTGTCGCAGTACGTCGAGGAGCGCTACGCCAGCGACCTGATCGCCGCACAGGGCGGACCACTCGGCTACCTGCTGAAGGATCGCGTCGCGGACGTCGCGGACTTCGTCGCCTCGGTCGAGCGGATCGCGGACGGCGCCACCGTGCTCGACCCCGAGGTCGTCGCGCAACTGCTGACCCGCCGAAACAAGGACGATCGGATGCTGCGGCTCACGGAACGCGAGCGCACCGTCCTCGCCCTGATCGCCGAGGGGAAGTCGAACCAGGCGATCGCCGGGCTGCTCTTCCTCTCGGAGGGCAGTGTCGAGAAGCACATCACATCGATCTTCCAGAAGCTCGGTTTCGAGCAGGACGAGTCGGGCAACCGGCGGGTGCTGGCAGCGCTCGCCCACATCGAGAACAACGGCGGCTCTGCCGCCGGACAGACAGGAGCGGCACGATGAGCACGAATGACAACGGCGGGCACGAGATCCCGCTGACTCCTCCCCCGGCCGGCCCCTCGGGTCCGGCTGCCGGATCCGTTCCCCCGTCGGCACCGGTGCCTCCGGCGGCATCCGTTCCTCCGGCGGGGCCGGCGCGACGGGCTTCGGGGCCCGGACGGCCGATCGGCATCGCGCTCGCGGTGATCGGCGGCATCGCTCTGATCGGTTCAGGAGCGACGGCGGCCGTCGCCGCGGGCGCACAGCTCAGCAGCGGGCATTCGTTCTCGACGACGGCGGATGCCGACGGCATCCGTGGCCTGGACCTGGAGGTCGGGGCGAGCGATGTGAGCGTCGAGTTCGGTGACGTCGACGAGGCGGAACTGCGGGTCGACGGTGACACCGACGGGGCGTGGACGGTCGAGCGCGACGACGACGAGCTCGTCGTCCGCAGCCCGAACCGCACCTTCGGCTGGTGGTTCGGGGGCTGGTGGGGAGAGGACGAGCGCGTCGTGCTGATGCTGCCGGAGAGCCTGCAGACGGCCGGTCTGGACCTGGATCTGGACCTCGGTGCGGGCAGCCTCGAGGTCGCCGGCGAGTTCGGCGAGGTCAACCTGCACGTCGGTGCCGGCGCGATGACGATCGAGGGATCCGCCGAATCGGTGGATGCCGACATCAGCGCGGGTCGGGCCGAGATCGCACTCGCGGACGTCACGGAGGCGGATCTCGGCATCTCGGCCGGCCGCTTGACCGCCGAGCTCACCGGCACCACGCCGGACCGGATCTCGTTCGAGGTGAGCGCCGGTTCGCTCGAGCTGACCGTGCCGGATGACGTGTACAACGTCACTCAGGAAGTCAGTGCGGGGTCGTTCGACAACCGTGTGGAAACGTCCACGACGGCGTCCAGCACGATCGACGCGCGCGTCTCCGCCGGGTCGGCGACGCTGCGGGCGGGGGACTGACCGGCTCGATTCGGTTTTTTCGTCAATCTCAGGTAATCTCTTGGAGGTTGACGGGGCTATAGCTCAGGCGGTTAGAGCGCTTCACTGATAATGAAGAGGTCCCAGGTTCAAGTCCTGGTAGCCCCACCCTTTCCTCCAAATCAATACCCTCACGGGGCCTTAGCTCAGTTGGTAGAGCGCCTGCTTTGCAAGCAGGATGTCAGGAGTTCGAATCTCCTAGGCTCCACACGCAGAACTCCGCTTCAGTCTTCTGAAGCGGAGTTCTTTTCTTCCTGGAAATAGCGGTTCAGAAGTACTTTCTATCGTCGCCAACGGTTCGGATCGCCGGTCGCTGCGGCAAGCCCTATGAACCGGAAGCACTCCGTAGGCTTGTGTCGCTGCCCGAACTCTCGGAAACCGCAGCGAACGAGGCTGCTGCCGGGGTAGGGAGCGTGGAGACGCGTGGCGAGGACGAGCACAGTGAGTTTCTGGGACGCGGTCGAAATGCTCTCTGACCGCGGCCGAGCGATCGCTTATCCGGCACAGTCGGTGAGGAGCATCTCGTTCCCCGTCGCGGTCATTTCGTTGATCGCTCTCTCCGTCGCCGCTGTCCCGTTGCTGCTGCTGGATCCGGACAGCGCAGACGGCTCGCCGATGCTGGTCCTGTTCCTCATCCCGATGATCGCGGGGGCCGTGATCATCGAAATGGTGGTTCTCTGCAAGCTCGGACAACAGGACCCCGACTGGACGCTGCTGTGGTGGCCGCTCGTCGTCCTGCCGGCAGGGCTGCTCGCCCTGAGTGTCGGGCCGATGCTCGCCGACCCCGACTACTTCGACGTGAGCAGCTTCTCGAGTGCTGTCGGAGTCATGTTCTCGTTCGCGTTCCTCGTTCTCCTCGGCCTTGGACTCAGTTTCGTTTTCTGGGCATTGGTCGTGTTTCCTCTGCGGATGCTGGGGCTGGCCGTGTTCGATGCCATTCGCGGAAACCGCGTCGCCGGGTTCCGCGTCTATGCGCCGCTCATCCTTCTCGCGATTCCCGCTCTCAGCGTGACGGTCGTTCTCAGCCTTGGTGAGCTGGAAGGCAGCAGGGCGGCGATCGGACAGATCGTTCAGGCGCTGCTCGGCATTCCGGGCGACTATGAGGTCGTGTGGGAGCCGGGGCTCTGGATCGTGCGCGTCATCATGGTCGTGCTGGTCGGAGGCGCGATCTGGGCGATGATGCGCCGCAAGAGGAGCGCCCACAAGAACACCGCGTAGGACGCGGGAGGCCTGCGCTGACGGAGGGTCCGTTCACGCCGTATCGTCGCTGATGTGCAGCCGACCGAGCGGGCGTGCCTGCAGCTCGTCGACATCGACGCCCGGCAGCAGCCTGCGCTCCGCGAGAGTCTTGATGGCGTCGTTTCGCTCCCTCATCAGAATCTTCATCGCCTTCGGCCCGAGCTGATCGACCGGCATCGGGGGGATGTCGGGCTCGGGTGGCATCGGCGGGGAGCACTGGATGATCACGAACACGATCACCGCCAGCACCACCATCACGTACACGGGAACCATCGGCATCAGCTCCGGGCGGGTGCCGGCGTCACGTGCGAGCTGATGGGTGATGAACACACCGAACACTCCGAACGCGAAAGTGAGGACGAGCGTGATCTGCAACGCCCCGTTTCTGTGGCGTTTCGATGTCACGATCCAGTAGACGAAGATCAGTACCACTCCGATCGCGGCAACACTGTAGGACACCATCGCCCACGGAATGTCAGCGGCATCCGGTGCGTCCGTCCGCCCGATCCGAATATCCCTGGGGCTGCCGAAGACGGCCGCGAAACCGCCGATGGATGCCAGCAGCGCCAGGAACGGCGATACGCCCCACGCGATCCGCCACCATGGCGTCCTCGACGCCTCGTCCGCCTCCGTCGTGTACGCAAGAACGTGCGCCTCGAGAACATCGAGACCGTGCGGGGCCGAACGACTGACGCGCTGGGCCCACAGATGAGGCCTGAGCGGATGAGGACCGATGTTCGGCAGCGACATGGTGTCGAAACTATCCCACCGACCCATCTTCGAACGGGGGCCGTTCGCTCTCACCATGAGCAAAGACAACGGACTCAGCCATGGGGCACCCTTTCCGTGGGTCTCTACGGGATCGTGATCACGGAGTGCTCGTTCGTCGAGGTGTCGCAGGTGGTGATCCGCCACACCGCGGATCCGTCCTCCATGACGCGCGCCATCTCGATGATCAGCGGACTCGGCCATGTCTCACCGGACTGCATTGCCGCGAGCAGAGCGCCGGTTCCCGTGCTCTGCTCCGCCTCGGTGAGCTCAACCTCGTGCTCGCTGATGTTCGCGAGCGTCCGCACATCGAGCAGGGTCTCCTGGCCGGCGCTCGGATCATCGACCCGCTCGCCGAACATGTCGTGTCGATCCGTCGCAGCCCTGATCCGCCAGACCCACTCCTCATCGATGTACTCGAGGCGCAGACCGACGACGCTTCCGCCCACACCGCCCTCGCTCGGCAGCGCCTCGAGGAAATCCGTGGGCCAGGTCAGCTCCGGCGGCATGCAGGAGCCGGGAAAGCCGTCTCCGACGGCCTCGGGTGAGGGTGCCGCGGGCGTGGTCGAGCACGCGGTAACGACCAGGGCGACCGCGAGGACGATCCCCGCTGAGACGCTTCGCAGCACGTTCTGCATTCAGGACTCCTCCGATGTCCGCCACCGCGCTCTCCGCGGCAGCCCGCCCACAGTCTGCCGCTTCGGCGCGGCAGACGCCATCCACCTCTTAGGATCAGAAGGTGCTGATCGGTCTCATGCGTCCCGTGGAAACCCGCTCCGTCGCCATCGAGGCCACCGACCTCGCCGACGTCCAGACGCAGCTGGCCGCGCAGCGACCGGAAGGGTTCGATCTCGTCTCCTCCCCGGTCGAGATGATCAAGGGCGCGGCCATCCTGAAGGCGGTCGGAACGTTCGCCCGCCGCGACCAGGTCACCGAGATCTCGGCGGATGACATGGCCGCCCTCGAGGCGAAGGTCCCCGAGGGCTGGCAGCTGCTGAACGTCCGACTCGCCTGACCCGACGTGTCAGCCGCGCCTGGCGCGCACAGCGGCGGCCAGACCCGCGAGGGCATCGACGGTCGGGTCCCACCCCATGCACGCATCCGTCACGCTCTGACCGCGCACCAACCTGCCAGGGCCCTGCGCCACGTCGAGCTTCTGCGCTCCGGCGACGAGGTTGCTCTCCAGCATGACGCCGGCGATCGCCGCCCCGTCGGTCGAGATCTGCGCCGCCAGCTCGCGGGCGACCTCGCCCTGACGTACGTGATCCTTGCCGCTGTTCCCGTGGCTGGCGTCGATGATCAGGCGTGCGGTCAGACCGGCGGCTTCGAGGCGCGCGGCAGCCCGCTCGACGTGCTCGGCGCCGTAGTTCGGTCCATCCGCCCCGCCGCGTAGGATCACCGACGTGTCCGGGTTGCCCGTCGTGGTGACCAGGCTCGCCCTTCCGTCGGCGCCGATCCCGAGGAACGCCTGGGGAGAGGATGCCGCGGCCGCAGCATCCAGAGCGACCTGGAGCCCGCCATCCGTACCGTTCTTGAAACCGATCGGCATCGACAGGCCAGAAGCCAGCTGCCGGTGGATCTGGCTCTCGGTCGTCCGTGCGCCGATCGCGCCCCAGCTGACGAGGTCGGCGGTGTACTGCGGGCTGATCGGCTCGAGGAACTCGGTCGCGCACGGCATCCCCAGGGCCGTGACGTCGCGCAGGAAGGCACGGGCCAGCCGCAGTCCCGTCTCGATGTCGTGACTGCCGTCCAGGTGCGGGTCGTTGATCAGACCCTTCCAACCGACCGTCGTGCGGGGCTTCTCGAAGTAGGTGCGCATGACGATGAGCAGGTCGTCGCGGTGGCGCTCGGCCTCGAGCGTCAGACGACCGGCGTACTCGAGGCCCGCCTCCGGGTCGTGGATCGAGCACGGACCCGTGACGACGAGAAGACGGTCGTCCTCGCCGGACATGATCGCGCGGATCTCGTCGCGCGTGCGCGACACGAGTGCTGCGCGCTCATCGCCGACGGGAAGCTCGGCGGCGATGTCCGCGGGGGTCGGGATCGTGGTGAAGGCCGCGACGTGGAGATCGGCGGTGGCGTCGATCGTGGCTGCGTCGTTCATTGTGCAAGGGGTCCTGTCCTGGTGAGGGCGGACCCGATGCAGAGCCCGCCGAAACGGCGAAAGCCAGAGCGAATGCTCTGGCTTGTCGGCTCTGAAGGTGTCGGTACGCGCTAGATCAGCGCCGGCCCCTCCAGAGCCGACTCGAAATACGCATACCAACGGGATGTCATGGTGAAGACCCTACCGCATCGACGAGCGCGCGCGGCGCGGATGCCGCATCAGCCCTGCTCGATGCGGGAAGCGGCGAAGAAATCCTCGGTCGCCTGCCGGAAGAACCGGTCGGAGAGCTCCTCGATCGGTCCGTCCAGGTGGCCGGAACCGCGCACCGTCAACCGCTTCGTACCCGCCAGCGCATGGAACACGGCGAACTGCCCCCTCGGATCGACCGAGGGGTCCTTGACCGCTGCCCCGACGTGCACGGGGATTCGGATGCGCGACGCCGCGATCGCCGCGTCGAAGTAGTCCAGCACCGGGCGCACGTCGGGATGCCGTCGCAGATGCTGCCGCACCGACTCGCCGCTGCCCGTGCAGCGCCTGCTCAGCCGGATCGGAAAATGCCCGAAGCTGGGCACGTCAAGGGACGCGCGACGGAACCGTTCGTCCCAGGGCAGCGCGAGCGCGCCCATTCCGCCGCCGAAGCTGCCGCCTTGATAATCGAGCGCCGCCGCGGCATCCGGAGCGGCATCCAGCAGAACGGTGGCCGCGCGCCAGAGATCGGCGGCCGAGTACCGGTGCGAGTAGGTCTCGCGGTGCTGGATGCCGGCGAGCACGTGCCGCGCCGACAGTGCGGGGAACCGACCGGGGGGATTCGCCTCCTGGCCGGGCGCGACCGGGAAGATCGCCGCAGTGTCAGCGGGGAGGTCGTCGAGTGCGGGTTCGGCGCGACCGCCGTAGCCGTGGCCGATCACACGACCACGGGCGACCGGGCTGTGCGGCACGGCGAGCCAGGCGACGACCTGCTCGCCGGTCGAGGACGCGAACAGAATCCGGTCCACGCGATGCGTCGGGGTCGCCTCGAGCGTCTCTGCGACGTTCCAGTCGACGGGACCGGCACCGAACTCGTCGAAGGTGTCCTGCCAGAACGCGTCGAAATCCGCGGGCTCCTGAAGCGCCGGGGGCGGCGTCAGCAGAGCCGAGAGCGGATACTCGGTGAGCTCTTCGGGGATCGCGTCGGTCATCGGTGCAGCTGCAGGGACGACGCGTCGTGCGAGGACGTCTCGGTCCGCTCGACATCCTCCGCAGGGAAGAGCCCGTCCAGGAACTCGAGCTGTCGACGCGACTGCGTCCACTGCCCGCCCTCGTGCCCGTTGTAGGGGTACACCTCGATGGTCTTGTCCTCGCTCGCATAGTGGTTGAACTGCGCGAACACGGTCGACGGCGGGCACACGGCGTCGTACAGGCCGACCGAGTACAGCGCGGGCGCCGTGGCGCGGGCGGCGAAGTTGATCCCGTCGAAGTAGCTGAGCACGCGGAAGACGTCCTCCTCGTCGCCCCGGCGGGTCTGCATGTAGCGGGCCAGCTCGTTGTACGGGTTGGACTCGGTGATGCGCAGCGCCCGGCGGTAGTGGCTGAGGAACGGCACGTCGATCATCGCGCCGGCGAGACCGTCGCTGAGCCCGGCCGCCGCGACCGCGATGCCGCCGCCCTGGCTGCCGCCGGCGACGACCACCTTGGACGGGTCGACAGCAGGGTGGCTGCGTGCCGCGTCGACGGCGAGGGCGGCGTCCGTGAACAGCCGCCGGTAGTAGTAGGTCTGCGGATCCTCGATGCCGCTGGACATCTGACCTTGGATGCGAGGGCCGGAGCCCACGGGATCGGCCGTGGCCGCTGCGTAGCCGCCGCTGCCCTGGCCGCGACTGTCCATCACGAAGACGGCGTGCCCCGCGCTCGGCAGCAGCGTCCACTGCTCGGGCACGCCTCGCCCGCCGCTGTAGCCGATGAAATGCACCACGGTGGCACGGATCTCGCCGACGGGACGGACGAACCACGCCTTGATCGGGTGCCCCGCGAACCCGGGGAAGGTCACGTCCTCGACGATGAGGGTGCGCAGGGCCGTGTCGACTCGGGTGAAGAGGGGCTCGCCGTGACCGCGGGAGGACGTCAGCGTCTCCGCCCAGAAGGCGTCGAAGTCGGCGGGCTCCTCGCGTTCGGGACGGTACTCGCGGAGCTGGCCGATGGGCAGGTCGAACTGGGCCATGGTTCAGTTCGACCCTGAGGTCACCCGTTCGACCTGCGCGGCGCGCGAGTCGTCCTCGCTCGCGAGCACGCCGCCGTTCGCGACGAAATCGGCCGCGACCTCCTCGAACATGATGCGCACGTCCTGGCGGCGCGCCCCGAGTGCATCGACGGCGGCATCCGTGACGGCCTCGGCGAAGGCACGGCGCTGGTCGACGGAGCGACCGGGGAGGAGTTCGACTCTGATATTCGGCATGGCCAGAAGCCTAGGCGATATGCAGCGTACGGCGTGTCGCCGAGCGCTACTGTGAGTGGATGGACCTGAGAGTCGCCGCTTACGCGGTCGTCACCGATGACGACGATCGGATCCTGCTCGCCCGCTGGACCGAGGGCCGTCGCGTTGCGTGGACGATGCCGGGTGGCGGACTCGAACCGGGTGAGGACCCGGAGGATGCCGTGCGCCGCGAACTCCGTGAGGAGACCGGCTACTCCGTGCGGGTCGGCGAGTTGCTCGGCATCCACTCCCGGGTGATCCCGGCGAGTCGACGCGTGCAGAAGTCCGACACGGCGCTGCACACCCTGCGCATCTTGTACCGCGCCGAGGTCACCGGCGGGCGCCTGCGCTTCGAGAAGGACGGGTCGACTGATATGGCCGGCTGGTTCAGCGCCGCCGCCGTGAACGAACTGCACCGCGTGAAGCTCGTCGACATCGCGCTGCGCAAAGCGGGCATCCTCTAGATCGAGGTCAGTCGCGCGGTTCCTCGGGGACCGAGATGTCGGCGACCGTTGCGCCGTAGGCGGCGATGAGATCGTCGGCGTCGACGAACAGGCTGTAGCCGTGCGCCCCGGCACCCATCGCGACTCGCTGGCCCACGATCGATTCGTCGGCGTAGATCGGCCAGTCGGTGGTGCTGCCGATCGGGACGATCGTGCCGCGCTCGTAGCCGGTCGCAGCCAGGGCGAGTTCGGGCTCAGGCAGCCGCAACTTGTTCACGCCGACGACAGCGCGCAGCTTCGGCCACGAGATCGACCGGCCACCGGGGATCAGCGCGAACAGGTAGGTGTCATCCGAGCGCTTGACGACGAGCGTCTTGACGATTCCCGAGGGCTGGATGCCGAGCAACTCGGCGGCCTCGGGAAGACTGCGTGCCTGCGGCCGCTCGCGGATCTCGATCTCGAGACCACGGGCGGCCGCAGCATTCTTGACCCTGGAGTGGGGCTCGGTCACGCGTTCGGGGCGGACAGCGGGTCGTCCGCGACCCAGAGCTCGTCATCGGCGCGCAGTGCCTGCCAGGCGGCGTAGAGCACGCCGACCGCGGCGGCTGCACCGAGGACGATCGCGACGACCGAACCGAGGCCGGGGCCCTTCTTCGCGGGCGCCGTCTTCACGACGATGCCGTGGCGCTTCGCGTTGGCGATGTCCCACGCGGAAAGCGCCGAGCCGACGACGCCACCGACGATGGGGACGAACTTGTCGTCCACGACGTGCTTGCCGAAGCGCACGCTCTGGTCGACGACGGGCGCCACCCTGCGGTTGTACGCGTCCTGAACCACGGGGACGACCTGCTCGCTGTTGATCTTGCCGAGCTGGCGACCGGCTTCGCGTGCGACGGTCGCGGCCTGGCCGACGAGCACCTGCTGCGACTCCCACAGCTTGTTCGCGTCGTTCTGCAGACGACGCAGTTCCTTCTTCCGCTTGCGGCTGAGGCTCACGATGCTCTCCTGTCCATTGGAGTACGGGTTCCCCATCATGCCAGACATGACTGGATGCGGGCAGAGATTCGACCACCCTTGCCAGGGTCGGCTGATCGCGCTAAGCGATCACGAGCGGCATCCAGGCCATCCGTGGGCGGCCTCTGCGAGAATGGGAGCATGCCTCACGCTTCTCACGTCGCAACTCTGCACACCAACCACGGCGACATCGTCGTCAACCTCTTCGGCGACCACGCTCCCAAGACGGTCGCGAACTTCGTCGGCCTCGCCGACGGATCGAAGGACTGGACGCACCCCGCCACCGGTAAGCCCGGCGAGGGTCCCCTCTACAAGGACGTCGTCTTCCACCGCATCATCCCGAACTTCATGATCCAGGGCGGCGACCCGCTCGGTCAGGGCGTCGGCGGCCCCGGCTACAACTTCGACGACGAGATCAACATGGAGCTCGACTTCACCGAGCCCTACATCCTCGCGATGGCCAACGCCGGTCTGCGTCGCAACGCCATCACCGGCAAGGCCGAGGGCACGAACGGCTCGCAGTTCTTCATCACCACGGACCCGACCCCGTGGCTGCAGGGCAAGCACACCATCTTCGGCGAGGTCGCCGATGACGCGTCCCGCGCGGTCGTCGACGCGATCTCCGCCGTCCCGACGGCACCGGGCGACCGCCCGATCGAGCCCGTCGTGCTGCAGTCGATCGACATCGTCGCGGCCTGACCGACAACACTCTCCGATCCGGATGACGAACACCGAATTCGCGAGCAATCGCGACAACTTCTGCTATCGGCATCCGGATCGGCAGAGCTTCGTGCTCTGCCAGCGCTGCATGCGCACGATCTGCCCCGAGTGCCAGACCCAGGCCGCCGTCGGCGTCATCTGCCCCGAGTGCCTCAAGGAGCAGAAGAACAACCGCACTCCGGCGCAGAAGAAGGCGGATCGCCGATGGAAGGGCGGGCGGTCGATCCTCGCCCCCGCCACCGGCAGGCCGGTCGTCACCTACGCGATCATGGCGCTCACGGCGTTCGTCTGGTTGCTGACTCTCATCCCCGGTATCGGCGACACCATCAGGGGTGCGTTGTTCTTCAACGCCGCGTACCTGTACCCGAATCTGACCGGCCTGCCGTTCGAACCGTGGCGACTGCTGACCGCAGCGCTCGTGCACAGCCCCGGGCTCTGGCACGTCGGGTTCAATCTGCTCTCGCTGTGGGTCATCGGCCGGACGCTGGAGCCGATGCTCGGCCGTTGGCGCTTCCTCGTGCTTTATGTGCTCAGTGCGATCGGCGGCTCGGTCGCGGTCGCCTGCATCGAGCCCCTGCAGTCGGTGGTCGGCGCCTCTGGAGCGATCTTCGGGCTCTTCGGCGCCCTGATCATCATCGGCCGGCACATGGGCGCGAACGTCACCGGCATCCTGGTGATCATCGGGCTGAACCTCGTGATCGGTTTCATTCCGGGCTTCAACATCGCCTGGCAGGCGCACATCGGCGGGGCGGTGGTCGGTCTGTTCGTGGCGCTCATCATCACCCGCACGCAGCGGAGGGATCAGCGCCTGTGGCAGATCCTCTGGCTCGTGGCCCTCGGGCTCGCGCTTATCGCGCTGCTGGTCTTCGTGCCTCCTGCTGTGCTCCTCGGCTGAGTCGCCCGCTCTGCACTCGAGGGTGTGAATAACACCGGTGTAATTCTCCCCAGCCTGTGGATGAGCCTGTGGATAACTCTCCTCGGGGCACAACAGAAGAACCCCCTCACCGATGCGGTGAGGGGGTTCTTCTGCAGTGCTTGCGGGCGTCAGCGCCAGCGCGTGGTCATGAGGAAGCCGATCAGTGCGATGCCGAGGCCGATCGCGAGGTTCCAGGACTGGATGCCGGGGATCGGGTACTGCATCCCGGAGATGTAGAACACGAGGATCCAGGCGAGCCCGAGCAGCATGAAGCCGACCATGACGGGCTTGAACCAGACGGCATTGGGCGCCTGCTCGCCTTCGGCGCGCTCGACGACGGGTTCTTCGCTCTTGCGGTCTCGTGCCATGGGGACATTCTACCCATGCGGCCCGAGAACCCCCGCGCCTCCCGGCCGACGTTCACGCGGAACGGATAGGATCGCGCGTGTGACTGCAACCGCCGTGCCTGAGACCCGTCGCGCGCGGCGTCGACGTCGGCGTCCGCGCGCGACGTTCACCAGCGTGCTGGGCGAGTTGCTGCTCACCGCCGGCGTGCTGGTCATGCTGTTCGTCGCCTGGCAAATGTGGATCGGCGACATCATCATCAGTGCGCAGCACAACGCCGAGGGCGCCGCGATCTCCCAGGAGTGGGCGAACGAGCCGGCCCCGGAGCCCCCGCCCGTCGTCACCGACGAGGCGACGGGCGAGACGTACTACGACCCCCCCATCCTCGAGCACCCCGGCGACGGCGTGGAGTTCGCCCGGATGCTCATCCCGCGCTTCGGTGACGACTACAACGTCGCGGTCGCCGGCGGAACGAGCCGGTCGGTGACCCTCGACAAGATCGGTATCGGCGTCTACGACCAGTCGAAGATGCCGGGCGAGGTCGGCAACTTCTCCGTCGCAGGACACCGGACGACGTGGGGCAAGCCGCTCAACAAGATCGACAAGCTCAAGGTCGGCGACGCGATCGTGGTCGAGACGCCGGAGGGCTGGTACACATATCGGTTCCGCACGCTCGAATACGTGACCCCGACGCAGGTCGACGTGCTGCTCGATGTCCCTCAGATGCCCGCCGTGGAGACGGGTGAGCGGTACATCACCCTGACCGCCTGTTCGCCGCTGTACTCGCTGGCCGAGCGCATCGTCGCCTACGGTGTGTTCGACGGCTTCCAGCCGCGCGCCGAGGGTCCGCCCGACTCGCTCGCTCCCGTCGAAGTCGCCCCGCCGTCCATCTAAGGAGCCCCACGATGTACGCAGCTCTCTGGCGCATCCTCCCCGGCCCCTGGTGGCTGCGGGTGTTCATCCTGCTCGTGCTCGTCGCGGCGGTCCTGTACGGACTCTTCTTCTACGTCTTCCCGTGGATCGCGCCGCTCATCACGCCCGGTGAGGTCGACCTGGAATGACCGTGCGGGTGCTCGTGGTCGACAACCACGACAGCTTCGTGCACACCCTCATCGGCTACCTGCACGAGCTCGGCGCCGTCACGACCGTCGTCGAGGCGGATGCCGTGGATCCGGGTGGCATCGACCTGCTGCTGACCGCTGCCGACGCCGTCATGCTCTCTCCCGGTCCTGGCCGGCCTCGCGATGCCGGCGCCTCGGTCGCGGTGGTCTCGCGCGCAGCCGCGCGACGGATGCCGGTGCTCGGCGTCTGCCTGGGCCATCAGGCGATCGGGGCGGCCTTCGGCGTCGAGGTCTCGGAGGCGCCGGAGCTCATGCACGGCATGGTCTCGCCGGTCGTCCACGATTCCTCGGCGCTGTTCGACGGCATCCCGTCGCCCTTCGCCGCCGGACGCTACCACTCCCTCGCCCTCGCCGAGGCGGACCTGCCGGACGACCTCGTCGTCACCGCGCGCGCCGAGCACGGCACGGTCATGGCGATCGCGCACCGCGACCTGCCGATCCTCGGGGTGCAGTTCCATCCCGAGAGCGTGCTGACCGAGGGCGGCTACCGCCTGCTCGCGAACTGGATCGCGCTCGTCGGCGATCCCGATGCCGTGGCTCGCGCCGCCGAGCTCAGCCCGTTGTCCGGCTACTCGCCGGTGCAGTAACGCAGCTCGACCGGGGAGTGCACCGGCACATCGCCCGGGGCGAGCGACATCGACATCACGGTCGGCGGGTCGGATGCGGGGCAGCTCGTGTCCGGTGTCGGAACCGCCTGGAGCCCGACGCTCTCGAGCTCTTCGGTCGCGGCATCCAGCGTGAAGCCCTCGACATTCTTGAGCGCGACCATGCCGCTCGCGACCACGAGGTCGACCGTCGTCCCCGGCGGAACCTCTTCGCCGTCCTCGATCTCGTCGTCGGCCACGCTGGCCTCGAGCACGACACCGGCCGGCTGATCGGAATTGCTGGCCGGACGGATCGTGCCGAGCTGGAGCCCGGCATCGCTCAGCGCCTTCTCGGCGTCGGCCTGCGACATGCCCACGAGGCGCGGGACCTCGACCATCTCGACGCCGCTGGACACGTAGACCGTGATGTCGGTCTCCTGCTCGACCGTGGTGCCGGCTTCGGGGTCCGTGCGCGTGACGTTGCCCTCGGCGATGTCGGAGCTCGGCTCGATGACGAGCGTCGAGGTGAGATTGAGGTCGTCCAGCGCCTCCTGGGCGCGCTCGGAGCTGACGTCGACGAGATCAGGAACGCTGCGCGACGAGGACTGCACGCTCGGACCCTGCACCGTGACGACCCAGAACAGCACCGAGGCCAGCAGCACGGCGAGCAGCGCGACGCCGGCCCAGATCCACGCCACGGGCGGTCCGGACTGGGTCCGAGCCATGGTCGTGTCGGTGGAGAGCTGTCGCAGCGTGCGGGCGGTCTCCTGCGCGGCGCGGGGGCTCGGCCCGTAGAGCTCGCTGGTGAGCGCGCCGATCTGCTTCTTGCTCGGAGCCTTGCCGCCGAATGCGGTGTCGAGGGCGGCGCGGAAGCTCGCGGCATCCGGATACCGCTGGTACGGATCCTTCGCGAGCGCGCGGAGCACGATCGGGTCGAGCGCGGCCGGGGCGAGCTCGTTGACCTCGGTCGGCGGCACCGGCGTCTCGCTGACGTGCTGGTACGCGACCGCCACGGGCGAATCGCCGCGGAAGGGCTGGCGTCCGGTGAGCAGTTCGTAGAGCACCACGCCGGTCGAGTACAGGTCGGTGCGCCCGTCGACGGGCTCGCCCTTGGCCTGCTCGGGCGAGAAGTACGCGGCGGTGCCGATGATCTGGGTCGTCTCGGCCACCGTGGACGACGAGTCGGACACGGCGCGGGCGATGCCGAAGTCCATGACCTTCACGGTGCCCTTGGGGGTCACCATGACGTTGCCCGGCTTGATGTCGCGGTGGATGACGCCGGCCTTGTGCGAGTACTCCAGGGCCTCCAGGATGCCGTCGACGTAGCGCACCGCATCCGCAGCCGGGACGGGGCCGTCGGCGATGATCGCCTTCAGCAGTGTTCCCTCGACGAGCTCCATCACGATGTACGGGACGGGCTGCGCGCCCGAGGCATCCTCACCGGCGTCGAAGACGCGGACGATGGTCGGGTGCGACATCCTCGAGGCGGCCTGCGCCTCGAGGCGGAAGCGGGTGCGGAAGGCGGTGTCGCGCGCGAGCTCGGGGTCGAGGATCTTGATCGCGACGTCGCGACCGAGGGTCAGGTCGTAACCGCGGTAGACCTTCGCCATTCCGCCGTGGCCGATGAGCTGGTCGACGCGGTAGCGGTCCGCGAGGACACGTTGCTCTGTGGACACGTACGACCCCCCCTGCGTTGACGACTGCTGACTGCCTACCAAGGCTACCCTTCGTTGTTGCCGCCCGCGTCTGCCTCGCCGCCCGCATCCGCCTCGTCGTCGGCTGGCGGGGTGGTCTGCTCCGGATCGGTCGCCGCCTCGATGGCCACCGTCATCTGCGGGGATGCGCCCGAGGGGCGATCGCCGCCGCAGAACGCCTGGTAGGTCGCGGTCACGTTCTGGCCGGCGGTGTCGGCATCGATCGTGATCTCGGCGCTGCGCACGTCCGGGGTGAAGCTGCGGGTGGTCGTGCCGTCCTCGAACGTCGCGTTCGTGATGGTGACCTCGTAGGAGCTCAGCGCCGGCACACCGGACGGGCACGTGTAGTTCGTCCAGTTCAGCGTGGCGGTCTCACCGGCGATCGCGTCGCCCGAGAGCGTCGGAGCGGACCCGGGCGGGCTCACGGCGACGACTTCGGCGAAGAGCGTGAGCGTGAGAGGCGTGCCGGGTTCGACCATGCCGGTCGGTTCGACGCTCTGCACCGTGCCGACCTGCTCTGCCGTGGCGGCCGGTGTCGAACCGGTGACGCAGCTGGCGTCCAGGTCGACGGCGTCCGCTGCGGCGACGGCCGCGTCGCACGTCATGCCGACGAGGCCCAGCGCGCCGACGTTGACGGGCGTGGCGGTCGGCGTCGGTGTCGGGTCGGGCGTCGGGGTCTGCGACTGCGTGGTCGGCGGAGGCGTGGTCGGCTTCTCCTCCGGATCGCCGGACAGCAGCGCGATGATCGTGCCGCCGACGGCCAGCACGAGGATCGCGATGAGGGCGATCAGCGGCCAGGTCCACGGGCTGCGCTTCTTCTTCTTCGTCTCGTCGACCGCTTCATCGGTCTCGAGGGCCGCGGTCGTGGTGAGGATGCGCGTGGCGTCGTCACCTGCCGTGTCCATCATGCGCGTAGTCTCGTCGGCGACCCCGCCGGTGGCGATCGCGGGCACGGCGATCGCCGCGGAGTTCAGATCGCCGCGACGCAGCGCCTGCGCGGCGCGCGCGACGGTCGCCGAGGAGCTCGGCCGATCGGCCGGCTTCTTGGCGATCATGGCCATCACGAGGTTCTGCACCGGGATCGGGACGGTCGGCGGCAACGGCGGCGGCTGCTCGTTGATCTGCGCCATCGCGATCGCGACCTGCGACTCGCCCGTGAAGGGACGCTTGCCAGCCAGCGACTCGTACGCGACGATGCCGAGCGAGTAGGTGTCGGTCGCCGGGGATGCCGGGTGACCGGATGCCTGCTCCGGCGACAGGTACTGCACAGTGCCCATCACCTGTCCGGTCGCGGTCAGCGGCACCTGGTCGGCGATGCGGGCGATGCCGAAGTCGGTGATCTTCACGCGGCCGTCCGGCGTGATCAGCAGGTTTCCCGGCTTGATGTCACGGTGGACGAGGCCGGCGGCGTGCGCGGCCTGCAGAGCTGCGGCGGTCTGCGCGACGATGTCGAGCGTCTTGTCGGCGCTGAGCGCACCGTCGCGTTCGAGGACCGTCGAGAGCGCTTCGCCGGGAACAAGTTCCATGACGAGGTAGGCGCTGCCGTTCTCCTCGCCGTAGTCGAACACGCTCGCGATGCCCTCATGGTTGACGAGTGCGGCGTGCCTGGCCTCGGCGCGGAAGCGCTCGAGGAACCCAGGGTCCCCCATGTACTCGTCCTTGAGGATCTTGATGGCGACCGTGCGCCCGATCACATGATCGGTGGCCTCCCAGACCTCGCCCATGCCGCCGATCGCGATCCGCGACTGGAGCTCGTACCGTCCACCGAACGACACACCCTGCGTCGGCCTCATTTGTTCAGCACCGCCTCAATGACCTTCTTCGCAATCGGAGCGGCAATCGAATTGCCGGATCCGGACTGACCCTTACCACCGCCGTCTTCGACGACGACTGCCACCGCCACCTGCGGATCATCCGCGGGGGCGAAACCTGTGAACCACAACGTGTACGGCTCGGTGTCGCCGTTCTCGGCCGTACCGGTCTTACCGGCCACGTCGACCCCGTCTATTCTCGCATTAGACGCGGCTCCGGAAGCCACACTCGCGACCATGGCGTCCGTGACATCCTGCGCCACCGACTCCTCGACGGCGCGACCGAACTCGGTGTTCTCGAACGCCGTCTGCGTGGACAGATCCTCGCGGATCACGGCATCCACCATCCGCGGGTTCATCACGACGCCGTCGTTCGCGAGCCCGGCCGACACCATGGCCATCTGCAGCGGCGTCGCACGGACGTCGCCCTGGCCGAAGCCGGTGAGCGCCACCTGGTCGTCGCTGAGACCACGCGGGTACGTCGAGGCGGTCGAGGTGAGCGGGATGTCGAACGAGAGATCGAAGCCGTAGGCCTCGGCGGTCTCGCGGATCGCGTCCTCGCCGATCGCGACGGCCAGCTGCGCCATCGGGATGTTGCAGCTGAGCCGGATCGCATCCGCGATCGAGACGGTCTCGCCGGGGCCGCACGTCCCGCCGCCGGAGTTCGCGATCTGCTGGTTGGTGCCGGGGAGCGTGTATCGCGCCGGGTTCGGAAGCGTCGACTGAGGCGTCCAGTCCCCCGTCTCGAACGCCGCGGAGGCGACGACGACCTTGAAGGTCGAGCCCGGTGGGTTGAGGCTGCCGGCGATCGCCCGGTTGTACAGGGGGTTGTCGACCGCGTTCTCGAGCTCGTCGTACGTGCTGCGGACAGCGGCGACGTCGTGCGAGGCGAGCAGGTTCGTGTCGAAGCTCGGAGTGGAGGTGAGGGCGAGGATGCGCCCCGTCGACGGCTCGATCGCCACCACGGCGCCCTCGAGACCGTTCAGCGCCTCGTAGGCGACGCGCTGCACATCGCCATCCAACGACAGCGAGATGCTCGAACCGGTCTGCGGCTGGCCGGAGACGATGCGCTCGATCTCCGCGAAGAACGCGCCGGCGCCGGTGCCGGAGAGGTCGGCATTCATCGCCTTCTCGAGGCCGGTCGCGGACTGCAGCGCCGGATTGAAGTATCCCGTCACCGGCGCCCACATCGCGGCATCCGTGTAGACGCGCTGGAAGGCGTAGGTGTCGTCGGCAGGGATCGAGTACGCGATGGGGCTTCCCGACGCGATGATCGATCCGCGCTGGATCTCGTAGCTGTTCAGCAGGGTGCGCTTGTTGTTGGTGTTCTGGGCGAGCGCGTCGGCCTCGACGACCTGGATCCAACTGGTCGCGATGAACAGCGACAGGAACATCGCGAGCATGATGATGCTGAGGCGGCGGAGTTCTTTGGTCATGTCAGCCGATCACCACCCTGGGCTGGCGGCGCACGCCGTCGGAGATCCGCAGCAGCAGCGCGACGATGAGCCAGTTGGCGACCAGTGACGAACCGCCGGCCGCGAGGAACGGGGTCGTGAGACCGGTCAGCGGGATGAGCCGCGTGACACCGCCGACCATGATGAACACCTGCAGCGCGACCGTGAACGACAGACCCGTCGCGAGCAGCTTCCCGAAGTCGTCCTGCCCGGCCATGCCGATCCGGATGCCGCGGCTGATGAAGACCATGTAGAGGCAGAGGATCGCGAAGATGCCCACGAGACCCAGCTCTTCGCCGAGGCTCGGGATGATGTAGTCGCTGTGCGCGAGGGGCGTGACCTGGGGGCGACCGAGGCCGAGACCGGTGCCGATGAGTCCGCCGTGCGCGAGGCCGAAGATGCCCTGCTGGATCTGGTATCCGGCGCCCTCCGGGTCGACGACGCTCGGATCGAACGCGTAGAGCCAGTTCGTGAAGCGCCCGCGCACGTAGCTGAGGATCTGCGTGGCGAGGAAGACGCCGATCGCGACGAGGGCGAGACCGATGACGACCCAGCTGGTCTTGCCGGTGGCGACGTAGAGCATGGCGATGAACATGCCGAAGATCAGGACGCCGGTGCCCAGGTCGCGCTGGAAGACGATGATGCCGAGCGAGATCAGCCAGACCACGATGACCGGACCGAGCTCGCGGGCGCGCGGCCAGGTGATGCCGAGGAAGCGCGTGCCGACCGAGGTGAGGCTCTCGCGGGTGCGGACGAGGTATCCGGCGAAGAAGATGGCCAGGCACAGCTTCGCCAGCTCGCCGGGCTGGAACGAGATGAATCCGCCGAGCGACACCCACACGTCGGCGTTCGCGTCGGTGACGCGCAGGCCGGGGACGAACGGCAGCAGCAGCAGCACGATGCCGGCGAGGCCGAAGATGTAGGTGTAGCGGAACAGCACGCGGTAGTTGCGCAGCGCGATCACGAGCGCGATCGCGAAGGCGATCGAGATGGCGGTCCAGGCGAGCTGCTTGGACGAATAGGCGCCCCAACCGGTGAGGTTCTTCGCGATGTCGATGCGGTAGATCATCGCGATGCCGAGACCGGTCAGCAGAGTGGCGATCGGGACGACGAACGGATCCGCGTCGCTCGCGACGATCCGCAGCACGATGTGCAGCGCGAACACGAGCACGGCGAGGGCGCCGGCGATGAAGAGGATCATCGGGTCGATCGCGCCGAGGGCGCCGAGCTGGACGAGGGCGAGAGCGCCGCCGCTCAGCAGACAGGCGAACAGCAGCAGCCAGAACTCGCGGTTGCGCTGCGTCTGCGGCAGGCGCATCTTCTTCAGAGCCTTGATGACGGCGGTGTCTGCGACGACGTCGGTGCTCACGGCGTCCCCCCATCCGTGGTGGGGGAAGGTGTGGGAGTCGGGGTGGCGGTCTGCTGAGCCTCGTCGGCCTTGACGGCATCCGCTCCGGCCTGGAGACGCTCGACGATGGCCTCGGCATCCGACAGGGAGCGGGCGTTGATCGTGCGCTCGACGGACGCGCGCTGGTACGGCGGCAGATCGGCGAGGAGGATGTCGGTGTCCTCGATGGGCGTCGACAGTGTGATCGGGCCGATGTTCTGCTGAACGCCCTGGAAGATCACGACGCTGTCCTCGTCTGCACCGACGAAGTAGCGGGTCTGGGTCCAGTTGTAGGCGAGCAGTCCGGCGCCGGCGAGGGCGAGGAGGGCGACGAGCAGGGCGCTGATCCAGCCGATGCGCCGGCGCTTCGCGCGGCGCTTGTCCTCCTCGATGAGCTCCTCGAGGTAGTCGGCGGCCGGCTCGAAGTGCGTCGGCTCGTTGGCCGCCTGCCGCACCGGGTGCAGCCAGCTGCTGCGTCCGGCTCGGGCGGCGGGGACAAGGATGCCGGAGGGGTTGGATGCCGAGCCGACGATCGTCGCGGTGCCGGAGGAGAGCGGATGCTGTCCGCCCACGTCAACCAGCACGATCGTGACGTTGTCCGGCGCGCCGCCGTCCAGTGCCTGCCTGAGCAGGGTGTCGGCCGTGCGGCCTGGGGCGAGGCCCTGGCGCATGACCTTGGCGATGTGCAGCTCGTCGACCACGCCGGAGAGGCCGTCGGAGCAGAGCAGCCAGCGATCGCCCGGCAGTGTGGGCATGACGAACATGTCCAGCTCTGGATCGTGGTCCATGTCGCTGAGCACGCGCATCAGCACCGAGCGGCGCGGGTGGTATCGCGCCTCCTCAGGGGTGATGCGTCCGGAGTCGACGAGGCGCTGCACGAACGTGTGGTCGGCGGTGATCTGCGTGAGCTCGTCATCGCGGAAGAGGTAGATGCGCGAGTCGCCGATGTGGCCGATCACCGCGTACTCGTCGACCATGATGATCGCGCTGACGGTGGTGCCGAGACCGGCGAGCTCTGGGCGATCCTTGGCGGCGCGGATCAGGTCGCCGGCGGCGGTGGTGACCGCGGCCTGCAGGGACGCCTGCGCATCGTCGGTCGTGGCGTAGCCGGTGTCGAGCGGCGCGAGGCGCTGGATCGCGACGCTCGAGGCGACGTCGCCACCGGCGTGACCGCCCATGCCGTCGGCGACCGCGAACAGGTTCGCGCCGGCGTAACCGGAGTCCTGGTTGTTGGAGCGGACCTTCCCGGTATGGGAGATCGCGGCGCTCGAGCCCTCGAAGACCATGCCGCGCTCAGGCTCGCAGTTCGAAGGTCGTGGCGCCCACCTTGACGGGGATGCCGATGCCGATCACGGCCGGGCCGGCGGCGAGGCGCTTGCCCTCGAGATACGTGCCGTTCGTGGAGTCGAGATCCTGGATGGTCCAGGTGCCGCCGCGCAGCATCAGGCGCGCGTGGTGGCTGGAGGTGTAGTCGTCGCGGATGACGAGGCCGGATTCGCTGGAGCGCCCGATCGTCATCGGTTCGCTGCCGAGGGGGATCTCGAGCCCCGCCTTCGGGCCGGAGGTGATGACGAGGCGCGTAGCGTTCGTGGCGGTCGCCGGTGACCCGGGGGCCGGTGCCTTCGCCGCGATGCCGGATGCCGGGGTCGTCGCGGGGGTCGAGACGGCCGGGGCCGGTGCGGCGGCGGGGGCCGCTGCGGCTTCGGCGGGCAGCTTGCGGGCGCGGACGCCGAAGAGGTCGGCGCGCAGCGAGTAGACGACGCCGAACACGAAGAACCACAGCAGCAGCAGGAAGCCGATGCGCAGGAGGAGGAGGATCAGTTCGCTGGGAGTACTCACGAGCTCACCCCGAACGCGCGCGTCGAGTCGTCGTCCCGGCGCTGCGGCGAGGCGATAGGGACGATGCGGAACACGAGATCCGTGCGGCCGATGCTGATCGTGGTGTCCGATTCCAGGCGCGCTTCGCGCACCTTCTGCCCGTTGACCTTGGTGCCGTTCGTCGAACCGAGGTCGCGCATCATGGCGCGCTCGCCGTCCCAGAGGATCTCGGCATGGCGTCGGCTCGACCCGGCATCCGAAATCGTGATGTCGGCATCGCTGCCGCGCCCGATCACGGTGCGCGAGCGGGAGACGGAGTGACGGCGGCCGTCGACGTCGACGACTGCCTGCCAGGTGACGCGGCCTTCGACGGTCGTGGAGTTCACGCGAACGGTGCCGGTGGCGACCTTCTCGTCCGCCTCGAGGGCGACGCTGAGCGGGCCGGCGAAGCTGTAGCCCTGCGTCTTGCCGTGCTTCGTGAGCAGGGCGAGGAGTTCGTCGATGAGGGGGCGGCCGACCGACTGCATCCGCTCGGCGTCGTCGGGGCTGAGTCGCACGAGGTAGCTGTTGGGCGCGATGATGCGGTCGCGGCTGACGATCGCCGCCTTGGTGTCGGCTTCGCGGCGCAGGGCGGAGGCGATCTCCACCGGCTGGATGCCGCTGCGGAAGGTCTTCGCGAACGCGCTGTTCACCGCGCGCTCGAGACCCTTCTCGAAGCTGTCAAGTAGTCCCACGGGGCTCCTCTGGCATGCCGACTGGTACGGCCATCGTAGTCAGGTGTCCTGGGTGAACGCCTTCCTGCCGCGCGATTGCCCCGTTGTTCCAGCGTTGTTGCGCCGTGAGACGTGCGCTGCGGGGTGAGATGTACGTGGGCTATGCAAGTCTCATCCCGCAAAAGGAGTCTCGCGTGTGGCGCGTGGGAGGAGCCGTGGATTCGTCGGGGGTCGGAACGCGTGATATCCTCGGGAAGTTGAGTTCTTCGGAACGAGACGCTCGCGCGAGTGGCGGAATAGGTAGACGCGCTGGCTTCAGGTGCCAGTGTTCGCAAGGACGTGGGGGTTCAAGTCCCCCCTCGCGCACAACCACGGTGTGGTTATGTTTTATCCGCACATCGTTTAGGAAACTGGCCCGGATCCGTTTAGGAAACCCGGGCTTTTTTCTTTTCCCAGGCCAGACTCGAATTCTGTCGTCCTGGGCGCGGTTGTACGGCTGGCGTTGGACTGGCCCGGGGCAACGGCGTCGTCCTCAGAGCGTGTGCGGGGACATAAACGCTTGCCAGGCGGCTGTGTCAGCCGTAGTTGGCTGCTCAGCGCAGTTCGTCCATGGAGCGGCTCATGCGAAGAACGGGAGATAGCGAGCGTGTCGCCGCGATGAACCCGAACGTGGGTCGAGCTTGAGGATCTGCAATTCGACCGCTGCCGCGATGGCCTGGGACACGACGGTTGCCTTGGAATCGGGAAGACCGAATCTCCGCCGCAGCGACGAGTTAGTCAGGCTGTCGCTGGCTGCGTATCGGACGGACGCGTGGAGGAAGGCTGCCCAAACGCGTTCGTCGATATTCATTTCGTCGAAGCTGCGTTCCTTGTGGAGAACGATGGTTGTGGCGCTGTCGCCTGCGTTGAAGTCCGGGGCCGGGCGGGTCAGATCCTCGATGGCGAGCAGTGCTCGGTCAACGCCGCTGCCGCGAATCTCGCAGATGTTCGCCAGCCGCATGATCTCCGCGAGCTCAGGATTTCTGGCTCGAGTGTCGTCGACGAAGCGCCTGACATCAATCAGGGGCTTTCCGGGGTTGCGGATCTCGATCCGGTCTTCAAATATCTCGATGGTGATCTGGACCCCGCGTTCATCCAGGTCTTGATGTACGAGCGCGTTCGCCAGGAACTCGCGGATAGCCGTTCCCGGGTAGATGGGTCGAGTTTCCCGTAGACCGGATTCGATGACCTCGACCACAGGTATGTGCGCACGGACAAGGTCGAGCACCTCTTCGAAGCACAGTCCGTATCCACGGACCTCGAGATGCTCGAAGACGGCGTTCACGCGGTCAGTCGCCGCGTAACGGATCAATCGGATTCGCCTCCACTGGAGATCGAAGTCGGCGAGGTCGTTGGCGAGGAAGAGCGCACCCGTGGCTGTGACGGAGTACGTGTGCGTCGACTGGTCGAGGATGACTAGGTTCTTCGATTCCAGGACGGCGAGGGCATCGACCAGATCGCTCGGCCGCGGTGTTGAGAGCAGCGCGAAGTGCTTGTCTAGATCCAGAAGATCCGCGACGTCTCCTTCGGATAACCCGCTCTTCACCGCCATCGTCCCGGGACGTTCCCGCAGCTCGTCGAAGATCTCGCCGAGCTGGTGGGGAGTCATGTCGACGAGGCTTTCACCGACGCGAAGATAGTATCGACCGTCGTAACTGACTGGCGTGCCACGGCGCCGTCTCGGGATCTGAATGACCAAAACCCGTTTGCCTTCGTACGAGAGCTCTTTTACTACGACGGAGATCGAGAGCTTCTCGTGCACGCGAAGCTCAAGCGTCCTGGGGTCTCCGAAGGCTGCGGTCCCATGCACCTGTCGGTCGTTCGTCACCCCCAGGATGAGGAAGCCTCCGCCGCTGTTGGCGATTCCCGCGCAGTATGAGACGGCCTTATCCGTACCGAAGCTGTTCTCGGCCTTCTTGTACTCCAGGTCGCGTCGCTCGACCTGTAGGAGGAGCTCGTCGAGATAGCGCTCGTCGTCTGATCGATCCGGCAAGGCAACTCCGCGTTTGATTTAAATGGGCGATCCCTTGTATAGCAGGGCTTTGGAGGCCGTATGCGCTCGCGCGCCGTTGATGACTTAAGAAGAACGTCCGCCTGTGGATAACTTCCAGTAGTTTGTCGTGGCCTGTAGCCGCAGGATCGCGCGGTTGTAGGAGGCTTGAAGGCTCGTTGCCAGTTCGTGTCTGAAATTACACCGGTGTAGTTATGCACAGGGCGAGGCCTGTGGAGAAGCTTTAAAGGCGCTTGGATGCAATGGGGACCAGCCTGTGGATAACTCGTACCTACGTGGCGCGCGGACCGACGGTGTCACGGAGCCGTCCGATGCGAGCGAACCCGTGGTTGAGGTCTGTGACCACTTGCAGGGCCGTAGGCGCCTACGTGCCCTCTGCGCGGGCGTGAGCGCAGTGCTCGCGTCCGAACCCGGCTCCGTTGGCCTCAGGGTGCACGCCGATCAACCATGCTAAGAGGACGCCGTCTGGGCCGCCAGCCTTTGCAGAGCCAACCCACGGTCCCGCCTAGGCTGTCGCCATGGACGACCTTGAAAGGCAGCGAGAGCTCCGCGTTGCTCGTGACGAGGTGCTGTCGACGCCTAACTGCCCGAACTGTCTGCACCGCATGGACACCACCGAGCGCACCGGCGTCGCGATGTGGCACTGCTACGAATGCGGCACCGAGCAGGACTGAAACTGCCGCCACTGGTAGTCCTTTCCGAGGTCTCGCCATCAGACGGTGCGTGATGCGGCGTCCGTTACCCGGGCTCTCATAGCCAGACGACAGCGTCCCAGGAGACGATGGAAAGGACATCACGATATCCGGATTCCCTGGTCCTCTTCGCGGTCAAAGCTAGCGATATGAGAGCCTCCTGCAGCGGCGTCCGCGCCGACCGTAAGCACTTAGCGTCACGCTTCGCCGCAGGGTGTCGGGTGAACGACTAACCTGGAAAGGACGAGGGGTGACACAAATGAGGCGCGCACATGAGTCCGCGTTCGATGTCCTCCAGACGCACTTGGCGGACTCGGACAACATGTTGACGATTCCAGTCGACCCGTTCGCTCTGGCGCAGAAGCTGGGTATCGATGTGTCTATCGGCACGCTGGAGCCTGGCACGGCGGGGGTCATCGCGATGCAGGAGGGTGATGCGAAACCACGCATCGTCCTCAACAGCGCTGAATCGCCGAACCGGCAACGCTTTACCCTTGCGCACGAACTCGGTCATTACTTCCGACACCTGGAGTCCGGCGACCACGAGTTCGGCTACGTCGATGAGCGCGCCGACCTTGCCTCGCAGGGCGTGGATCGTGAAGAGATCTGGTCGAACGGGTTCGCAGCGGAGCTGCTCATGCCAGGATTCGCCGTCAGGCACTACTTCGCGGAAGGTATGACGCCGGCGAGGCTCGCGAAGGAATTCAACGTCTCACGACAGGCGATGGACATCCGCCTTGAACGGCTCGGGCTCGCGTGACTGAAGATCCACCGCAGGCTCCGCGGGGCCGGCAGGAACTGCAACGAGCGCTCGACATCCTCCGACGTGCCTCCGCAGCGCCCGCAGATGTACCAGCAGTCCACCGGCGTCAGCCGATCCGGGTGAATGTCGAGTCTCCGAAGGAGGAGCTCTCGAAGAGCTCGCTCAAGCTGCGCGACCGCAGGCAGAACATGCGCCTGCGGATGCAACTCGCGTGGTTCGCAATCGTCGTGGTGTCTGCGCAGCTCATCGTTGCGAATGTCTTCTTCGGCCACTACCTGTTCCGCGAGGACGAGGTTGACACCACAATTATGGTCGCGTGGTTGTCCGCCACGGTCGTCGAAGTCATCGGCATTGTCGTCATTATTGCTCGCAATTTGTTTCCGTCGGCGAAAGCAATGGGAAAGCGGGACCTCCGCAAGATCATGCGAGCGGTGGAGTCGGGCGGAGACTGAGAGGCTCCTCCGTCCTCGCCAATCACGCAGCGACGCCCGGGAGGGTGATGGTGCCATCGGCTGCAAGCATGGGCAGGCGCGGCCGGTACCGCGCCAACCCGTTCGGCGTGTGGGTCTTCTTGCGCGGTGCTGTACGCAAGACCGCTTGCTCGGTGTTCTTGCGCACCCAGGCGCGAGCCATCCGGCGGTTGGCAGATACGAGAGCGAATGCGGTGAACACGGCAGCGGCCGTCAGGCCGCGGGTAGCACGCAGCTTCGCGTTCTCAAGGTCCTCGTGACTGCCGTCCTTGACGACGTTGTTGATGAGCTCGATGGCCGACCGGTCGTATCCGTACACTCGCTGCCACTGTTCTGAGCCGAATCGCAGCTCTTGCAGGTACCGCGTGCTCTCATCGGCATGGACTGTGACGCTCGTCTGTGTGCAGATGCGGTCGCGGGCGTGCTGTGCCGGCGGTTTCGCCATCGGACGTGCCTTCTTCGCGGCCTTCGGGTCGAGTTTGCGGAGCGGGCACTCGACGCCCGGGGCGACTCCGAGCGCTGGGCATCGCACGGAGTATGACCCGTTCTCGTCCGGCAGGCCTTTTCGTTTTGCCTCCCATTTCGGGCGTTGTTCTTCGATGCGCGCCTTGTAGATATCGGCGGAGATGTCCCCGGCGTTGCGCAGTTTGGTCGCGTTCACCAGGCCGCGCGGCATGGCCGGGCAGTAGGGGCGTCCTTCGACTTGGATGGCGCCGCCGATGTGCCCGTTGGCGCCGAGGTCGTTGACCTTGTAGTCGAACACCGGACTGTATCCGAGAGCGCGGACCGGCAGCAGGAGGTCGTCGGGCAGGAGCTGGCTGAAGTACGCCCTGTCAGCGGTTACCCGGCCAGGCTTGTGGCCGCGCTCGACGATGCTGCCGAGCATGGCGAGGGTCTCGGGCGCCAGCGCGTCCGCAACTGGGGTGGAGAGTTTCATGGCGATGGCTATCGCCGGATACAGCCGTGCCTTGTCGCCTTTCGCAGCCGGGTCGGGCGGGACCGAGATGGCGATGCTCGCGGCGTATCCCCAGGTGAAGTCCATCGCCCGGGGGTCCCCGGTCTCACGGTGGTCCGGCTGGTGTGCGTACCAGTCCGCGTCGATTTCCATGACCAGCGCATCGGTTGTCTCGCGGACGTAGCGGTTGCCTGCCTTGCGGGCGACTTTTCGCTTGCCACGGTTGCTGACCGCGGGGACCTTGGTCTGGTCGATGGAAATGTCACCCTCCCAGAGGTCACGCACGTCGGCCGGGAGTTCCTGGAACGTCATCTCGAGGAGCGCGTTGCAGAACCAGTCCAGGCGGGTGCGTTTGATGGCTGTTGTCTCGTCGTCGCGCAGCGAGTACTGATAGGCCCGTTCCTCCGCGTTCATCACCTGACGGCGCGCCGGGAACCCATCGATGATGTCGAGGAGTCGGTGAAAACACCGGGAGGTGACGTGATACCAGCGTTTCCAGTCCTGTGTGAATGTTGCTCGTGGTCGGATGCCCGCAACGCCGAGGAGCTCGCGGGCTTCTTCGGTGAGCCGCTGATAAAAGACGTTCGCGAGCTCGGTGACCAGCTGGGGCGCCTGCTCCGCGCGAAGCATGAGCATCACGGTCAACAGCGCCTCGAACGAAAGCACTGCGGGTCGGCCTCCGGGACCGTTGTCCTCTTTCCGCCACGCCTCCAGCATCGACACGATAGGCACCAGGTGAAGCGAGTGCTGTGCGTCCCGGACGTCGTCGGCCGTGAACATGCTCGTGCGGGTGCTCGGTGAGTGGACGGAACGGCTATCGGCCGAGATGCAATGGGTCATGAGTGGTCCTTCGGGAAGAGCTGGTCAACCACGGCGAGCAGGTCTGAGCTGCGGTCCGGGAGGAGGGGGAGGTAGGAGTCGAGGGAAGTGAAGGAAGCGCGTCCTGATAGGTAGACGAAGTCCTGTGCACTGATGCCGTGGCTGAGCAAGGCCAAGTGGTACGTCGCGCGCAGGCGCCGGACGTTGGGCCTTCCTCGGGGTAGTCCGCTGAGGAAGTTGCTGATGATGTTGCGGTTATCGCGTGGCATGTGCGGAAGCAGCACGTACGGGTCGAGGTCATCGCGCGAATCCGAATCCAGCTGGTCACGCCATGCCGGCAGGATGGGAACGATGCGCGGGTGCTCGCCCCGGACAGAGACGCAGTCGCCCGAGACGTGGGACCAGCGCACGTCGATGAGTTCGCGAGTACTGAGGCCGGCGCCAGCGCTGAGAGCAACGACGAGCATGCCGTTGCGTCGACGCTGAGCGGTCCGCATCGACTGCACGACCGACACGCAATCAGCGAGCTCAGCATTCGTGTACGGCGCGGGCACCGCCGGTTCGTACACCTTCAGGTCGGGGCGGACGCCTGTTACGGCCAGCACCATCCGCGCCAGAGCAGGGTACGTGTTGTGCTTGGGGCGGGGGTAACCAGCGTCGGTACCGTATTGAAGGAAGAGCCGGGCGTTGTGCTCGGTGAACACGTCCTCAAGGTCAAGCTCAGCGGCCAGATGCTCGTGGGCGTACAGGACGAAATCGCGAGCGAGCTTGAGACGCACGCTTGGGCGTTTCAAGCCCGGACGGACAGATGCGGCGACGACGTGCATGACCATGGTGCGGATGTCCTTCCAGAGGTGCGTGTCCTGTGGCTCGTACCTCTCCAGGGCGGGCCACAAGGGGTGGTTGAGAACATAACCACTACCCGCCGACATAGCATGGGCGGCATGGTCGGAGTTCCCCGCAAGAGCCCCGCTGACCTCAGCGGCAGCTGGCCCAACGTTGCCTCCGAGGACGTCGCCGGCGAGGTCGCCCGACGTGTCGCGATTGTGCTCCGTGAGGTCATCGCTGAGCGTGGACTTCGCGCGTTCGCGAAGCAGCTCGGCGTGAACCACTCCACGCTCCTCGGTGTCGTCGAGGGCCGAACTTGGCCGAGTGTCCAGCTCGTCGCTCGAGCGGAGTCGGTTCTGGGGCGGGCGGTGTGGCCCGGATTGTGAGGTCATGACGTGTTTCCTTTCCGGGGCGGCTATACGCACCGGCCAGGAAAACGCGACAGCACAGTCGGGGATCCGCAGAAACTCAAGGCTCTGAAAGAGCACGCCTGTGCTATTTTGCGTGCATGCCCCGCGTTCTGGACCGTGCCCGTCGCCAGCGAGAGCTGGGGGCAGCGGCGTGGGGCCTGGTCGCTGAGGGAGGAGTGGAATGGCTCACACTGCGACGCTTGGCCGACACGGCCGGCCTGTCACTGGGTGGGCTGCGCCGGACGGTCCCGAACACGCACGCACTCCGCAGGCTCCTCGCCGACGAACTGCAGTCGCGGACCCGGGATCACTACAAGTGGGTGCTGGCTCAACGCGACCCCGAAAATCGTGCGCGTGTGCTGCTGTCCACTGACGATGTGACCCGCGCGCGGGCTCGAATCGAGGTTCAGATGCGTCACTACCGGGTGTACGACGAAGGCGCGGGCCGCTGGGAGCGGCCGTACGACGTCGTGACGCGCGAGTGCGCCGAACGTCTGCGGGACGTGTGCGCCGACTGCCTGGGAGTCGTACCATCCTCCGAGTCTGCGAATGCGCGTATCGCCGGGCTGGCGAGTGCGGCGGATGGGCTGATGGCGGGGTTGCTCGTGAGTGCCGATCTTTCCGTCGACGCCGACAGGGCGGTACGTACGTTCCTCGCCTTGTCTTCGGCGCTTCGCCCGCGTGAGCGGGAGGCGTGATTGGGGGGCCGGTCTACCAGGCCGTGATCTGACCGGTGCTTAGGCGAAGCGGCGGGGTGATCCCGCCCTGGAACGCGAGCTCCGCCGCGACATCCGAGACAGATACTCCCCTGTTCTCGGATTCGCGTTCCAGGTGCCGGAGGTGGATGGGGTTCATGGGCACTTCGTGCGTGACGCCGTCCGTGTCGGTGAGTCGGAGGAACATCGAGGCCGGGGGCATGGGAGTGTAGTCCGCCTCGATCTCCGGGTACTGGCGAAGCCATTCGGCGACCTGATCCGCGCGGTGGACCGCCCAGGGGCCCAGCATGATGCCCTCGGGCAACTCGTCGGCCCAGGTGAAGGTTCCTCGGCAGTCGTAGATGTCGGCGAAGGTGTGGAACAGATAGGTCGAGTGGCGAATCGAAGTCATGCATCACATATGCGCGGTCTGGCGGTTCGTGCATGTCCGTGCCGCGCGGTACAAACGTCGACATGCCAGCCACGTCCGTTGCCCACATCATCCAGCAGTGCGTCGAGCTCGGCCGCCGCACCCCGTACAGCGAAACCGATATTCGTTTCGCCGTCGTGCCGTTCCTTCGATGGACGGTGCTGGAGGCAGGTATGGATCCCGAGCTCGACGAGCTGTTCTCCACCCGAACTATCGAGCAGTATGTTCAATCGGCAGCCCGAGACTACTCCGCTGGTGTGCTCGGCAACATTCGTACAAGGCTGTTCCGGTTGGCAGAACAGATAGGCGACCCCGACGGTCGCCGGGTCCCCATCTCCGCGTTGCCGCCAGCGAATCCAGCGAAGCCATACGGGCGACGCGAGATCGCATCGATGATGTCGTGGGCGAACACCCATGCGACACCGAGCCGCCGGGCCAGCGCTATCAACCTCCTGGCTCTGGGGTTGGGCGCAGGTCTCTCCACGAGCGAGATCGCCAGTCTGCGCTGGCGACACGTCACGTTCGAGGGGAACGACGTCGTCCTCCTCGTCCACGGGGCGCGTGAGCGTTCGGTGGTCATGGTGAGACGCTGGGCGCACGAGATCATCCCCAACAACGATGGCGATCCCGACGGATTCCTGTTCCGACCAGACCGCGAGACGAGTTGGCGCAACGTAGTCTCTAACTTCGTCAGCCGCCTCCCGAAGGACATCCGCCCTCAACCGCAGCGACTGCGCGCAACGTGGATCGTCGCGCACCTCAACGCAGGCACGAACGTCATCACGTTGATGAGAGCAGCTGGTGTGGACTCCCTTGAAGCATTCACCCGCTACACCGGATTTGCCGAAGCGTCCGATTCTCGACGGGAATTCAGTGAACTCACGATGCACTCATCGCCGCGGGCTTGAGGATCAGAGGCCAGCGTGCTCCAACAGCCCGCATTCCGAACTGGTCGAACTGCAGGCGGGGAGGATTCTGAAGAGAGCGGGCGCGAGCTCCCGACACCTCTTGAGCGCAGCGCGCAAGCCAGGAGCGCCGGTAGGGATCAGTCACTTGCGGGTGCGGCGTCTTCAATGTCCGTGAAAGTCCGCCAGCGTCTCGATGTGGTGTCGCATCGAGAGCTTCTTGACGTAGCCGAGTCCGGGGTAGTGCCCATCTGCATGCAGTCTGCGGAACTCATCCACGCCCGATGTTCCTAGAATCTTCGAGTGACCACTGTCGACTTCAGCGATGAGCTTGTCCAGCGCCTCCAGGAACTTTCCCGCGGTGTCCGACGGGGTTCCGTTCGTATCTGAGACGAAGTGCTGAACGAGCATTTCGTCATCGTTGTCAGGATCGATGAACGTCAGGTGGATCGCGACCGCGTATGCCGGCCCACCGCCCTCGGTGTAGCGGTCTCCAACCGTGAGGAAATCACCATAGCCTTGAACGCCGAACTCGGGGAACGTGACATGCAGGTCTGAGAACGGATCGACGGCCCCGTAATCTGCGTTGTTCATCGCTTCAAAGCCGTCGCGGACGAGGATTCGGATGGCGCCTTCGAAGTGCCTCCGGTACAAGGTGCTGGCCTGGTCCTCGACGAAGACGTGAGGGAACGACAGTGCCCGGTCACCGAGCGCCTCTGCGAGAGCGCGAGCCTCAGTGAAGCCAGCGTGGATGACGACCGGGTTGAGGTCAGCATGATTGTCTATGAGTGCGACCGCGGCCGCCGTCGATACGTTGCTGTGGAGGAGAAGGCCAGCGAAGATCGCGTCGTTGTTACGGTAGTGACGGTCGAGGAACGCGCTAACGTCGCTACCATCGACGCGGAGGTCCCCATGACGGGGGTTGACGATGACGATAGCCTGAGCGCCTGCGTCACTGAGCTCGTCAAGCGCCCGTTCGAGTCCCGCGAGCGACTGACGCACGGGCTCGATGATAGGGACAAAAGATGCGGAAGCCAGAACTTCCGCAGTCTCCCGCAGCGCCAGAAGTTCGTACTGCTTACCTCGGAAGTACGGGTGGTACATGGCTATCTCCAGGTGACTGCGGCGCTGACAGGGAGAAGTGTCGCTTCCCGGATGTTATGTTCCGACGCGCGATCCATCTTCAACATCAGCATGGCAGCACGCAGAGATGAGGGAATCGACTTCATGAGCTCGGAGGAGGCTCTCTGTGAACGCGTTTGCTTGAGAACATTGACCATTTCTGCATGAACACGCGCGGGGTCGAGGGTCGCGAAAATGTCTCTAAGTCTGGAGCGCACTTGAGTGTTCGGGACCTGCGGCATCTGAATGTCGAATGCCCTGAGTATCGCCGCGGCTTCGTCGACGCGCACGAAGTCGAGGATGGCGAGCGAACTTGTTCGGCTCGCGTCGATGGCTGCTGCTCGCTCTGTTTGCAGGGTGAACCGTCGCGACAGGACCAGCACTCCGACATCGGACGGTACCTGGCGGAGAATCTGCTCGACATGCTTCGAGCTCGTGACGACGTTCACAGCCGCGAACACTGTGCTGTAGCTCGTCACTTGGCTCTGAAGCCTGGACAACGAATCACGCTCGGACTTGATCTCATATGCGGTCGATGTGCCGTTGAGCACGACAACGTCTGCTTTGTTCATCCCGACTCGCGCCTCGCCCAGCATCGATGCGGTGCGCAGGCTGTGATGTCCGAGAAGGATCTTCTGAGTGATGGCTGTGCGGTAGACGTACTCGTCACGGTTACCCAGACGGCTCAGCGTCGCAAAGGCGTGGTCGAACGCATCGCCGACCGTCGCCCGCGAGCTCATCGCCGAGGGAATCTTTGTCTGAGCAAGCAGCCGGCCAAGCAGCGCGGACTGACCGTGTTTTCCAAGCTCCCGCAGGACTGCCGAGGAGAACATGCGGCTGAGGGGCGCGAGTTCGGCGCTGCTAAGGTTCACCGTTTCCCCTTCCCATCCCCGAGCCGGAGGTGCGGCCCGATTCTACCCAACGCTGATTGTCGCCTCCCGGAGCACGACGACTACCTCTCTATGCGCGCCGCATAACCCTTCAGACGGATAGCGAGTCGAACGTGCATACCGCTCATGTACGAGGCGGTGCCGCTTGCTGTCGTTACGCGAGCCGCTAGCTGTCTCGAAGGTCACGGCCGTGAGGTTCAGCCCGTTGTAGGCCGTGTGCATGCGGAGATGCTGCCGACCCTGTGCATCCGCTCTAACGCACGGAAAACGAGGTATCGAGCTCTGGCATCACAGTACGCAGATCAGGTTCTTCACGGCCGCAATGAAAATGGAACCCCAAACGTCGTGGCGGACATGACTAGATATGAGGGCTACCGATTTCATAGCGCTGCGTCAGCGATGTCTTGCACTCATCGACGAGCATTATCGAGATCCTCAGGTCGGCCCGACCTGGCTCGCGCGCGAGCTGTACGTCTCAAGGCGGCAGTTGGACCGGGCGTTCTCCGCCCGTGCAGGCGTTGCGGAGCTCCTGGCCAAGCGCCGCTTGAAGCAGGTGGTGGTGCTCGCCGCGCTGAACCCGACCGTCGCCATGGCGGAGATCACACGATATTGCGGGTACAGCAACTACGAGACCTTCCGAGCTCAGTGCCACAGGTACCTACGTTGCTCGCCGCGCGAGGCACGCCGCGACCGCGCGGGGGCGTTGCGTGCGGTCCGTGAACCGTCCGAAGCTGCGTGAGCTTCCGTTCGTCCGCATCCGGGTTCGTCTCTATCTCTGCAGTCCATTGCCCGCAGAATCTGCTGGATCACGAAACCTGAACGTTTGGGGCTTTCGGCATGAGGCGTAGGTGAGTCGACGTAGACTCGATGCTCAGTGGTCAGATAGAACGATTCTGCCCTGATGTTCGAGGTGAGTTGTGCCGGAGTTCAAGCCCCAGAGCGCGCCAAGCGACGGGGAACTGCTCTTTCGTCTCTCGCGCGGCGATGAACCCGCCTACCGGCTCCTCCATGACCGTCACCAAGCCGCCGTTTATCGCCTCGCTCTCGTACTTATGCGGTCCACCTGGGACGCTGAAGAGGTTGCGGCTACAGCCTTCTTTGAGTTGTGGAGGAAGCGCGACAAGGTTCGTCTTGTCGACGGTTCGGTTCTGCCGTGGCTGTTCGCCACGACCTCTTATGCAGCTAAGAACAGTCAGCGTTCGAGCCGACGCTATCAGCGACTGTTGAGCCGCATTCCCCATGACGGGGACGTTCCCGACCACGCTGATGAGGTAGCCCACGCGATGGACGTCCTACACATCTCCGGCGATGTGCGTGACGCGCTGCTGAAACTTCCAGCTCGTGATGCGAGCGTCCTGGTCCTGTGTGTAATCCATGAACTGCCGATGCATGAAGCCGCCGTCGCGCTGGGAATTCCTGAGGGCACCGTAAAATCTCGGCTGTCTCGGGTCAAGGCCCGCCTCCGCGGCGCTCTTGAGCGGTACTCTCCTACGACGAAGGAGGTGCAAGCGTGAACCGTGATGGTGGCCAAATGCCGCACCACTTTGAGGTACAGGACCTTCTCATCGAGAGAATGCGACGTGATCTGTCCCGCAAGAAGTGGTGGGCAACTATCTGGGGCCGAATCGCCATCTGCGGTGGGGCACTCGCCCTCGTCGGCTCCGGGGTCGCGGCCGTCGTTCTGCTTGAGGAGCGTCCGGTTAACGAAACCAGCGTTGTGCAATGCATGGAGGGGCCCTATCGAAACTCCGATGGGACGCTGTCTGGCGCGGCGGTCAGTATTGCCACGCCAGACGGCGTCGTTGCAATCGAGGATGCTGAGGCACTGTGCGCTCAGATGTGGGAGTCGGGCGCTTTCGCCGAAACTGACCCGTTAGCTGCGACGCCGGCCCCCGCGCAAGCGCCGTCCGACTTCACCGTGTGCGTGACAGATCAGGGCGAAGCCGCAGTCGTCCCTGAGCGGATCGAGTGCTCTGTCCTCAAACTGCACCCATATCAACCGAAGGTGCCAACGGGGCGGTAGACGATAGAAGAAGTCTTCGCCGCCATGGACCCGAGGGCCGAGCAGTACGGCGCGCAGGTCAGCACCGATCCGCTGTAGCTGGTGCCGTCGTACTGTGACGACCAGCAATTGCTGAAGCCCTCAGCGGAACGGATGTTGTTGTTCCAACTCGACGTGAGGCTCGGGAACCCGTAGGTCACACCATGGCACCCCGTTCCAGATCCCCAATGGATCAGGACCGAGCCACTGCGCGACGTGCCTGTCCACACCTTTCCGATGGTTACGGTGGCTGCCGCGGCAAGAGGCGCGGCCAGCCCGGCGGGCTGGAGCTGTTCATAGTCGCCTGGCGCACCATCCGCGATGAACTGTTCCGCTTCCTCGACGGACTCGAAGCAGGAGATGATGCTCGGTATTTCCGCCGGGACTACTGCGCCGTCCGGAACGGCCACGCCGCCCACAGTGCAGGCTGCCGGTGGTTCGGATGATGTCTCCGCGTGTGCGGATGTGGGGATCATGATGACGAGCGCGGTGAACAGCGCTGCGGTTGCAGACAAAAGTGGTCGGGACACAGAAGCTCCTCCGTAAGGGTTGGATTCGCTTCGGTATGTCCAACCTCGTCTCGGGGGTTCCGGCCGCCGGGGTCACCGCTGTCCGAATACGTGGAGAAGTCGCTGAAATAAGAAAGACAGTTGGCGCAAACCCTGTAGTAGGGGCTAGACCGGTGGTAGATCGAGGCGTGACTCGGCGTGGGCGACGACGGCCGCGCTCGACCGGACCCGCAACGCTGCTACTGCGAAGCGCTACCCGAGCTCACTGCACACCTGCCGAGGGTCACCGAACGTCTTGTCGCGACCATGCCGCACGCCCGAAACGCTCATCTACGGATGAATATGCTGGCGCCGCGCATAGATGAGCATGCCCAGAAAAAGACTCGGTACGCGTATCAAGGCCCATCGGATTCAGGTGACTAGACGACACCTCACACATTCGGCAAGGCATCACGCGGAGTGTCGGGATCTACGTCTAAACTGTCCACCTGAGGGGAGGGGCATCATGGCACACACCGTTTCGCGACTGTCAACAGCGGCGATCCAGCAGTACGCCGAAAAGGTCTGGCTATGTCAACTTGAAGTGGCCCAGGGGTGACGGTCTGATCTGGCCCAAGGCGGAGTCTGGTCGGGCGCGGCTCG